>NZ_VNXM01000014.1:0-323 GCF_009820205.1 Escherichia sp. HH26CH
CGGCGCTACGGCGTTTCACTTCTGAGTTCGGCATGGGGTCAGGTGGGACCACCGCGCTAAGGCCGCCAGGCAAATTCCTGTGCTCTGTCCTGTGTCTTTTGTGCTGATACTGCGTTGGCTGCATTCGCGAAAATCAGTCACATACTTCAGTATGCTCCTTCCTTCGCTTCATTTGCCGCCTTGTCTCAGCGCAAAATCCTTCGGACTCTGGATCCAAGCTGAAATTCTCTCAATCCGCCAAAACATCTTCGGCGTTGTAAGGTTAAGCCTCACGGTTCATTAGTACCGGTTAGCTCAACGCATCGCTGCGCTTACACACCCGG
>NZ_VNXM01000032.1:0-167103 GCF_009820205.1 Escherichia sp. HH26CH
AGACACTTTATGCGACATGGATATTTCACCCGTCCGCAGGTTAATGCTGAACGGTCGCAGTGGGCCAATATCGCCGTCTTCACCCTGGTTTTCCTGGGTGGGAATGAGATGCAGGCTCTCTTCCGAACGACGAAAAATCAGGCCAAAAGCATCGTTGAAAATCCTCAGCGCATTAACACCACGGATTTTCAGCTCCCCGGTCATCAAATCACCAGATTTTTTTACATATCGCAGATCAAAATCTGAATAGATATTTCCAGGATTTATAACACTGAAATAGCTTTTCTCGCTATCAAGAAGGCAAATCAAAGGAATACCCTTAATGATATCATTCGCTACCAGCTCGGACTTGTTCCCCTTATAAAGTGGAAACGTACCAAGAACCTTTCCGCCCAGTGTTAATTGAAGTGTCGCGGCATTGGTATTGTTCTGAACGGGGAAAACGATAATCGGGGTTCGTAGCGTCCAGTCTGTACCTCCATTAACAAAAAACGTCGCGGGAAGCTCCAGAGTCAGCGCGTTTGCAGTGCCGCCAGCAACTCCCGCAATATAATGACCACTCTGAAGCTGCGCTATCTGTACGAAATGGTTTTCCGAACCACGCGTGGCAAAGTTAGCCACAACGTCATTAAGGGACCAACCTTTCGCGGTTGTTCCTTCCTGCCCACGAATGACTTTCAACACATCACCGCTTACCGATACCAGGTGACAAATCTCAAATGCAGACTCTTTATTATCGGTAAGCGTAATTTTTGCATAGACACGTTGCCCGTTCGATTTATTTTCAAAATCGGCAGAAAGCAATTTTGCAAATTTGGCCCCTGTACCGGGCATTACCGGAATATCAGTCTGAATCGTGGTGATATCACCAGCCAGTGCTGAAACAACGTTATTGCCAAATCCAAGAATCATTTTTGAATCACCGTTGTTGCATAGGAATAAATAAAAGGGAGTTTTACATATTTCTGGTCAATGGCATCTTTCAGAAAATAGCCTATACCATCGCCATACTCTGGTATCTGAATAGAAAAAACGCTGTCCGATACTGTCACACTCACATCAAAAGTGTGCTGCAACGGCGGGTCTATTCCGTTTTTTCCATGAATGAACCGCGCCACACGTCGCTTTAACCAGTCAATGCAGAAATGCGAACCGTCAGCCTTATAAAAATTCCACGTTAATATTCGTTTGAAATAATCATCAGGTACATACGATGCCTGCCCCGGAACATAATTCCGCATTGCTGCATACGGGATCGTATTGTATTCAATGGTATCGTATGCGCCTCGTGCAATAGCCTCCTCGGAAACCTGTAGTAAAGGCCTTTCAACGCCATAAATCCCGAGTGCAATCCAGTCCAGCAATTGCCCGGTTATTGATTCCGATGTCCAGCATGACAATGCCAGATTGTTGAGTGAATCGAGGTATTCCTGAGCAATTTCATTGTATGCATCAAAGAACGCAACAACATTCGGATCATCTCTGTACTGCACAAATGGATAAGCAGGGAGAATTTTCTCAATCAGATATTGCATACTTGTTGACCTGAACCTGTGATGCCACCGTTGAAAAATAGGAATATGTATCGCCATAAACCAGGCTTGTGTCTTTTGCCGGAGGAACAATATGGCCGTTAATGCCAATGCTCACACTGATTGTTGAGATCAATGTTGCATCAACCAGCAATCTGACGGAGCTGGTAAAAATATCCTGGATTCGCAGCAAATTTATCGGGTGACCGACTTCAATAGAATTGATGTAATCAGCAACGTTTTGTTGCACTGCCATAGCAATACCCGCCGGATCAACATAATCATCGGACACCGTGTTCCAGGTGATTAGCACCATGACGTTTTGTGATGACGGGATAACGAACGCTACCTGATAAACGTCCGGCGAAACGGTTATTGAAACCGTGCGTTTTTCCACTGCCGCACCGGATGGATTGCTAACATCGTTGGTCAGTTTCGAAATGTCCGGTACAGATTTGTAAATCGCATAAGCCACATCATACGGATCGCCGCCACCAACAACCGCAACCCATTTCCCCAGCGACGACTGCCGGAAAGAAATCAGGTTTTCTCGCACACCGCTTACTGATTTGAGCATCGCTTTAAAGCAATCCGGTGTTCCCTGCACACCAAACATGCCGGACTCCATGACTTCGGCGCGGTAAGATGCCCACGTCTGCTCCTCCTGACCTGGCATCCCTGCGGTTAGGTTGGTGCATTTTACAGGCTGGTCTTTGGGTACTGATGTAATGACCTGCGTCACGGTCCCTTCCGGTACAGCCCATGAGCCTGACGTTGTGGCCACACAGTAAACTGGCTCAGTCTGCCCACTTTCCGGCACCACCGTATCGCGAGAAACTGCATACTGGTAGTTACCGTCACCAACCACAAACCCTTTAGGGATACCAAACCCCGGCAACGCCTCAAACACCACGTATACCGCCGTATTTGTACTTAATCCCTTCTGTGCTCCATAAATGTTTCCGAGTTGCATCAGTAACGGAATATTCGCGCCGTATGGGCTTACGGAGTTAATAAGGTCCACCCGTGCCTGGTCTATTAATGCCAGCGCCCCGACTGCCGTGCTGGCAAGGTCCGTAATAAGCCCCGCCGGAAGGTTGGCTGTATATCCAGGTACTTTTTCAGCAACTCTGGTGATAAGATTCGCAAGCAAATCATTGGGTGGCGTAGGCTGCGCACCCGCACTGGTCATAGTAATTGGTATTTCTGACATAGTTAATCTCAAGGGTAATTTATGAAGAAATTAATTTCATTGCTAATTGCATCCACTCTTTCATTTTCAGTATGCGCTCAAGAAGAAGACAATTATCATACCCGTCTAATAAGAGCTGCCTGCAACGATGCTATGCATAAATTACAGCTTCAATATGGCCGGCGTTTTATATGCCATACTGATAATTTTACTGCCGGAAATATGAATGCCGCATACTTATCTGATTCTGTTTATGGGAAATCGGGAATAATGTTAATGAAATTCGGTAATGTTTATTATGATAATCCCAGCCATCCAACCCATGACACATTACATTATTCCTACAATATACAAGACATGAATACGGCCATTTCTCTAATTGTCAATGGGGGGCGGTTTAAACGATCAGCAAATAAATTATCAAATTTGTAAAAAAGCCATTGCAGATACCAAGGAAAAAATAAAGAAAAACAATAAAGATTATCTAGACAAAAAGATAGATCATAAAGCTTATGAGATAATGAATTCAGTTTTCAATGACTCGATAAAAAATTTTGAAAAATGTGTGGCTGAAAATAAGTAGTTGTTGGACTTTACAACCGCGCCCAATTGAGTATGATTGGGCGAATGAGGCGTCGAAACCTCTTTCACGCGGCCTAGACCAACCCCGTCAGTGTTGGATTTTTTATGCCTACAATTCAGTGATGGCACAATGTGCGGTCACATCCCCGATCAATGTCGGGAGGGCGACGAATACAACACCCGAAAGGGAAATAAGTCCGCGGTTTCGTGAAGCCGTTTCGAACCTCCTGGCACCACAATTTCGAAAAAATTTCACGAGGTTTCTATGACCAGCCAATTAATTCCCGTATTCAACGGCATTGTTTCAAACGAAACTACCCTTCTCTGCAACGCTCGCGATCTGCACACCTTTCTCGAAGTAGGTAAACGCTTTGCTACTTGGATCACCGAGCGAATCGGCGAGTATGAATTCATAGAAAATCAGGACTACATAGCTATTTCCCAAAAACGGGAAATAGGTCACGGACGAGGGAAAAAGGACTACCACCTCACCCTGGACACCGCCAAAGAACTGGCTATGGTCGAACGCAACGAAAAAGGCCGCCAGATCCGCCGATACTTCATCGAGTGCGAGAAGAAGCTGCGCGAGGATATCACCAGCACACAATCCCCTCTGAATGTTGACATCATCATGCGCGTCAGAAACGGCTCAGTTACCCACATTGAGCACCACAAATCAGGCTCAGTTATCACCACAGAATGGGCAATTCACTTACTACGCAAAAGTGGATGGATTGTCATGCCACGCGATGAACTTCTTAACACGCCACTGGCCCAACTGATGCCCGAAAGCTTGCCTCAAACCGGAACCTGCGTCCGGTAACTGGTCCCATTAAAAAACACAACATCGATGTTATAGGTGGGGTTCTCTGCCCCATCTACCTTTGAAATTGCCAATGATGCAAAATACCCGGCAAACTGTTGCTGAATCATGTTCACATAGTAGTCCGGGTAAATCTGCTGCACGATGCACTGCTGCGCAGGAATACCGTAATTCGCGTAAAACGGCGACTCCCCCAACCCCAGCTTTAACGTCTGAATGAGCGTCGTCAGCCAGCCGTAGGAGAAATCACCGTTGGCGTCAGATTCTACAGCAACCCATTTTTTGTTGCCGTTCGCGTCGGTGACGCGGCCCCATGTTCTCATGCCTTTAATGCTCCAGAAAAAGACTGGGGGGGCAAACGCCCCCCCACAATCTCAGTGTGTTATCGCTTTCCCGAAGCCAGGAAAAGCAATTTGCCCCCGCTGCTCAAGTCGCTCAATCCGGGCCAGCAATTGTGGCTTTTTCACCCTTCCCCATCGATTAAGCAAACGACCTGACATACTCGCTACATCTTTCTCCTTCATATACTCCAGCATGACGGCGTTGCGCTCCTCTTCAAACTGACGGCGGCCAACCTGAAGCATTTCGTACATCCAGTTAAAGGCGTTTATGTATGCAACTTTTATTCTCATGGCCTCTTTCTTTGTGTAAGACATAACCAGAAGCATCAGTCCATCCTTCCGAAGCCTGTAGAATTTTTGTGGCTTACCATTCTGCAATTCATTGTTTTTAAAGCAAACCTCAAAATTGAGTTTTGTATCAAACTCTTCAGGGCAGGCCGCTATAGTTCGTTCAATATCACGGACAACGTTGTCGTGTCGCTTCGCAAACGCCTTTGCAACCATAAACGAATCAGTCACCGGCTCATGCTCCGCAACAAACACCAGGTCACGAAAATCAATACCATTAACTAAAGTTGGATAGTTCATTTGGATCACTCCTATTAGAAAGCTGAGCCAGTTCCGCAGAAAAGCCGCCCTTCGAGATGATCCGTTATCAACGGCAGTTCTCAGGCTCAGCTTTCTGATAGGCTCGAAGTTAAACGTGCGCGCGGAATGCGCATTCAGAAGACAGCCCCGCGTTTACGGAACCATTAGAAAGAAAGTCACTTGTCGGTTTTCACCAGGGAATAAAAAAATCCAGGTGTATTGAAAACGCCGAGATCAGAAGGGACTCATCGTGTCCTCACCACCAGCGGATCTGCCCAACAAAATATCCAGACGCCAGAATCAGAAAGACCAGCCAAATAAGCAAAAACTTCCAGGTGGATAATTTTTCAGCCATAACTCGAATCTCCCGAATCAGTTTGCTAAAATCGAACACAGGTTCTCTCCTTGCTCCCTTCAAGGTGTGGAAACAGAAAACCCCGGCTGCTGGAACAGACCGGGGTTTTTGCTTTATGGCTAGAGTTTGAAGTGAACCGGTATTAACCCGGATTTGGTTTCTTCGACGTGATCGTGCTGTTGCCGCTTTGAACGCCAGTCACATCGTGGCTGTGACCGCTGGCGCTCACGCCGTTGATAACTGCATCCTTCTCGACTTTGAGAGGGCCAATCAGCGAAGCGGTTGTATCCTTCATCTGGGCTTTGTCCTGGACGATCGGTCCGTTGAGGTGAATTTTCCCGTTAAGGAAAATATCTTCGGCCTCGAGGTAAACAGCTTTCGACTTTTGCCTGATTTCTTCCGGTGCCACCGTTACCGAGCTACTACCGTCCTCTGTTTTGAGGATCGCGCCATCCGGACCGTACAAAACGATTTTTTGCGGATCTTCGTCGGACCAGTCCTTGTTTGCCAGTGGCACGAAAAACAGTGGAGTGAGCGACATCGAGTAAGAGAGCGTCGCCATACCGGTTCCCAATCCGGACACACCGCGCAGGGATACATCAGCGGCAATTGTTACTCCTCGATCGCCCGGCTGTATCGGGTAACGAATATACGGGAATGTGGCGACAGGGATTGTTATCTGCGGAAAGTTGATCCCCTCCGGCAGCATATCAAACTGAACTGTCACTATCTGCCCGCTGACACCGACAACATGGCAGGGCAATTCACGGCCTTTAAGCTCGGCTTGCTGGTTGCCAGAACTGGTCATCATCTCCGACAGCGTTCGGAGAAACGGTAATTTTTGAGCGTTTGACATTACACACTCGCCCAGTTCTCAGCATATGCCTCAAATACCGTCACCCAGGCATCGCCATCAGCTGTCAGATACGAACCAATGTGTCTGACCGATTTCACAAGAAATTTCCCGGTGAACGTGGTCGAATTTTTTGCGATAACGCTGGGTGCCGTTGTATTAGCCATCACAATCGACGCTGCGCCTGAATATAGCCCCTCCGGGAGTTCGATCACATCGCCGCATCGTATATCTCCCCGCAACGGGCATTTAAAACTGACGGTAAAAGGGGCTATCCAGGTAGGCTGACCGACAAGTTCATAAAGCTCAATTTTCTTCGGTTTTCCCCAGTCAGCTGATGCGTTGTCGTAAACCCGTACCCTGTCGGAAAGAATGCTAATACCAACACCACAGTATTTTTCGCTGCGAATCATGGCAATCGAAGCACTACGAAGGACCATCGCTAACGAGCCAATATCTTCGTAGGTTCCCTTCCACGGCTCAGGCAAAACGAGACTGTCACTGACGGTACAATCGATCAATTTATTCGGAAATGCCTTTTTTAAAGCACGGGATATAACATCTCCCAGTTTCTCACCTGTTCTACCATCAAATTCTAAGATGAAAGGTTTTCCATCATCGGTTTTACGTATGGTGGGGTTTATTACCAGATTTAATGTCTGGTTTGTGCCTATCCAGTTTGCGTAGGCAAAATAAATTTCGCCATAAATTACTTCCCCCTGTTGCAGTGGATTTGCCAAAGGTAATCCCTTAACAAATCCGGCCTTCATACGAACTAAACATCCCTGCAAATTCACGCTTTGCTCCAGCATGTCGATTGGCAGTCCGTAGATCGTCAACATCGTTCCCGCTCTGACTATATCCAGAGCGGTTACTTCAAAGTCAAATTCGACATGCAACCCACATCCTGGTGTTTCACTGGTATCAAAAGGTCCAATGGGCTTTCCATTCCGACATACAGGTGGCTTTCCAGTTTTAGGGTTAATAATTTCTAATCGATAATAACGCATTACGAAACCTCAAACTGATTAGTACTTTCGCGAAAAATGAGCTTTCCCGGAGCAAATGGAAGCGCCAGATTGATGTCGTAACCATCAGGGGAAGCAATTAGGGGGGTGTACACAATCACGTCGCCAGAACTGTCTTTCAGTTCCAGGTAGTAACGATTTGCATACAGATTAAACGGAACGCGGGCGAATGTTTCATATTCTCCGATTCTGGCCGTGAACTGAAACGGACCTCGCCCGTCCGGTTTGAAAGGAATTAACGTTGTCATAAGCCAATACCAAACTCCTGCGCAACCTGGTTCCGAATACCTGACCACGATAGCGGCCCGTCTGACGGCATCCCTTTATCAAATTTATCTAAAACGCTCGCTAGCGTTTTTACCGTTTGTTCGACAGACGACAATGGTTGCTCAAACTCAATCTGCCAGGTGTGCTGAACCTGCTTGTTCTGCTCAGAGAAACCGGATGTATCGATAAACGACCGCATCAGGCAGCGCGTGTAGATAAACGAGGGAGTCAGAACGGTGTAACAACCGCCATACTGGTTATGCATATCAAGCGCCATTTTCAGAGCCGTGAACGTCATTCCCTTCGTGGTGTAGCCACCGTCCTCCGTTGATGCCGGACGGATCATCTGCATGACTACCCGATTGGGCTTCCTGACGGTCGCATTCGCTGCCGTTACCTGGTTATAGAAATTCAGGTTACAAAGATCCTGCTGGACTAACGTTGTCCCCGCCATCGGGGTAAACGCCGCCATCGAGCGTGTGCGTATCTCGCCATGCAGCAGACCGTTCGTGATGCTTAGCCCTTCAGTCAAAACAGCAATCGGCATCACCCCACCTGGAATTTTCGACGCTATGCCGTCAACCAAAAGAATGGGCGAGACTTCAAACGCCAGTTTGAAAGCCTGTCCAAAGTAATTAAGTGACATGGTTTACCCCGGAATTTGTTGCATCCCAGCCAGTTGAGCCGAAATATCCGAACCTGGTTTTTGAAGAACTTCAAGCTGAATAAGGGCTCTCCCGCCTGGATTACTGGCAAGTACCTGCTGGGCATTTAGTAATTTACCTTCAAGCATCGGCCTCTGCTCTCTCATGGCTGGTATCTGTGCCATGAGCTTAAGGAGATAATCCACCGTTTCACTTTTGAGCCTCAGGTTATTATCTTTCCCTACAGCAACATTGCCCCCATTATACTGGGCCAGAACTTTTGCTATATCACCACCATAACGCTTCATGCTATCAGTAAGATATCTGGCAGCGGCATGTGTTGACTTAACTGGGTCAAAAACGTCATTTCCCTCTAACCCATAAGCTTTTGCTGTTTCTGGAATAAATTGAAATAAACCTTTCGCACCAGCTTTGCTTATTGCATTTGGATTCCATCCTGATTCTTTTTCAGCAATTGCCGCCATCATATTCTCAGGCAATAATGATTCCCGGTTTATCTTTCTTACGTAATCCTGCAACCCGTTTACTGTCGCCACTCCCGGAATATCCATAGCAATTTCAGGCGTTCCCTGAACGGTATTTTTACGCCCAAGATCGGTATCAATACCTATCCAGCGAAGCGCATCACCAACATTTCTCTTGGTGTAGTCCCATGATGAATTTGCCGAAGCGATGATATTTTCGTGATCCTTATACGCATAAGCACCATAAGCCATTGCCGCAGAGATCAACGGATGCCTCATCATCGCAGTTACAACCGCACTCGCCACTCCAGTGAAAGCCCCGCTTCCTCCGGCAATAACCGCAGCCCCAAAAAGCCAGGGATGCTCAGCCGCAAAACCTACAAATCCGCCAAGAGCCTTAGTGACCTTTGCAACATTTCCGGCAAAATTATTCAGGTCGTTATTAAAATCTGGGCCATTTACGTACTTACCAAGTTTATCCAGACCTGTTTCTACATCCGTCAGAATCCTTTTAAAGTTCTCACCATTCATGAAATTCAGGGCAGCATTCGTGGCACCATTAGACATTCTGATTAAGGGATATGCATTCCCGGCCAGCGCTCCCTGAAATCCGCTGGTAAGCCGGTCCCAGTTATTTTCTAAGTTACTGGTAAGATTCTGATACTGACTTGTATGTCCAGATGTGAGCAACGAGTCATTCTGAGAAGCCCGCAATAAAAACTCTTTGTTGAGTTCAGGTATTTTGTCCTGATATTTGACTAACTGGTTAGCAAAGCCAAAGTTAACCCAACCCAGCCCCATCCCGTTTAACATCCCTTGAGTTAATCCTGTTCCCTCATACTCCTTTGCAAGAGCAGCGACTCTTTCTAACAACACAGGGAGATTTTCTGCTGCCCCTTTTTTAGGATTTATCCCTAACCCAATTAGCCCGTTGTAGGCAGGATGCTGAGTGTCATTTTGCGCGGCTGCCAGTGTATTGAGTAAATTACCAACACCGGAAAAATAAGGCGAATAAGTGCTTTCTGCCGCCTTTAACTCTCCTGGTGTTGCCGTCAATTCATCCGCATTTCTCTGTTTCTCTACAACACTACGGGACATCATGCCAAAGCCGAACGGCCCGGCAACGCCCATAACCGCAAGTTTTGTCCCCCACGATACGGTGGTTTTAAACAGGTTGTTTAATCTCGAAGTGGTCGTCTGTAGCGTAGAATTGATCTGCTTGTAAGTTTTCAGCGTCTGTTTGGCGTTTTTCCCCAGCCCGCTGAGGTACTTATCAAACATCGTTTCGCCGCGACCTTTATAGTTGCTCACCAGCGAATCCGCTGTTTTTCCGCTGCCGACAAAGCGCCCTTTTTCATCCCTTAAACGTCCATCACTGGACGCAGCCGGAACTGGTGCAGGTGAAGATGGTTTCCTGGGAGCCTGATTGGCTTCTCCGCCTGTGGTTGTCTGCCAGGCGCCACCTCCCTGACCTGTATTTGAAGGTATTTTAAGCGGCGTCCCGGCAGGACCAATCATCAGTCCGTTGCGATACTTTTCAAATATCGCCTCAAGCCGCCTGAGGTGTTCTTCATTAACATCCAGCGTCAGAACTGGCATCTGGTTACCAGCCATCACAATACTCCTGCGGGATTTTTGAGTTTGAGCAGCTCACGAAACTGAGCTGCTGTTTTTACATTCAGACCGGAATCTGCACAGATGTCTCTGAATCCGGCTCCGGCTGAGTAGTCGAGGATGTCGCTGATGACGTGTTCGCCGTCGCGCCAGAACTGGCGGCTGATTTCAATGTCAGCAATGAAGCAATCCATTCCGTAAGATTCAATGACGAGCATTGAGTGCTCCATATTCCATTGACCACATCCATAGTCCCCTTCGCCTGCTCCGGTGAATTTATCGACGAGACGCATGTAAAAAAAATGAGCTCACCCGCTACTTCGTCCAAATCAATGATTTCACGCTCCAGCGCCATATCAAGAGGGATTGTGTCGTAGCCTTTTCCCTCTACTGGGTAAACAAGGTTTGCCAGGCGAATGACCTCATTAACCAGTGTATTACGGACCCCTTTATCACCTTCCCAGGCATTAGAATCACGCGAGATCCGCTCCAGCATCAAAAAAGCGATACGTGGCCCCGCAACGACGCCAAGACCTTCTGAAAAAATGGCAGAAAAAGTTTTACTCAGAATGAAGAAATGCTCTTTAAACACCTCTTTGCTGATCGGCGTGGCATGGATCCAGCCATTACCCTTTTCTGTCCGGACAGGAATAATCAGATTCAGATTTCGGGAGATTTTCATACCAGATCCCACATTTCAGAGTTGATGTAATACGTACCGGTAATGGTGATGGCCACACCCGGCTCGCCCCCGGCGAAGGTCATATCCTGCACGTTGGTGATCGCCGTGTTATAGATATCGAAGTCACCGAATACCGTGCTGTCGCTATACACTTTTGCGTCGCCGATCGTGGCATTCTTTTCCCATTGCGCCTTGAATTGTTTTCCCAGCGCCTGGCTACGCAACAGATGAACACGCGCCTGTAAAATCATGTATGGCTGCGGCGACTGCACGGCTCCCGTCATAGCGGGTAAAAACTCCGTGATATTGCCCTGAAAGGACAATTCGACGCCTTCTTTTGCCAGAAATGAGGCGGACACATTCAGTTCGGAATGAGAGGTGAATTTAACGCTGGCGCGAACCCGGTTAAGGGTGCCAACGGGGATCATTGGATTAGGCACGGTTCAGTCCCTCACGAAAGCTGCATTGTCACATTGATGTTAAAAATGATTTCGACAAATCCGCGCATCGGCGTATAGGAGGCCGAAAGGCCTGCATAACGCCCGATACCGTAATCATTCGGATTAGTGTTGATATACTGGCGGAAAGGCACTGCATCGACGACAGGCTGGCCGTTGACAAGGCCGTAAGATACGCCCGTATTGAACACCGCCTGTGCGACCTGCTGTAGACGGTCGATTCCGTCCTGGTTGTAGTAAAGCGGGTTAATTGGGTTATTGCTGCCGTTGATCACCGTGTTGGCGAGCTGCATATCGACGTTAATCTGCACCCAGTCTACGGAATACCAGTACGTCATATCGTTACCGTCACTGGTAACGCCTTTCACCAGAATCGTGTTGGAAATTCCACCCTCAGCACCCGTATCGACGTAGTTAATATTCTGCTTTGTCATCGTGGCCAGAATGGAATTTTTGCCCTTGTGGGCGTTTACCGCCTGCAGATAGCGAAATGCCATCGGCGGCACCTTGTTGATTTCTGAAGGTGATGCGGAAACATAGTTCCACATTACGGCTGCTGCCGCGTTTGTCGCCGGGTACGTATCATCCGCCGTTGCAATAACCGACTTAATACCGGCATAAGGCGAAACGTAATTCGTGTCGTCCGGCGTTTTCGTCAGCACGAAGAAATACTGCATCGCTTCGTTGGCGGTGTGGAGTTTTGCCAGACTGATAAATTCTGCGTCACCATCCCACGGCTGCGGCACCAGATACGCATAAAAACGCAGGAGCGGATCTTCCATATAAGCTTTCAGTGCAGCGATTTCCTTACTGACCCCGCCTTTCTGTACTCCCAGCTCCAGCAGGTAAATCCCGACTGAATTTCCCTGGGCAAAAAACGTGTTTACTGCCGTCACCAGATTTTCACTGCCGACAATGGAAAACTGCCCCAGTGTCACTGGCGAACCGGAAAGCTGAGAATCAGCAATCGTCCAGGTCAGTGTTTTTTCATCCGTGACGGTAGCAGTATATTCGCCATTCCACGCGTCGGGCGAACACCCGGACACCACAATTTTCACCTCAGAACTGTTTTCGCGTCGGATGTTACTCCCTTCCGGAAGCGTCATCGTAACGGTGACGTTTGCCGCAGATTTTCCTGCGGCAGCCGCCGACAACGCAGCAATCGGATTTTTAACCAGATCGTTAATATCCTGATTACGGGTGAGTAATACAGGCTTTCCCGGCTCATGAGTCGTGGAACCAAACGAGAGAATCGCAGCCATCTGTTGCAGATTCGAGGGTATGGCCCCGATGGTCTGGGACACATTCACCGTGACGATATTAAATCCCATTATTTAACCTCATATTTACAAATAACTTTTTCAATCAACTGCCGGGATATTTCCCGGGCGGTGCTCTGGTAGTAATTCACGTCAAAATCGACAATTTTTTTCTTCGCCAGAGCGTTGATTTCAACCTGTCCCGACTTTGCGTCCTGAACCACCGGAATATTGGTTACGCCAAACTTTTCCTCCTCCAGCGCCCTGTTCACCACCGAGTCGACAAGATCCAGCGCCATTTTGTTGCTGAATCCGTAAAGCGTCAGGCGAACCGAATCCTGGACGAGCTGAAACCGCTCACCGCCGAAAACAACAGGAGCCACCTGCAAAGGAATACTGTTGCGAACATCCACTGCGATATACGGAGGACGAAGGTTCTGCGGTACCAGGTAAGACGGATACACGGTCGCGGCATCTTTCATTTGCAGCCAGATCGGGATGCTGTTGGAGATGATCTGCTCGTCGCTGATATCCTCCTCGCAGTCGATAATCTGAGAGCGCATGGTTGGTAAAATCGCCATACCGCGATAATGAAAAATACCCGACTGCTGATAACGGCTCTCCATTCGTGAAAAAGCAAACTGGACGCCGCCATACTCACCGAGATAGATCGCATCGGGATTTTCCACATTAAAATCATCAACCTGCTGAACAGGCGTGAAAATAATGTTGTTCACATCCTTCGAGACAGACTCGTCCTGAATCGCAATAACCTGACGATGCAGACTGCCTTTGATTTTCAGACGAGTTGGTGACTCAATATTCAGGCGACACAGTTCATCGCAACTGATGATTTCCGCATTAACCCAATAGACAAAGCCATCCAGCGGCAGAACCTGCCGGACATAGAGCCTGAACGTGATTTCCTGGTCTGACGAGATGGTTTCAACTGCGGATTTAAGAACGGACGAGAGCTGCGAACTGTGCTGTTCGGCTAATTCCTCAAGACTCGGCATTATTATCTATCCACGCTATAAAGCTGCCCTTAAACAGGCCACCGTCTATGAATGACGGACGCCGCTCCCCGGTATATTTGTCCTTAAGCCTGGAGTTAACGCCCAGTAGCGCGGCCTGAGTTGGCACAGGGTTTCCGTTAATCGTCATCCCGGCCATTTCCTCGGCTTCCAGAAAACGGTGAAAAATCCCGCGGGTATCGCCCATAACCTGCACAGGTGGCAACGGCACTTTATTTTTGAGATGGCGAATGAGCTGGAACGCAACCATCTCCCCTGTCTCCTGGATAATCTCGTCCTTATGCATTTCCCAGAAGTGCGTAAAAATTTCGTATCGCTCCTCGAGGTCACAGGCCACGTCAAACGTGGTTTTTCCCGGTTCGTCGCCGTAGTCATACGGCTGGTCGATAACCCCAAAACAAAGTTTCATGGCGTGTAACCCCATACCGTGCCCATCTGCATCAGCACCGCAACAACCTGTCGTCCATACGGATCCTGTAACATCTGCAAATCCAGCAAAGACAGATTACTCAGCGCGTCGCTGATGGTGATCGAACCCGATGTCCCCTGGTCTGCTGCCGCGCTGACAAGCCCGGTAGCCAGTTTCCCTAGGTTGAGTTTTTTTCTCAGGTTGGCAAACCACGAGCCGGGAGCGAAATTCAGGAGA
The DNA here is from genome assembly GCF_009820205.1 of Escherichia sp. HH26CH. Classification (NCBI taxonomy): domain Bacteria; kingdom Pseudomonadati; phylum Pseudomonadota; class Gammaproteobacteria; order Enterobacterales; family Enterobacteriaceae; genus Escherichia; species Escherichia sp. HH26CH. Next base: position 14,384 of record NZ_VNXM01000032.1, read on the forward strand.
AATGAGGCGGCAGCGTTATAAACCGTTCGCACATAGATGATGGGTAAACGCTCCAGCCCCTGATCGTGAGGGATTAGCTCCATCGCAGACTGAAAGCAACATTCCAGCGTCGGATCATCGTCAGCAATAGCGTGAACCGGTACTTTCATGTCGTCACGAACAAAGCGAATAAACCCCTCCAGTGACGGACGCAGGGTCATTATTTTTTAACCTTAATATTTCGCTTTGTGCTGGGCGGATTTTCCTGTTCGGTGTTAACCGCTTCCCCGGTGATTTCCATTTCAATACCACCTGGTTGAGGTTTTTCGCCACTCTGAATCACTGCCTGATCCACTGCGTTATTCAGCGATACGGCGCTGGCTGCGAGAATTTCTTCTGACAGGGATTCCAGATTTTCCGTTTTCTGCTCCGCGCAATCCTCAATGCGACCGACGCTCACAGGTTTATCGATGGAATAGCAGATACCAGAAAAATTCTTGTCCACCTTGTCACAACGCTGGAATCCGTAAGGCTCATGCTGTCGGATGATGTGGTCGATAATATCGGACTGATTTTCGATCATATGCTGACGTCCGGACGGAATTGTCACACCGAACGACTGCGTTTTTTCGGGGAGTTTGTAGTTGAACGTGTGCGGCTGACGTGAGCAGTTAGCGATGTAGAGCTTCATAAATTTTTCCCACAAAAAAGGGGAGCATTCAGCTCCCCGCATTATCAGATTGAACGTTTATGCGTATTTGGCAGACAACAGGGTGATCCCCTCAGGGCGGAAGTTCCAGCCCGGCGTCGCGCGCATGGTATACAACGTTGTCAGGCCGCCATCCGGCATAGGGGACGGAATTTCCGTCGGCGCTGCCATATCACAGAACATCACGTTGACGGCCTGCTGGTTAGGTACCAGCGTGGAGAAAATATTGGTGTTAATGGTGTGACGCGCTTCCGGAACCTCAATCGTCGGGTTCGTAACGATGATCAGGTCATTACCACCAGCGCCTTTACCGATCAGTGTGTCGTCCTGGCAGAAAATGATGTCGTCGCCTGTCGCCTTATCGGCGACGTCTTTAACCATCGTTCCCACCGTTCCGGTACCACCACCAGGACGCTGGTAACTGGTCAGCTCAACAATTCCTGTCCACTCCAGCGCCTTCATGAATCGCTGTGGGCTCAGAATAACAGTCGTTAATGGCTGCCCCAGCAGCAACATGCGGGTTTTCTGGTCAGCAATCAGGCCAAGCATAAATTTAGCCATCTCACCGGAATCCCAGGTGGTATATGAATCATTCCCTTTGCTGTCGTTGCCCAGATTCAGCGTCACTGCGTTCGGGGAGTTGGTGATCCCCTCGTTATTAGCTGCATTCACGCCATACAGCAGCATATTACGCAACATTTGAGCGTGTCCCTGACGGTTAGCCAGGCGCAGGCCTTCAATCAGAGAATAGCCCCAGCGATCTGCTGCATCAGTATCGAGATAGCTGTATTGCGAGCGGGAAGAAATTCGGTAAGTCATCATCCCGTCATAGCCGCCAGAGATACTGGAAGACGGTAACTGGCCCGGCAGAGACTGGCCGACCTGCGCCTGCGAGGTCATGCGCAGATATTTCTGATAGACCATCAAATCACTGGAACTGATTTTTACCGCTGGAGCACCGCCAGCCAGGACTTCAAACGCACCGGAAGCCATGCTCTGTTGCACGATCATTTCCGGCAGCACCATTGACGGCGACACAATAGTAGTCGCAGGAGTAAATGCGCTCATTAATTAATATCCCCTTAAATTAAAAACAGGCCGCACGGTTTGCCGATTTCCCAGACAACGTTACCGCCATCCTCTTTTTTCACCGTCAGGTTTCCGTCAACTGAAACCATCAGCAGCTTAATATCCACTTTCGGATTAGTGCCGGGTGATCCCGAATAAACATCAACCATGTTTTTCGTCAGATCCCACACAAAACCACCGGCAGCAACGGTGTTATTGCCATCAGCCAACGCAACAACTTCTGCACTGACAGGGAGAGGAATGCGGGCACCTGAGCCAACGCGGTAATAGTGAACAAAGCCACCCGCGAGATATAACGGCACCGGATTATCCGGCGTGGTAATGCCATGAAATGCCTGATTAAAGACCGTAAAGGCGTTACATGCGTTTTGTGTAGCCTGCTTAATTACCGCGCCGTTAACGCTGTCTTTCGTGGGAGCAATGCACTCCATAACTCCAACGCCACCCCATACCGGTTCAGTGATTTTGCTGTCCAGTCGTCCGGAGCAAAGTTGCAGACGAATTGCTGGATCATCCTGCGCATCGCCCTGCATCAGCCCACGGGATTCGACGTTAAAAAGGCCACCAAACGCCCCACGGTTTTTAAACGGATGAAAGTTAATATCAGCCATTGTTCAGGCTCCCTTGAGTGTTAATTTTTGCCAGACGACGCCCCGGAATTTTGAAGGCACTCAGCCAGACGTTCGGATCGCCCTGATATTCAGTAATGCGACGCCCGGCTTCATCGTTGCGGATGCGTTTATGCAGTTGCCCCTGCGTACTCATCATTTCTTTTTCGATGGACTGACGGGCGGCACTGAAAATTGCGTCCTCAAGCACAGCCAGCGTTGCAGAATCCGCAATCGCGCGAATATTGACGTCCTTATGTGCCGGAGAGTGTTTCTGCATTGCGATTAGCGCACGCTTGCGGTAGTCCAGCGCATTTTCACCAGAAAACGGGGCCGGCGCGTTTTTACCGCAGGCACTGAATGCAGAGTCGGCTTTTGCCTGTGCTTCTGCCAGGGCAGAGTCATTGCGTTCTTTTTCTGCCTCCTCGTCAGCTTTGGCTTTTTCTTCTGCCTCCTTTGCCGCAGCTTCATCAGCTTTACGCTGTTCCTCTGCGGCTTCATCGGCTTTGGCCTTTTCTTCGGCCTCTTTTTTCGCCTGTTCTTCGGCATCCGCCCGCGCTTTGTCCCGCTGTTCCAGTGAGTCCATGCGCGTAACGACACCATCGATTTTCTGATTAATGCCTTGCAGGGCATCGCTCACCACCCCCTGTAACAGGGCTTGGAGTTCTTCTTTTTCCATCTCGATTTCACCTGTGTTTGTCACTTCAACCCCTGCGGGGATCCGATCTTTATCCCACACGCCCAGCGAGCCGTGGTCTTTCGTCACCAGGGCGATGTGATCAACAAGGAAAGGAACGCCCTCGATTAAAAAATTGGTGTCACCTTCCTGTACTTCCACATTTCCTGATGTGCTGTTGAACACCACCGACGGGCTTGTCGAAACATCACCATCAGTGATTTCTTCAACAATGCTCTGGAGGTAAACGCGGCACACCGCCCATACCTCGTCACCCCGGATATACGGCAGCATGACACTGCCGACGATCCGCGATTTAAAATCCTCCTCCGTCAGAACTGCGTCGTCAGGATGGTTTGCGATAACCGGAAGGCCATTGCATCGCCTTAAAAACTCCTCGTTCAGATAGAGCTTTGGATCACGCCAGACGTGCTCTTTCAGCCCGGCGCGATAGGCAAGCCCGGTTCCGGTTATGCGCAAATTCACCAGCCACATGTTGGAGAATTTCACCGGAGACGGTACGGTTCCGTCCCTGATGCGTTCTGCCACTTCAAGCTCGGTTAAACTCACGTTTGCCCTTCTCCGTTAAAAATTCGTCGGGTAGTTTCTGAGGGGCGTAGATCGGCATTGCATCGCAACTGCAATAAACCTCCTCCCCGGCAGCAGTGATTTCGTCATAAAAACCATATACGGGCTTAATCAGCCCCTGCACCAGCGCCCACGAATCGCGAAGGAGATAAATTTTCTCGTCGCGCTCTTTGTGGTCCTGTCGGTATTTGTATCCCGGACGCCGCCAGTTAGAATGCCAGCGCAGAGCAATCGCACCACTCTGAACAGCCAGCAGATACTTAACGTTACTCGCCAGCTTATGTCCCTGGTCAATTGCCACCCGGCGACTGATAAAATCCATATCCTTCACGGACTTCTGAAAACCGGACTTCACTTCCCGGCGATCAATTTCGCTCACCCCGTCAGGCGGAATGGACGTAACCCACCCCTGAAAACGCTGTATGGTTTTCTCGATGGCCTGTTCGCGGTTGAGTTTTATCAGGTTGGCACTGGCGAAAATTCGCCTGTCGAGTTCCTTGCGAAACTCAGGTTTCAGTTTTTCAACAGTGATTTTTTTAGGGCCATCAGGAGGCTGATCCCGTAATGCCCCGCCGTCGATGACAAGACGGCTGTAGATAGCGGTGAGATGTTTTCTGGCTACGGTATCATCAGGGGTTTCTCGCTGAGCGGCTACACGGAGTTTCCGGCACCATTCGAGCAATGATTTTTCGCTATCCCACCCGTGATTTACGTAGTAGTTAACGGCATCCGTCAGAACCTCATACAGCGTCCTGATCCGTTTCTTCTTCCTCACCGCCCGGCTGGAAATTGCCATCAGGCGTCTCCTGCTTCGGTGGTTCATAATTCGCCAGCGCGTCCACATCAATGATGAGTGGAGCTTCGCCATAGGTTTGCGTGGCATTAACAAGGCTTGCCAGCCATTCAGCGAGGGCGGCGCGGTTTTCAGGATCAACCTGTGGCGACACGGCAGAGAAAAGTGCTATCGCCTGTTGAATCACTTTACTGTCGCTTTCCCGGCGTTTGTCCGGCGACTCCTCCACCAGCTCCTGCCACGTCGCGGTAAATTCACGTCGCCACTGGTAAAACGTGGTTTTATAGTCGTCGGTTATGATGTCCGGGTAATCATTTTTCAGCGACTGATAAAATTCCTCGTTCCAGGCGATGTACTGCACCAGGCGTTCGAAATAATCCATCACAGGTTCAATTTGCTGGCGTACACCATCGATATACTGGCTGATAGCTTTCGAGTCCTCCTTACCTTCACCGAATCCGTTACTGAACGCTTCTTCCTTGATAATAATGGCCGGAACGTCACTCCCGGCGGCAATATCAGCAATGATGTTGTCGCGGGATGTATTCAGCGCCCCGTCGATGTTTTGCAGGTTCAGTGAACTTACGTCTTCGTCTTTTCCAATACTCAACACGCCTTTATTTTTGGCGGCTTTCACGTTTTCCCTTTTACGCCCCGTGGCAGCAGCCATGATCCCGTCAATTTTCGAACCGTTCTGCACAACTTTAGCCACCAGTACGCCTGCCTTCTGGCTGACGAGATCATTCGCCTCCATCGTATTGATATAGGATTTCAGGGAATAAAGAACTCGCTGAAACACGCTTCGCCCGGTGAATCCGAACGATGAACTCTGAAACTCCAGATAAATCGGTGTGCCGTTGAAGATTTTCAGTGTGCGTGACGGATGCCAGTCTTTTCCGCCAATCTTCAGTTTTTTATTGGCTTCCTGGAAAAACGGGCTGTTGGGGTTCTGGTCAGTCACCATCGAACCGGAAGCGTTCAACGGGTCCCACGCGTTGATATACACGTCATCTTCTGTCAGTCCGAACGTCGGAAGCGGTTCACGACATGAAACACTGTCGGTGCCCACGCCGATCGCTGCGGCACCGTAACAACGAGACAGAAAAAACAGATTTTTAATCTTCTCGTTAACCTTCATACGTTCCCATACCTCCTGGAAACGCCGCACAACCCGCTCGTCAGGGTCTGTCTCCACGTTGTACTGGCGCGGCTTACACATCGCCATAAGTATGGGTTTTTCGACAAGTTTCCCACCCAGCGGGTGGTACTGCCACAGCAGTTTACACAGTTCATAGCCAATGTCGGTTCCCGGCTGAATTTCTTCAGCCTCAAGAATGCGCATCAGCGAAGAACTGAGATTTACAGAAATCTCGATCTCAGCCATCAGAAAAAAATCCAGATTTTTACAATTCCGCGTAATTACCGTGCGCGATGATCAATCCATAGGTGTAACAATCGAAAAGGTCATCAGCACGTTTATGCGCATCTTTGTCTGCCAGGTGGAACCCGGCGATTTGTTTTATGAGGTGGTTTGCGGTGGTGCGTTTGAATGAAACGGTCTTGTCGTAAGCCTCCCGGACGATTTTGCACATCCCCTGATAGTGGTAGCTGGATGCCATCACCGCCCGTTCGTCTTTGCCCTTGCTGGTTAGTGCCGATTTAATCGGCGTCATATCCCAGCCTTCGGTTTCCGCCTTCTGGTTGAGGATTGCCCCCATCGCGGCGTCTTCCATAAAAATTCCCTGGCTGCCCAGACGCGGACGGCATAATTTCGCGAGGCGCTCGAGGTTGTCATAAACGCCGGGGATATATTCAGGAAGCAATGACGCTTTAATTTGCGTCACATCCCAGTCAATAATCGTCAGTTTTGGCTCGTCCGAATACGTTGACTCATAAGAGAAATACACCACGCCAGTACCATCATTTTCGGTCCCGCCTTTCAGCGCTGTATCCATCACTGCGAAAATCATGTCGCAGTGCGGCGGCATCTCAATTGGTTGACCGTCCACCAGCAGCTTATCGACATCGAGTAACGCGTCTTTGGACCAGTCTACGAACTCTGCAAGATATTCCTGCTGCCAGACGCGCGGATCGGATTTCTTCTCCGTTTCCTCCAGTTCTTCTTTCGGAATATACGGATTCGATGAAGTTGGCGCATGGTGCATAACAAATCCCAGGGATTCATCGTGGCATATCGCGTAGAAAAAATTGCTCTCGTCGATACCGTTTGGTGTGGAAAATACCCACGCACAGCCGCGGTAATCAACAAGCGTCGGGCTTATAGCGCGGGGCCAGATTTCTTCGAGCATTTCCGGCGATTTAGTGAATGCGGCCTCATCAATCAGCACAGCATGATACTTACGCCCACGTCCGGCCAGTTTGTTGTTGTCCGTAACCCAGAAGTCGATGCGGCCACCGTTCCGGAGAATGATGCGCTTTTCATTTTTTGACTGGCTGAGGATCAGCGGTTGCAGAACGGCGCTAATTTCATCCCAGATTTCCTGGTACTGGCGGTATTGTGCGGTAAAAATCCCCACCCTACCCGCGATAAGCTGCCCGGTGGTAGGAACGGCAAATTTCCGCGTCGCAAAACTGGTAGCGATGTTCACCAGCATCACCGTTTTACCCCAGCGACGACCACAGCATACCGCGTGGAAGCGTTCCTCTATTGCCGCCGTCCATGCAGCTATTTGCCCCTCATGAGGTTTTGGGAGGTAGATTTCAATCGACATTATCCACTCCCGGCATCGGCAGAGAGTTGTGGATAATTATTTCGTTATTCTCACCACCCACGCCTTTTTTGAGGTTTTCAATCTCAGTGCGCAGCTTTTCATTGCGAAGCTTCAGTCCTTCAAGCTCCAGATCATTGCGACTGTCAGTTGCACCACCAGCAGAACTTCCTTTCGTCGCCATTATCAGCTTGATAAGTTCGCGCCGGGCGGCAGCCTTATCCTCCAGCAGGATCTCAACACCAAATTTCCCGAGCTTTGCCCCTGCATATAATTGCCGCGCATCCCCATCAAGCAGAGTGGTATCAGCCATATAAAGCTGCCCCGTTCCCTCACCGCGGCACTTCGGGCAGTCCGGATTGGGTATGGCGTTATCAACAAAGCCAAGGCCACCATATTCCGGCTCGGGTTTGCCATCTCTGGAAGCCTGCGCCGCTGCCTTGTCGAATTCTGCTATATCGCGCCACTGGTAGAGATGATTCTCGCCCCAGCAATAACGGCAGTTAACACGGCGAAATTGTGCCAACTGATTGGGGTCGGCCTGGACAATGGCCATCAACTGACTCACCAGTAAATCCAGGTCTGCGGTATAGCGTTTCTGGTACTGATTGCGGAACCATGAGATAGCCCGATAAACCTTAACATTTCTTAACAGACGTGAGGCTGCGGCACTTGCTACGTTTCCCGTTCCCTCGTAACCCGCTAGGCGGTATGCCTCGATGAGGTTTTTACCCTGCGCAACCAGCATGGCGAATTTTGCCTGCTGGTCAGAAATGCCGAATTCATCGGGACAGAATGAAGTTTCCTCCGCGTCGCCCTCATTCAAGCACGCATCGGATACTGACTTTTTTTTCTGAGATTTTCCGTTCCGCTTTTGCGCAGTCTGCGCAAATTTTTTCTGCGCACTTTTTTGCGCAGTTTTGCGCACTTCTGTCTGCGCATTTTTCGGAGGTTTTTTGATGTAACGACGGGCTGTTGCGTAATTCAGTCCCCTTGCTTCACACCATGCCACCGGAGATATACCGGAGCGGGTGTATTCAGCAATATACTCCTGCTGCAACGCCCCCCAGTCTGGTCTGCTCATCAGTTAGTCCTGATTTTTATCCACCCTGAGTAGTTCGCGCAGGGCAAAGGCATCCCCTTTTCTGGCAAGCTTAAACAATGCCGCCCGTATCTCGGCTTCACCTTTCGCTCTGCCCTTACGGATGGACGCGTAAAAATTTGTCATTGCTTCCCGATTTTCTTTCAGTCGGTTCAGATCAACATCCAGAACGTCAGCGATTTGTTGTGCCGTCATCCGGCACGCTGCCAGAGACTCGACTTTCGAATACGGAATCATTTGTCACCCCCATTGATATGCAGGGTGTCTTCTTCCTGTATTTTTTGTGAAGGATTTTTACTGCAGCGTTGTTCCAGGTGACCTGATGGTGAATGCGTTTATGGCTGGCACCCATCAGTGAGATTTTTACGCACGACGGCGCATGCATGACGGAGTAAAAACTTTTAACGTAGGTTCCGGAATCCAGATACAGCTCGGTCATTCCGCCGCTGTTTTTCTGCGTCTGTTTCTGCCCTAACTGGACAGCACCGATCGTCATAAACAATTCACCACAGCGACCGAGATTCGTGTACGTATTCACATCCTCGTTAATGCGCCCCATGAATGAGAACGGTCGATCAACGGAACAGATAAAACTGTTCATTGCCTTGCGTTTCACCCACGAAGCATGGCCGCCATTGTCACCAAGAAAATCCCCGCCCTGCGACATAGCGATGGAAAGCGCAGGTATTGATTCGTAATACGCCAGCATCTCAGAAAGGATCGCATCCAGTTTCCTTATCGGGAAATAGGCCTGGTCATAGTTGCGATCCACCCGAAACTGGAACTCGTGATAATCATCATCGAGCTGAATGAAGTATTTACACCCGACCAGTTTTGCCAGGTCGAAACAGGCATTACGGGCGTAAAAAATTGAGCGGCGATCACCGAAATTATCGGCTTCGTCAAAACGACTGGCTATATCTGCTTTGGAAAACACCAGCACCTGTTCACCAAATTCAGCCATGTACTGATGCCGTGTCTTATCTTCATCATCAACAACGATAAAAATTTTCCCGGTATAGCCAGCACGACGCAACGTCCGGTAAGTCAGAACTTTGTCCGGTCGCCCGTGAGTCAGAATAAAGGCGCAAAAATCATCACGCATATTCCTCCTCCCCGCCATGCATGATCTCCACCATGCGCTGCGTCATCCGGACAAATCCATTTTCAATAGCCTGCTGATAATCAATGATCACCAGCGCCGACTCCTCGAAAAGGCACTGAATTTCAGCGGGGGCGTGGGCGTAATAGTCCGCAATTCTGCTGAAATTAAACACCGTGTGGCGTTCTGCCGCGCACAGGAGGAATTTTTCGATATCAGGCTCAATGGACGCCGAACGTATCCGGCTGATCAGCTCCTGAGTTTTCGTATCGTCGTACAGTTCACTGATATCCGGTTTATCGCCCGACGGTTCATAAACAGGCGTATCAATTTTCGTCGTATACGGCTCCTCCTCATTTCCTGTACCAGGCAAAATATCCGTCAACAGTTCATCAATTTCTGTCGGGCTGAAGCCTGTCAGGGAGACATCAAAATCAGCATTAATTAGGTCCGACAGCTCCATCCGTAACAGATCTTCATCCCAGCCAGCATTCATCGGCAGGCGATTATCTGCCAGGCGGTACGCCTTTTTCTGAATCATCCGTCAGACCAGACAGAACGATGACCGGAACGGAATCCATTTTGAGCACTTCAGCCGCCATAACGCGACCATGACCAGCAATAATTTCGCCCTTTTCGTCAATCAGCACCGGATTAGTCCAGCCGAATTGCTTAATGCTTTCTACCAGTTGTGCCACCTGCTCAGGGCTGTGTGTCCTGGCATTGTGTGCATACGGAGACAGTTCTTGTAACGGGCGATAGACGATCTTCAATTTCTCGCTCATACAGCCTCGCTTTATGAATAAAAAAGCCCGCTATCGGCCAATGCGCTAGGTGCGCGGCGGGTGCCGATGACGAGCTTTGGCATTATCGCAACCCCTCACCATGAAGGGCTGCTGTAATGCTGGTGATCAGTTCTGCGCACACCGACGAATGCCATCAATAAGCTGGCAGACCTGAGAAGCTGTATCGAAAAGCTGGCGTGCCTTATCAAGGCTAACGCATCCCACCAATAAAAAAGGCACCAGTACCGCTACCAGTGCCCATTTCGCCGCCGTTCGCGACATTCTGTGTGTCCAGTGTTTTCGGCTCATATCACCACCAACGCACAGCCCAAATCAGAACAGCGACCGCCACAAGGCGAATTGCAAAGGCCGCAGCCCTTGTCAAATCAAGGCTCACGGGAGTTTCCACTTCAATACCTTTCATAATGGACAACCTCAAAAAGAATCTTTTATACTTTCCCACGAGGATTTTCTCCGTACTCACTACTCACAATTTCCTCTTTGACGTGAAAACTAAAAACCCCGGACTGTTCCAGCAGCCGGGGTTTTTGCTATCTGATGCTGTACCCCTTACTTTCGCTCATCGTAACCCCAGAAAAGAGCCTGAATGAGTTGAGGGTGTTCAGCACTTCAGCGTCAGTTTTTAAACTGCTACTCGCTCTTTCATCCAGCCGTAGACAAACGACTCGTTGGCCTCGCGTTTTTCTGCCAGCTCCAGATAGCGGTCACCCTGCGTGCAATTCAGCGCCTTCAACATCACCTGTTCGCCGTCTTTGCCGCGTTTTTGCAGATAAGTCCGTAGTGCATTAATCGTGCGGGGGCCGATACGCCCGTCTGCGTCCATATCCGGGAACAATTTGCCTTGCAGGTTGAAAACGTTCAGCCAGCGTTGGAGCATTTTCGATGCCACGGACGGCCCCATATTCACGCCGGTATCACACAACTCTGCGGCAATATCAGGGGATAATGCGGCGACCTGGTCGAAACGTGGCCCGAACCAGTAATCCGCCTCGAGTATTTCCTGCGCCTGCCCGCGCGTCAGGTCACGCATATCGCCGCGATATCCGTGAGCGCGGGCGACTTTTTCCGTAATACCCCATTTTGTCGCCCCGCCTTTATCGTCCGGATGATTGACGTAGCCGCCCTCTTTTCCGAGGATTTCATCAAAAATGACGTCCTTTGATTTCATCTCAGTGCCTCAACAATGGAAAGATTCTTGTGACGTTACCGCGCGCGCGTATCACCAGCACGCAGAACAGCAGATTAAAAAACACTTCCAGCCAGCCCGTTGCTAACGGGCGACCACACAGATAGCTGAGGGGCGCAAAGGCATACAGCAGCATCAACAGCCAGGCCAGCCATGACATCAACGGTTTATGTCTTGAATCACGACGACGATAAAAAAAGAGCGTCAGCACGATAACCGTGCATAACGCCACATTCAGCAATCCGGGAAGGTTACTTAACATTGCCGCCTCCTCCACCCCGCAGGCGGGAAAACAGGCCGGACACCAGCGATGCAATATCCTGCTGGTGGATGAACGAGAGAATCTTCACCGACACCACTGACACCAGTACTGCACACAATGCGTCAACAGGTGCACCGTTAAACTCTGTGTGCCTGACCAGCCAGGATGCCAGAACCTCTGCCCCCAGCACGCCGATAATGAACGACACCAGAAAATGCGCCGCCACACGCCAGGCTGAAAGCGCCTGCGGCATCGTTGCCACAAATAACGCCCCGGCGAACGCACCAAACACAATCCCGAAATCCGTTCCGGTAAACAGCCCGAATACCGTCGCCCCGCCGAGCGCCGCAGCCGTGCCGGAACCGGATAAGGGTTCAGACATACATTTTTCTCCTGTAAATAAAAAAGACCACCAGCGAGCCATAAAAAACTGCTCACATTACCTGTAGGTTCATCTATTGATATCCTTTACGCTCTTAAAGATGGGACTTTACTGAGAATTAGTTAAATAAGGTGTTTACTGATTTATTAAGTCGCTAATCACCAGCCTGGCATCATAAAAACTTACACTATCAATTATTTCCCTGTTATCTCTGTCCCGATTGACACCTCTCAGAGAAAAACACACGGTAAGTAACGAGCCAAAGGCACTAATGCGGTCTCTTACACTTACCTGGGGCACTGGCAAATCAGGAATAACCCCAGAATTTGATTCGGTCCTCAGACTGACATAACGAGCATTAGATGTGCCAACCCCATCAGTAACAACACTATTAAATCTGTCGTAATTTAACTGAACTGCTTCAACAATATTTTCAGTTGGTATCATCTCAACAGCAACTAATTCACTTTGCTCATGCATCATTATCTGTTCAAATGAGTTAAAACTCACACCTCTGCGTGATAAATATGAAACAGATGGAGCAAGACTATAAAAATTTTCATCAGCCCTGATACGATATCGATACATCACTCCATGAAACAATGAGCTTGAATAATACTGGCGAGCAATATTATATGTTTCGTTAATATCTGATGTTGTGGCTATAAAAGCACTGTCCCGGCTACCTGCAGCACAAGAGTCTCCCCTGATGTGTTGTTGAAGATTTCTGTTTGATCCATGTGCGGTGAATCCATCTCTGAAAATAACATCGGGAGGTCGGGAATCAACTCGATAAACAAACTCTACAGCATGTGAAGTTATACTAAAAAAAAATACAATCAATGAAATTAATTGACATATGGCTTTATTCATAGTACGAAGGACCAAAGCATGTGTTATTGTTTGCGCATGTGGATAAGCCTACCAACGCATTTCGTGTAAAAACGGAATAAAACTTATCGTATGTCCATACATTGCTCTTAACATATAATCTTATTTTTTGTCCGGTAGAGTAAAAAAATCGAGCCTGTGAAAATAATGTCTCATAGGAATGCCCCCAAATGCTTTGCTTTTGAATGGAACATGCAGATATGGTTTCATTGTTATTAAGTTGTGCTTTTATACAAAAATATGGACTTTGGTCAATTTGTCCAACATGCATGTCTGTAATCACAGCATTAGAGTAGAAATCATTTGCCACATCTCCTGTCCATTCAGCCTTCACAGCTCCGGAAAAGAAAACGAAAGTAGTAAGTAAGATCGAGAGAACTTTTTTCACACACTATTCCTTCAATATAATATCAACACTAAACAATCATTCACACATATTCATAAAACTCATTAACGCACCCTGGCAATTTTGACTTCATAGTCATTATGATTCTCGGTGTTAAATATAATGAACCGTGCCTCTTCTGGAGCAAAACTTTCCGACAAAACAAGACGATTATTATAACGAGCAAGAACGTAATACCAAGTATTCTCATAGTGGATCGTCTGATATTCCCTCTTAAACTGGGGTTTATACCAACCGGCAATAAGAGAGAATGTCCAGAAATAAATCATGAATCCAGCCATAATAAACTCAATCCGGTGATGGCGAATAAAAGACACTTCCGAAAAACATTTGACTGAAATAAGTCTTCTTCCTGACCTGACAAAAAGCGTAATTGTAAAGGCAGCAATAACACAAAAAAACAGCACATCTGGCTCAACGTGCTGATGAATTACCGAAAACTCCAGAACAGGCGGAATAAAAAGCAGCAATATTGCCAGAAAAAGTCTGATAAAACTCAAATTCTGTATATTGTTTTTTTGTTTTATGCCTAAAAAGAAAACAATACCTACTCCCCATCCAGTAAGGAATATAACGATAACGCTCACAGCATAAAACAAACTTCGGGCCACATCATCAACGCCAGCCCCGACGATCCACCATGGAAAGCCATAATAAAAGGAAGTCCCCCATCCATAGAAATAAGCGCTTCCCCATCCAAGACAGCCCATATAAGCAATAAAAAGTGAAGAGTTCCTCAGCAAAGTGCTGTCATCCATACCCATCTCTCTAACAATTTTAAAACATCAACTCACCTTACATAACAAAGGAGATTCCATGCAGTCAAGAGACTTCAGAGCAGGAGAAACTCATTGAGCAATCGCCATCACGTTTAACGTTATGCACCGCTTTCCAGATATAAAAAACCCGCTCAATGGCGGGTTCTGGTAAAGTTCATGCGCTTGGTTCGCCTCGCGATACAGCTTTGCGAAGCGTACCGGAATTGAAGCAGTTTGTGCGTAAAAAATCAAGCCATTTTTTGAGCAAATGATTCTCGCATGGGAATGTATAGCGCATACTCAGCAACAGCCAACCAATTAGCAATTCGCTTTTCGCATGTGCTAAAACACCACTCTGGGTACTGTTCGTTTAATAACTCGGCCATCCTTCTCTTACTCATCCCTCGCCCCTCATAACGCTGACTCAGGACATTAAGCAGCCCGGGATGATCCGCCAGTACTTCGCCAATAACCCTGTCGATTATTAATGCCTCTGAATCGGTACAATGTACCAGCCAGCTCTTTTGCTTGCCGTTAATCATATCCCGCAAAAAAGCCTCAAGTTCAGGTTTATCCAGACCTGCTTTTTTCATCCTCCGGAGCGCCTCGTTAATTGCCGTTTTTGTCAGCTTTTTAGAGGTCAACATCTGGTTAAACATATTCCCCGTCTTACCGCCACCAATATACGACCAGCGCCCCCACATACGCAGTTTCCCCTGAATCCAGACACTTTCCAGCGTGGTGAGACGAAGGTGTTCTCCGCTTTTTCCTGTATTCGTTGGGTAAATCATAAATAACCTTCCTTTCTCCAGATTTCTTGTGTGCGAAAAACACCTTCTGCATGCATCAGGCGTAATTCTTCTTTGGTGTAATCGCTGGTTATTACCCGCCCGTCGATTAAATCGTGGCACGAGCTACAGGCAATCGCTGCCTGCATATCGTGTGGTTTTATCGCCGTTCCACACGTTCCCGCCAGTCGGTAATGCGCCAGCACAGACGTTTCAGGATTGTGATTGCAGTATCCAGGGATTCTGACCTGGCACATCTGGCCCCGCGCCGCTTTACGTAAATTCACCATTACGCAAACTCCAGTAGCTGCGCGGCCACATTTTCGACTTGTTCCGGAGAGGAAAATTTACGGAACAGGATCCAGTTCCACAGCACATTTAGCACAGATTTATAAACCTGCTGAAACTCGGTTTCGTCCATATTCGCAAACGCGATGGATTTCGCTCGACGCCCGCGGCTACCGTCCGGATAAATATGCTCGGTGTAAAATCCGGCCTGAATGGTTACCCACTCGCGGAAAGCCTCAAACGACTTTAGCAATGCCGTATCCCGGGTTCTGCGTGTCGCAACTGTATTCAGATATTGCTCTGCGGCTTCGCTCAGAGCTGGCGTATGTTCCCGGCCTACTGATTCACACAGGTAATCAACGAATCCTGAAACCAGTTTTCGTTCGCGAGGCGTGATCGCCCCTCCGACCGGAGTCCAGTAATCGAATCCGAGTTGCAGAAGTTTGAAAAAACGCTTATGGAATGCGTAGTTACGAACGCGCTTAAAATCAGCGTGTATCCACTCGCCTATTTTGATTTGATGCAGAAAATCACAACTCTCCGGCGTCGCCGGGAGAAGTAAACCAGAAGAAGTTTGTTTGACCAGTTGTATATGCGCCATTGTTATCTCCAATGGCGCTGTAGGTTGCCAGTTGTTCAGGCTGGCTTACGAATTATAACTCATTCCCGAACCACCTTGAAACCGAGCCTTTCCAGGTATTCAATGAATGCCTCGATAGATAAAATCACATGATCATCAGGAATTAACGTTGTGTAGACAACTTTCCCATTCTCAACGCGCACAGCATAGAGGCCATTTTCACTAAAAATTTCACGCAATTCTTCGATTTTCATCTTCAGAATCCTTCCAGATAAATAGCTCTCCCCTTCTCAGGGTCCATCCCTCTTATCCCTGCGCGCTACTTAAGAGCCTCGATTCTAGCCGTGAAGACATACCGATCAACAGCAATAAGCCACCTGAATAACAAAATTAGCCCCCCACACCAGTACAGGCAGACGGAACAAACTCACTGAAAAAAAAAACAAAAAACCCGCCGAAGCGAGTTTAGTGCGGGTGCGTTGAGGATGCCTGACACATCAGAGGTGGCGGGGGTTTACCCCGCCTGGTCTCTTACTCCTCAGGTTCGTAAGCTGTGAAGACAGCGACCTCCGTCTGGCCGGTTCGGATTCGTACCTCGCAGAGGTCTTTCCTCGTTACCAGTGCCGTCACTATGACGGTTAAACAGATGACGATCAGGGCGATTAACATCGCCTTTTGCTGCTTCATAGCCTGCTTCTCCTTGACCTTTCGGTCCGCAAGAGGCAATCTATATGTGACGAGCATATAGGGGCCTCACTTCGATTTATAGTCGGGTGGGGCTTTTATCTATCTGCCTTTGGTGGCATGCCCGAGGCAGATAGCCTCAAGCACCCGCAGTAATTTTACTTAACTCTCCTTTTCACGCAAACCGTTTTTTCTCACGGAGATAACTCGTTATTGTAATTAATTGACATGACGATCAATTAAAATTCAATTTTTTGCGCTGGTCTTGCGTTTAATATCCAACATTCTTGATGGGTGTGGTGCGCAATCAATAAGTTTTGGAGTTGAGTTTTTTTGGCCTTATAATTTAACTCATTTGTCGTATCAACTATCCAATTCCCTGTACCCGAAGAAGCCAGAGCCATGAGTTTATTACATTCCGCATGGATATTAATTATCTCACCAAACATATCTGTTTTTGTTTTTTTATTCACAAGGTTAGTAAAAATACCCGCATGCTTATAAGAATCCATTACGGTATAACGGCCATCGCCATCTATATCAGACGGTTCCGACATCCATTTAAAAACATGAAGAAGAAAAATATTGGCTGGCCAGGGAAATTCATTCCCATCAAGAAACGTTTCAGTAGTCCCTATACTCAGGCTTTCAGTAAGATTAGTCGCCCCAATTAAAATAACTTCGGGTTCACCATCCTTTCTTTTACCCGCCCCAACAAAATTGAATGTACCTGCATAACACTGTCCAAGATAAACAATAGCATTGTTTAAATTAGGCGTTCCTTTTAAAGCTTTAAGAAGTTGATGAGGCGGGATAGGATTTTTTGCATCGAGCCCTTGCGGGCAACCATGACCGGTGACAAACATAACGATATTACTGTAGTTATTATCATGTAAGTCATTAAAAAAATCTGCTGATGCTTTCGACGTATAAGGATACTTCGAGGCTGATGAAAAAAAACCATCAAAATTCCTGTTAGGGCTGTCAATATATATTGATATATCTTGGGGATTTATACCAGCCTTCTCAAGGCATAGCACACCAAAAACAATATCAAAAACGTGGCGCGGCTCAACCTCTTCTTTAGAACAAGGCAAAAACATAACCCATTTTGTACGCTCAGACCTAAGGCTCATACATATCCTTATGATTCGAATGTGTTAAATTGAAAATTTATAAATATTCAGGAAACATAGCATTACTGAAAGATGGTGGCTTTGGTAAATCAATAAAGTAAAAAAGCTCATCTATGCTTAAATGTTCAGTAATTTGCGTGGACGTTATTTGTCCTCTTTCATTCAAACCAAATATTTCATCGTCAGTTTTCAGAAAAAACACCACTTCAAATGTTGTGGTCATTTCATGCGCATAAGATTTGAACAGCATCCACTGCCCGAGATTCACACATTCTTTTACTGAATCAGAAGTATCAGGTAACGCCGAGGACTGTAACCCTGTGAATTTCATCATCTATCCTTATGAATCCGCATACAACATTCTAACAATCTGGTATTTTTACGAACAAAAACCGTGTGATCGAGTAACCGACCACACTGAGAAAATATAACTTTGCACCTCCGTTTACGTCAACCCCAGCGGCAAATCGAATACGCCACCAGTGCTACCGCCATCGCAATTCCTACCGTTGTGAATGCTTCAGGCCAGGTCATCGTAAAACATTCTCCACGCCTATCAGTCCGTTTCGCTCCAGATAGTTCATCGCTTTATCCGGCAATTTGCAGCCCGGTTTCGCTTTCTTCAGTTGCCAGGCTAACCGCTTTACCAGCATGGTTAACTCGTCGACCAGACGCTGATATCCCACTGGTTTGTATTCATGCAATTTACCAGCTGGCTCTGCTACCAGCGATGCCAGTGCAATTTTGAATAACTCGCCCTCTACCCGTGCCATCCCTGAATTGGGGTGGCATTTCGCAATCGCTATTTTTAATTTGGCTTCTTCGATTAATTGCTCTTTGGTTAATTCAGTCACTTTTCATTACCGCCCTTTCAGGCGGCCTCCCGATGTTCTGAGGGTGCAGAAATCCCTCCGGTTAAGGATTAAATTTTATTTACAACACTAAATTTAATTATTCAGGCGCGCGAATCTGTTCTGCACAATGCAACAATGCTTCTGTCACTTCCTTAAGCGTTACGGTATCGGCATCATCCAGTCCTGCAACTTTTGCGTGCCTGACAAACGCCTTGCAAAGGTCGTTAAGCGCCCCCGCTCGAACATCAGCCAGGAAAGCGTCAGCAGCCGGAATTTCAGTAACCCGTCGTTTCATCCGTTCTATTGCATGATTGAATCCGAAGTCTTCAGCAAGAGATACGTCATCCATATTGTCATTGTCAGCATCAATATCCCGTAGTTGAGGAATTGCAGACTTTATTCCCGCATTCTCCGCCGCAAGTGCAACAAGATTAGTCTCCAGCTCTGCAATGCGTTTGCTTTGGGCTTCCCGTTCATCCAGCAGTGTCAGCACGGTAGCTGGATTGGCTGCAGCGATGAATTCAGCATTGGCCTGCTGTTCCATTTGGAAATCTTCATCGAAACCGCTTTCTGGATGCGCTCCTTCAATTCTGCAAACAGGAATATATCCAGCAACTTCACGATGAATTAGTGCATCATCACCATCAAATCGGCCCTTTCCATATTCGAGCGACCACTCGCCACATGTTGCTTTTTCTGCCTTAGCACGTAGTGCCTGATAGTCAATCTTGCTCACTCTTCATCCTCCAGGTCGGCAACGGCGTCCATCACATCAGAACCGCGAATAACCTCAAAAGCACGGCAGGCCATTTGAAATACCTGCTGCTCTTGCGGATGCGGTGATTCCCAATATTTGAATCCAGGGCGATGCGCGTACCCCATCATTGAATAAAAATCACCAGCAAGCTTAATCGCGGCATCGACAAGCTCTCTGTTAGTCATTCTTTTTCCGTTCACTGGTTGCCTCCGCTTCCCACGTTTTCAGACTTTCACCACAGAACGGGCAAAATGAAACTCGAATCGGCGATTTAGAAAATTCACCAGACCGCAGCATGATCAGGTCTTGTGAATGAATTAATGCATGGTCATAGATTTTGTATTTCAGCAGACCTTTTCGCGTCGTGTATTCAGCGTCATGCTCCAGGGATTGCGTCAACGCCGCGCACGGTTCTATCTTGTTGCCATTAACCTGGCATTTTGATTCACTCACCGCACCACCTCCTGAAATTTCCCCTGATAAAACGCCAGCACGCGCTGCATAACTTCACTATTCCGGCACTCGCGACAGATTATTTTCTGTCGTCTGTTGTAACGACGTATTTCTCCGTCTGGTAATGACCAGATAAGATCAGGATCAACCACAACCGGTTTCTTCACCTTTGCCCTTGATAGTTTTTTGCGGGCGTTTTGCCAGTCTTTACGCGCCTGCTCAGACGGGAATAATCCGTAGCCTGAATTGTAAACATCACCACTGGCGACCAGTTCTCTGGCGAGAACGCTCATCAGATATCTTGTCGCACCTGTCTTGGCTTCCAGTTGCCGTAACGTCTCGCGCCCACTCCGGCGTACCAGCTCAACAACCTGCCCTTTAATTTTTTCTCGCTCTTCTTGTGTAAAAATTTTTGCCATAAGCGCCTCCGGCAATCACTTTTCCGATACAACACGGCGGGAAGAATCAGTAATCTGTCGAACAATATCCCGGTGCTTGTTCAGCTCCCGCAGCGCGGCGCAGACACGCTCCCACTTCTGGACATGATTTTTCGCCCGGCGCAGTTCACGGTTTGCCATGTGCAGCGATGGTAAAACCAGGTCATCCGCTCGCGTTTCGGTAAACGATGGTAGCGACTGCACAATGCCCGCCACAGTTTCTGTTTTAATATCTTCCTGTGTTGCAGCTTCCTGTACTGGTAACGCAACACCTGCTGGCTGAGGAAAGGCTTTACCATCGGTTTCCGCTACCGATTCAACTTTCGGCTCTGCTGGTAAATTATCACCCGGTATGCAGTAACGAAATTTACCGTTCTGGTTTACACGAATCAGACGACCTTTGCTGATTGCCATTGCCAGCGTTGAAGCCACTTTGCGGGATGTGGTACCGAACAGCGTAGCCAGTTCATCCGCCGTTTGTGGTCCACGTTGT
Organism: Escherichia sp. HH26CH; assembly: GCF_009820205.1. Classification (NCBI taxonomy): domain Bacteria; kingdom Pseudomonadati; phylum Pseudomonadota; class Gammaproteobacteria; order Enterobacterales; family Enterobacteriaceae; genus Escherichia; species Escherichia sp. HH26CH. The sequence goes on from NZ_VNXM01000032.1 coordinate 34,920, forward strand.
TCAATCGTCGCAGTTAAATCGCTCTCTGAAATTTTCGCGACTGTTGCCGTGGTAGTTTCTTCCGGCAGTTCTGCCGGCGCTGGCTGCTCCTGCTGAACGTTGTTATCAGCCACACGCCAGGTGTTTACGCTTTTATCAACGAAGCCAGACTTTTTCAGTTCCCACAGCTCGTTCAGCACTTCTTCACGGCTGATATCAAGTCGCGCAGCGAGTTCTACCGACGTGGCTTTTCCCATTGCTTTCAGTGCGTCAAAAACAGTCTCCATTAAAATTTCCTCCCGGTAAAATTACTTATCAACTCAAACAAAACCAGCCGCTTTCCGGCGTTCATATTCCTGTTTCAGCAACTCAATTGGCGTTGGCCCCGACGGGCGTTTGGGTGCCGCCAGTTGTCGCCGGACTGGCGGAACGCTCAGGCCGTTACCTACATGCTTTGCCCATTTCGTCAGCTGCCGTTCTGCAAGCCGTTTTAATTCCCCTTCGGTCATCTGGCGCTCAATCCCCTTTGAACGCATCTCGAGGCAAATGTGATACAGCACAGGCTGAGACCACGGGTACTTATCACTTCCGTCGTATCGCCAGGACTCATTGCGCCAGCGGCGGTACTCCTCCATCACAGCATCCACCGTCAGACCGAATGGATTGGCTCCGCTTTCCGAAATCAGTGCCACAAACTCAGCCAGGTCCGGAGGCCATGTTTCACCCGCCCGGCAGCGGTCCATGCACTGGCGGCAGACCTGTCTGATTTGCTGCTCAGTCATCGCGCCAATCTGTGCAATCCAGAGCTTCGAAGGTGCGGCCCCGTTCTTCTGGGTCCAGCGGTTCGAATAAACCTCCCCCATGAGTTCCCACAGCTTCCACGCCGTTTCCGTCGCTGATAAATCCGTTTTCACGTTCCCACTGCTCACGTGCTGCCCGAATTTCCTGAACTGCCCGTGATGCGGTGCCACCTGGTGCGGCTGCATGGCTCACCCCCTTGCTGACTGGTTTAACCTGCGCCCTGACGTGATGTACGTGACGGGCGAATTTCTGCTCCCACTGAACCTGCGTGAAAACTTTCCCCTCCGCTGCCCAGTAGTCCCGGAAGGCGGCAAGTTCAGCTGGTGTAAATTCCGGCTCAGGAAGAGCCACGCCCCACAGCGCAGCCCGTCGTCGAAAATCCGGCGACGGATGCCAGCTATCGGTCATCGGAAATTTCCCGATGGGTTCGCTCAGGCCTTCCAGGTAATCAGGTTCCGCTGTCTGCAACGGCACGCCATTTGCCTCACTGGCCGGAACACTCTCGCGCACGCGCGCGTTATGTGTGGGGTTTATATATCTGTTATCTGTTATCTGGATACCGCATGACAAAGCGTTAGCCTTATCCTTAGGCTTATCCTCAGGCAAATGGATTGCCTTATCGAATGCCATCCCCAAAGCCTCAGAAACCCCGTAGGACGCGGCTCTCAGCGATTCCCTGGCCTCCCATTTGAGAGGGCAATCAGGAATTAAAGCGAATGCCTTTGCCCAGGATTTAATGACATTTATCGAGTTTGGCGGATTGTGTTTCGCAGCATTCGGGAGCCAAAAAACTCTGGCTTTGATATCTGCTTTCACCATGCCAAGATTCATGGCTTCGCCTAAGGCTAAGTCAAAGGCTTCGATATCCCACCCCAACTCTTCAGCCATTGCTGCCCGCCCGGCTTTAAACAACCCAGGAATAATCCCGGTAAATGGACTGGTCAGCAGATAAATAAACAAACTCTGTCCACTTGGAGGCAGAGGAGATAACGCCCTAAATTTGGGATCATCCCATATCGTTATTTTTACCTTGCGATAAGGCTCATTGTTTGCCTTAGTTTTTGGCATGGGATTTGGCATGTTTTTAGCCTTAACCATAATTGCCTCATCTGGTGTCGAACCTTCCTCCGGATATAATCTGTGATTCCCCAATCAACAGAACCAAAGGAGGTTCGACATGTCTTTAATGGCTGTTTGCCAAAAAATTAAAAATCACATGCGCACTGTGTACAAAATTAACCAGCACGACCACGACATGGTTAACCTGGTAACATGCAGGGCTATAGTTCTCACCCGCTTCCACCTGATTCTTACAAATCACTCACGGGATTCTCTCCTGAGCCCCAGTAGCTATGATTCGCTGGCGAGATTGCTATACCAGGCAAGTGAAAAACGTATTACTGATCCCTTATCTGTTTCCCCTGTCCTTGCTCTTCACATTCTGGAAGACGCTCTCTATGACCCCCGTCAGGAATGCGACTATCAATTTCTTGAAGCTGAGAAATCAATGAGAGAATGGTTCGTTGAATATCGCGAACGGCAGCAAAAGTTACCCTCAGAGTATTCAGAACTTCCGCAACTTCGCTGGAGTGACCTTCCGAACGAATTATTTGCTCTGACCCCAGAAAATTAATTCTTGGGGATAAATCGTCCATAACTGAGCGCAGGCTAAGTTCTGCGCTCTGAAGCTTCCGAACCGAAGTTTCTGTACCCCAACCCGCAATTTCTGCATTTTTTGCAAGTTTCAGGATCCAGTCTCGTAGTTCGCCGGGAGTAAGATTTCCGGCATTTATGTACGGTTTGATTTTCATTATTGGATACCCTATTCAATCAATGCACTACAACAGAATCGTCGGACGCTCCACCACCGCTGAAATGTGCTTTCCGGTAAACGGCCTGGACTGCATCATCATGCGCATCAATTGCCGTACTCAACGCTTCCTGCGCCGCCAGTAATGCACGGCGTTCCAGGGTATCGAAGATGCAGAGTCGGTGACGCAGCTCGCGCGGAAGAATTGCCAGAATTGCAGGGATCAGTTTCTGAATTTTTTCCCTTTGCGCTTCCGTTTCACCTTTTAACCAACGGTGATAGATATTCTGCTGATTGTTCCAGTCCCTGCCTGGTGTCAGAGACAATTCACCTCCCCCCTGGCGCAGATATTCTTCAGTAATTGCGTTAGCGACCCACGCCTGCCCTTTTTCGGCTGCCAGGGCTAACAGCACTGATTCGATGTGCTCATGCCTGATTTTCATGAATCAACTCCTGTGTATTTTGTGTGTTAGCCTTACATCCAACAGGTAAACCGTCGGTTGGATTCGGGTAGATATCAGGCCGGAGTTCATGAGGTGTAACCTCGAAATTCGTTACTTCAGCAACACGTAATGCTTTTTCAGGGCTGAATCTTTCATAGCCCCCCAGCACTCGACTTACATGCACCTGAGATAAACCCGTTAGCTTCCCAAACTGTAGCTGGGTGATATGTTTCTCTTTTAAATAGTCTCTTAAGTTCATAGCCAACCTTCTACGTTATGCCTCGAGCAAATATTAGCCCCACTAATTTTAAAGATCAATAGTCAAACTATCTTTGATAATATTGGTAAAACAAATAAACTCTATGTATGAAAAAAACACGCGAAGTGATTGCAACTCCAGAAGCGAGCAAGAATTTAAAAGCCGCATGGAATGCAAGAAAAAAAGAGCTGAAGCTGACTCAAGAGCTGGCGGCTGAGTTGTTGGGATTCGAATCTCAAGGCACCGTTAGCCAGTATCTGAACGGCAAGATACCGGTAAATACCGACGCTGCGCTAAAATTTGCGGCTCTGTTAAAGGTAAAACCAGAGGACATTCGAGAAGACCTTAAAGACTTAATGAATTATGTAAGATCATCAGATACTTATGATGATAGCTTTTCAGGAAAAGGATGGAGGCTGGTCAATGAAGAACAGGCAGAGTTGCTTAACCTCTTCGAAATTCTACCTGCGTCAGAAAAAGCCAAACTCCTTAACCAGCTACGTGGACTAAACAAGCTCTACGAGGAAGCCTTCGAGAACATGCTGGCACTAAAGAAACGTAACCAGTAGCCACCGCTCACTACCCCATCCACAACAAAAAAACCGACGTCTTAGTCGGTTTTTTTTGTGCCATAACTTCGGCAAATCAGCTGTATAACTAATATTTTTCCCTTGAAAAAACATTTACATAGTTACCAAATCAAAAATATTATACGCCATACTGTTGACTTAAAATATCCGCATTACTAATATTTTTATCAAGAACAGCACGGCGCTGTAGGTTTTAGTTCCGCCACCCGGCGTTAAGGGGAAATGAGGTCAACATGGATACTATCGATCTTGGCAACAACGAATCTCTGGTATGTGGCGTGTTTCCCAATCAGGACGGCACATTCACCGCCATGACGTATACCAAAAGCAAAACGTTTAAAACCGAAGCTGGCGCACGTCGCTGGTTGGAAAGAAACTAAGGTGAGTGATATGGATTTCGACACAATCATGAAAAGGCTTACGAAGAATACTTCGAAGGCCTTGCCGAAGGCGAAGAAGCTCTCAGCTTCAGTGAGTTTAAACAGGCGCTTTCCAGTTCGGCAAAAGCTAACAACTGAGAAGTTTATAATGGAATTGAGAGTTTGTTTCAAACTCTCAATAAACCAGAGGCAGGTAAGGAGCGTTAAATTATTGCTTGAGAGCAATAAGATTACTCAATCTCACCGCTATAGGCATTCCATCTGAGCATGAGGGCACGCCAGAAAATATCGTTTATGTGCAAAACGCAGTATGGATTTTCATCGGGAAGGAGTTGCCCTTCCATGGGGAGCAAAATATTAGCAGATACCAGTTTTTTTATATCAGAATCATTGCGTACAGCATGGATCACAGGATAGTTCCTCGATAATGCCGTAATGAGAATTTTTTTCTGACCCGCAGTCAAGGAATCGATAACTGCATTGATATGGCTGATTATTTTTTGTTCTCTTGTATTGTTCCGGTGACTTCGCCAGATCTTACGAAGAAATAAAGCTAAACGTTGGAGATTTATAGCCAGCACAAAAGAAAAGGCAAAAACGAATACCGGGTAAATATAAGGAATGCTGATTTTGTCTTGAACATACTCCGGCACAGAATCAGGCATAAAGAGCAATATCAAAACAAAGATAATAAGCATGTACATAAGGCGCTCTAAGGGTTCGTTACTGAATAACTTGCTCAACAAGCCGAATACATCAGGCATATTAATAACTCTCTACTGTAAGGGTATTAAAATGCTATCACAGACTCTCGCTGTAGGGGTATAGCCGAGACCACCGAGCCTGAAGTGGTAAAAAGACAGGCACACAACACGAAAGCACACGGCGAAGTTCGTCTCACTGTACGATGTCGTTAAATTTAATTCGACCGTGCACTTCCGGTTGTGGCGCTCCGCGAAATGGCGCGGCGGTAAGTATGGCGGGGTGATTCCTTCCCCATTGAGGACACCGGGTTGTCAGGTTGACCATACGCCTAAGTGACAACTCCGCTGCAACACCCTCTGCTATCAATTTTCTGGTGACGTTTGGCGGTATCAGTTTTACTCCGTGACTGCTCTACCGCCCTTTTTAAAGTGAATTTTGTGATGCGGTGAATGCGGCTAAGCGCACGCGGCACAGTTAAAAGCATCAGTGTTATGGGTGGATTATCCGGCGTTAATTGTTAACTGGTTAACGTCACCTAGAGGCACCAGGCACCGCATCGACAAAATTCATTTGTAAAAATGGAGATAATTATGATTGCTCATCACTTCGGAACTGATGAAATACCACGTCAGTGTGTGACTCCTGGCGATTATGTTCTTCATGAAGGCCGGACATATATCGCCTCGGCAAACAATATTAAAAAGCGAAAACTTTATATTCGTAGCCTGACTACAAAAACATGCATTTCTGACTGCATGATTAAAGTCTTCCTCGGTCGTGATGGTTTACCTGTAAAGGCGGAGTCATGGTAATGACTAAGAAAATAAAATGTGCTTATCACCTTTGCAATAAAGACGTTGAAGAAAGCAAAACCATTAAAAGACCACTTCATTTCATGCGTGGAGTTATCCCAACGACGGAAATGAAAAAATATTGTAGTGAAAGTTGTGCCGAAAAAGACCAGATGGCACACGAACTTTAATTAACTGACTATTCGAAACTGAATTTATGCCAGCAATGGCAGGGATTCGCTCAACCTTAATTAAGGAGAAAAACATGATTACCAATTATGAAGCCACTGTTGTAACTACCGATGACATTGTTCACGAGGTTAATCTGGAAGGAAAGCGTATTGGCTACGTGATTAAAACAGAAAATAAAGAAACCCCATTCACTGTGGTTGATATCGACGGTCCATCAGGCAACGTAAAAACACTTGATGAAGGTGTCACAAAAATGTGCCTGGTTCACATCGGAAAGAATCTGCCCGCAGAAAAAAAAGCCGGATTTCTGGCAACTCTGATTGCAATGAAATTAGGCGGTGAAATCTGAAAGAAATAGCCTGCGCCATACGCAGGCTATGAACAGTGTGTATCCGGCAAGATCATTCACTGAACAAAACGAATTTTAATCTGAGTTGAGGTTAAAAAACAATGAGCACAAAACCACTCTTCCTGTTACGGAAAGCGAAAAAATCATCCGGTGAACCTGACGTCGTCCTGTGGGCAAGCGACGATTTTGAATCGACCTGTGCCACTCTGGACTACCTGCTCGTTAAGTCAGGTAAAAAACTGAGCAGCTATTTTAAACCTGTTGCCACGAATTTTCCTGTCGTTAATGACCTTCCCCCTGAAGGTGAGATCGATTTTACCTGGAGTGAACGCTATCAACTCAGCAAAGACTCAATGACCTGGGAACTAAAACCGGGAGCAGCGCCAGACGACGTTCACCACCAGGATAATGCTCAAGAAACCAAAGAACTGGCGGGAGGCCAGGAAGAAAACGCGCAGGCAGACGCCCACGAGGATTGCCAGGATTGCGAAGTCTCTGTAGCCACTTTGCGGTTCACACAGCGTCTTCTGCACATTTTTACGTATGCAGCCGGGGATCGGAAATACCTGCATCATGCCACCCGTGAACAACGGAAACACATTACTGCTCTTGAGATGGATCAGGAAAACAGCTATGTCCAGAATCTGCTGTTGGCCATACGCAGCATGGCAGAACCGACAACTCTGGATAATGCCGCCCTGCTCCGCCTGACTGATGCAATTAAGGCAGTGTTCTCTATCACGAAAAAACATCAGCCCTATGAATTTAAGAATTTCATTTCAGCCTGGCTGGATACCGAACACATTGATCGCGGTCTTCTGACAAAAGAATGGCGAAAAGGAAATCGTGTTTCACGCATCACGCGCACGGCTTCCGGCGCTAATGCTGGCGGCGGGAACCTCACCGATCGCGGCGAAGGTTTCGTTCACGATCTGACGTCACTGGCGCGCGACGTAGCCACTGGCGTACTAGCTCGTTCAATGGACGTGGACATTTATAACCTTCATCCGGCACACGCTAAACGTGTCGAGGAAATTATCGCTGAAAATAAACCACCCTTTTCTGTTTTCCGCGACAAATTCATCACCATGCCTGGTGGACTGGATTATTCCCGCGCTATCGTGGTTGCGTCCGTAAAAGAAGCACCAATTGGGATCGAGGTTATCCCCGCACACGTCACTGAATATCTGAACAAAGTACTGACTGAAACTGATCATGCCAACCCTGATCCAGAAATCGTGGATATTGCCTGCGGTCGTTCCTCTGCCCCGATGCCGCAGCGTGTAACAGAAGAAGAAAAACTGCAACCATCTTGCGCAATGGCAGATGAACAGGCAACGGCTGAAACAGTGGAACCGGATGCAACTGAACATCATCAGGACACGCAGTCGCTGGATGCTCAGTCACAGGTAAATTCTGTTGATGCGAAATATCAGAAACTGCGGGCAGAACTCCATGAAGCCCGGAAAAACATTCCGCCCAAAAATCCTGTCGATGCAGACAAATTACTGGCTGCCTCTCGCGGAGAATTTGTTGAAGGGATTAGCGACCCGAATGATCCGAAATGGGTTAAGGGGATCCAGACCCGCGACTCTATATACCAGAATCAGCCAGAAACGGAACAGAACGACCAGAAAGCGGAACAGAACGACCCAAATACGCAACAAAACGAGCCAGAAACGAAACAGCCTGAGCCAGTAGTGCAACAACAGGAAACGGAGAAAGTTTGCACCGCCTGCAGTAAGGCTGGCGGCGGCAACTGTCCTGACTGTGGCGCGGTAATGGGCGACGCAACATACCAGGAAACATTCGGTGAAGAGAATCAGGTTGAAGCTAAGGAAAAAGATCCGGAGGAAATGGAAGGCGCTGAACATCCGCACAATGAGAATGCTGGCAGCGATCCGCATCGCGATTGCAGTGATGAAACTGGCGAAGTCGCAGATCCCGTAATCGTAGAAGACATAGAGCCAGGTATTTATTACGGAATTTCGAATGAGAATTACCACGCGGGTCCCGGTGTCAGTAAGTCTCAGCTCGATGACATTGCTGATACTCCGGCACTGTATTTGTGGCGTAAAAATGCCCCCGTGGACACTACAAAGACAAAAACGCTCGATTTAGGAACCGCTTTCCACTGCCGGGTACTTGAACCGGAAGAATTCAGTAACCGCTTTATCGTAGCACCTGAATTTAACCGCCGTACAAACGCCGGAAAAGAAGAAGAAAAAGCGTTTCTGATGGAATGCGCAAGCACAGGAAAAACGGTTATCACTGCGGAAGAAGGCCGGAAAATTGAACTAATGTATCAAAGCGTTATGGCTTTGCCGCTGGGGCAATGGCTTGTTGAAAGCGCCGGACACGCTGAATCATCAATTTACTGGGAAGATCCGGAAACAGGAATTTTGTGTCGGTGCCGTCCGGACAAAATTATTCCTGAATTTCACTGGATCATGGACGTGAAAACCACAGCGGATATTCAACGATTCAAAACGGCTTATTACGACTACCGCTATCACGTTCAGGATGCATTCTACAGTGACGGTTATGAAGCACAGTTTGGTGTGCAGCCAACTTTCGTTTTTCTGGTTGCCAGCACAACTGTTGAATGCGGACGTTATCCGGTTGAGATTTTCATGATGGGCGAAGAAGCAAAACTGGCAGGCCAGCAGGAATATCACCGCAATCTGCGGACCCTGGCTGACTGCCTAAATACCGATGAATGGCCAGCTATTAAGACGTTATCACTGCCCCGCTGGGCTAAGGAGTATGCAAATGACTAAGCAACCACCTATCGCAAAAGCCGATCTGCAAAAAACTCAGGGAAACCGTGCACCAGCAGCAGTTAACGATAAGGATGTGCTGTGCGTGATTAACAGCCCGGCAATGAAAGCGCAACTGGCAGCAGCTCTGCCACGTCACATGACAGCGGAACGCATGATCCGCATTGCTACAACAGAAATCCGTAAAGTACCGGAACTAAGAAACTGTGACTCGACGAGTTTTATCGGTGCCATCGTACAGTGTTCACAGCTCGGACTTGAGCCAGGTAGCGCCCTCGGTCATGCATATCTGCTACCGTTCGGCAACGGAAAAGCAAAAAACGGTAAGAAGAACGTACAGCTGATCATCGGTTATCGCGGCATGATCGACCTTGCCCGTCGATCAGGTCAAATCATCAGTCTGTCAGCTCGTGTTGTCCGTGAATGTGATGAATTCAGCTATGAACTTGGCCTTGATGAAAAACTGGTTCATCGTCCCGGTGAAAACGAAGATGCCCCTATAACCCATGTCTATGCTGTTGCAAAACTGAAAGACGGAGGAGTGCAGTTTGAAGTCATGACCCGCAAACAAGTAGAAAAAGTTCGCGACACGCACAGCAAGGCGGCAAAAAACGCAGCGTCAAAAGGGGCGTCGTCCATCTGGGATGAACACTTTGAAGACATGGCCAAAAAGACAGTGATACGAAAACTGTTCAAGTATCTGCCGGTATCTATTGAAATCCAGCGTGCAGTATCGATGGATGGAAAAGAGGTGGAAACAATTAATCCAGACGACATATCGGTTATAGCCGGGGAATACAGTGTAATCGATAATCCAGAAGAATAATCCAGCCTGGCGGTGTAATGCACCGCCAACGTGAGATAGTTTTTATGACAAAAACTTTGAGATATGACGATGTTAAACCATGTCCGTTTTGTGGTTGTCCATCAGTAACGGTGAAAGACATTTCAGGATATTACCGGGCAAAATGCAACGGATGCGAATCCCGAACTGGCTATGGTGGAAGTGAAAAAGAAGCGCTCGAAAGATGGAATAAACGAACCACTGAAAATATTAATGGAGGCGTTCATGTATAAAATTACCGCTACAATTGAAAAGGAAGGTGGCACTCCTACTAACTGGACAAGATATTCAAAATCTAAACTAACGAAATCAGAATGCGAAAAAATGCTCTCAGGTAAAAAAGAAGCAGGCGTTTCCAGAGAGCAGAAAGTAAAACTGATAAATTTTAATTGCGAGAAACTTCAGTCCTCGTGAATTGCATTGTATTCAAATTAAAACTTCATAGCTGATTATTAATAATCAACATCAGGCGTCAATTTCAGTCTAACATTGGCGCCTGCCAGAGGTGATGCGATGGCACAAGTAATTTTTAATGAAGAGTGGATGGTTGAATACGGCCTGATGCTTCGCACTGGTCTGGGGGCCAGACAAATTGAAGCATACCGCCAGAACTGTTGGGTGGAGGGCTTCCACTTCAAACGAGTATCTCCTTTAGGTAAGCCAGACAGCAAACGAGGAATTATCTGGTACAACTATCCAAAGATAAATCAGTTTATCAAAGACTCATGATATGTCTAAATTACCAACGGGTGTCGAGATTAGAGGTAGAAACATTCGCATCTGGTTCATGTTTCGAGGAAAACGATGTCGGGAAACATTAAAAGGCTGGGAGATTACAAACAGTAATATTAAAAAGGCCGGAAATTTAAGAGCGCTGATAGTTCATGAAATAAACTCCGGTGAATTTGAGTATTTAAGACGTTTTCCCCAGTCCAGCACTGGGGCAAAAATGGTGACAACGAGGATCATAAAAACGTTCGGGGAGCTTTGTGATATCTGGACAAAAATTAAAGAGACAGAGTTAACAACAAACACAATGAAGAAAACGAAATCACAATTAAAAACACTCAGAATAATAATTTGTGAGAGCACCCCAATATCACATATTCGTTATAGCGATATCTTAAACTATCGGAATGAACTGCTGCATGGAGAAACGCTTTACCTGGATAATCCAAGATCCAACAAAAAAGGAAGAACTGTGCGCACAGTTGATAACTATATCGCCCTGCTCTGTTCGTTGTTACGTTTTGCATATCAGTCGGGATTTATATCAACCAAACCATTTGAAGGAGTAAAAAAATTACAGCGAAACAGAATAAAGCCTGATCCGTTATCTAAAACAGAATTCAATACATTAATGGAAAGTGAAAAAGGACAGAGCCAGAACTTGTGGAAATTTGCCGTTTACTCCGGGCTTCGTCACGGGGAACTGGCTGCTCTGGCGTGGGAGGATGTGGATTTCGAGAAGGGAATTGTGAATGTCAGAAGAAACCTGACGATACTTGATATGTTCGGTCCCCCAAAAACAAATGCGGGGATCCGGACGGTAACACTACTACAGCCTGCTCTTGAAGCACTGAAAGAGCAATACAAACTGACCGGGCATCATCGCAAAAGCGAAATCACTTTTTATCATCGGGAGTACGGCAGAACCGAAAAGCAAAAACTGCATTTTGTTTTCATGCCCAGGATGTGTAACGGAAAACAGAAACCTTATTACTCGGTAAGCAGTTTGGGTGCGAGATGGAATGCAGCTGTAAAACGTGCTGGTATTCGCCGCCGTAATCCGTACCATACGCGACATACTTTTGCCTGCTGGCTGTTGACGGCAGGAGCGAACCCGGCATTTATAGCCAGCCAGATGGGGCATGAAACTGCGCAGATGGTGTATGAAATTTACGGTATGTGGATTGATGACATGAACGACGAACAGGTAGCTATGTTGAATGCGCGGTTATCGTAGTTGCAAAGTTTGCCCCCAATTTGCCCCATTTAGTACCAGAGAACTGAAATAATGCAAGAAAATCAAAAGAATACGAAGAAAGAGATATACAATCTGAACAAATTACAAAAACGTCTGCGTCGTAACGTGGGCGAAGCCATTGCTGACTTCAATATGATTGAAGAAGGCGATCGCATCATGGTTTGCCTCTCCGGGGGTAAAGACAGCTATACCATGCTGGAGATTCTGCGCAATTTGCAGCAAAGCGCGCCAATCAATTTTTCGCTGGTGGCTGTTAACCTCGATCAAAAGCAACCGGGCTTCCCGGAACACGTTCTGCCCGAGTATCTTGAAAAGCTGGGCATTGAGTACAAGATTGTGGAAGAGAACACTTACGGTATCGTGAAAGAGAAGATTCCGGAGGGCAAAACCACTTGCTCACTGTGTTCTCGTCTTCGTCGCGGAATTCTTTACCGTACCGCAACGGAACTGGGAGCGACGAAGATCGCGCTGGGTCACCATCGTGACGATATCCTGCAAACGTTGTTCTTAAATATGTTCTACGGCGGCAAGATGAAAGGTATGCCTCCGAAACTGATGAGCGATGATGGCAAACATATTGTGATTCGTCCGCTGGCCTACTGCCGCGAGAAAGATATTCAGCGCTTTGCCGATGCAAAAGCGTTCCCGATTATTCCGTGCAACCTGTGCGGTTCACAACCTAACCTGCAACGTCAGGTGATTGCTGACATGTTGCGTGACTGGGATAAACGTTATCCGGGGCGTATCGAGACGATGTTCAGCGCGATGCAGAATGTGGTGCCGTCGCATCTGTGCGATACCAACCTGTTCGATTTCAAAGGCATTACCCACGGTTCTGAAGTGGTTAACGGGGGTGATCTGGCGTTTGATCGCGAAGAGATCCCTCTACAACCGGCGGGTTGGCAGCCTGAAGAAGATGAAAATCAGTTGGATGAGTTACGACTGAATGTGGTTGAAGTGAAATAACCCGGATAGCGCCCGATGCGCAAGCTTATCGGGCTACTCTTATGGAGGCCGGATAAGACGCGGCCAGCGTCGCATCCGGCAATCCCGAAGAAGATGTTTACTCTTGCACCCTGCGATTCAACATTTCATTATTTTAATAACCGCACCCGGCACGTTTTTCCTTTAATCTTCCCGCCCTGTAACTGTTTCCATGCTTTATGAGCAACAGCCTGACGCACCGCGACATAGACATGCGCCGGATGCACGGCGATTTTGCCAATATCTGCGCCATCAAGCCCGATATCTCCTGTCAGCGCACCTAATACATCACCCGGGCGCATTTTGGCTTTTTTCCCGCCATCGATACACAACGTTGCCATTTCTGCTTCCAGCGGCACAATGGAACTATTAACTGGCGGCGTTTGCCAGTTAAGTTTTATCTGCAACATGTCAGAAATGATATTGGCCCGCTGTGCTTCTTCCGGGGCACAGAAACTGATCGCCAGACCGCTATTTCCTGCACGCGCTGTACGACCGATGCGATGTACATGAACTTCAGGATCCCACGCCAGTTCAAAGTTCACTACCAGCTCAAGCGATTTAATATCAAGACCACGCGCAGCAACATCCGTCGCGACCAGCACACGAGCGCTACCGTTAGCAAAACGTACCAGGGTCTGATCGCGGTCACGTTGCTCCAGATCGCCATGTAACGACAATGCACTTTGCCCTATGTCATTCAGCGCGTCGCAGACAGCCTGACAATCTTTTTTGGTATTGCAAAACACCACGCAAGAGGATGGCTGATGCAAACTTAATAACCGTTGCAACAGCGGAATTTTGCCTTTGCTGGATGTCTCATAAAATTGTTGTTCAATGGGAGGCAGAGCATCTGTTGAGTCAATTTCAATCGCCAATGGATCGCGTTGAACTCGTCCGCTGATTGCGGTGATGGCTTCCGGCCAGGTTGCCGAAAACAGAAGCGTCTGTCGAGATGCTGGCGCAAAACGGATAACATCATCAATGGCATCGCTAAATCCCATATCCAGCATGCGATCGGCTTCATCCATCACCAGCATATTCAACGCATCCAGTGATACCGTGCCTTTTTGCAGATGGTCCAGCAAACGCCCCGGGGTTGCCACGATAATATGCGGCGCATGTTGCAACGAATCACGCTGCATACCGAACGGTTGACCACCGCACAAAGTCAAAATTTTGGTATTTGGCAGAAAACGCGCCAGCCGACGCAATTCACCTGCCACCTGATCCGCCAGTTCACGCGTAGGGCACAGCACTAAAGCCTGGGTCTGAAATAGCGACGCATCAATTTTCTGTAGCAGCCCGAGGCCAAAAGCCGCCGTTTTGCCGCTGCCGGTTTTCGCCTGCACGCGAACATCTTTTCCGGCAAGGATCGCCGGAAGCGCGGCAGCCTGCACCGGCGTCATAGTTAAATAACCCAACTCATTAAGGTTCGTGAGTTGGGCGGGAGGCAAAACATTCAGGGTAGAAAAAGCGGTCACAATCTGTTCTCGTGGTCATCGACGCAAAAATTAGCAAGCGCGTATCCTCGCAGATCTACGCTCACGATGCGACAATTTAATCGGTTCTTCATCGGGTGGTGGGTCAGGCATGGGTTGCGGGCGAGGGATTGGATCGGGCACGGGAACAGGATCGCCAGGAATCGGTTCAGGGACAGGAATTTGCAAATAAATGAGTGTCGTCATATTTCCCTCCGGTCATTGGGTGGACTCTTAAAGGGTAGACGCTGATATATAACAGGCAAAAAAAAGCCGACTCATCAAAGTCGGCGTCGTACGAATCAATTGTGCTATGCAGTAATTCAAAAAAGGAAGTAAGACAATATGGAGCGCAACGCCCATCGCTTGACGTTGCATTCACCTGCAAGAGAGATATTGCCCTGAATGGGTAGAGAGTTTATTGACTTCGCTCAAACTTTGCGGCGTTTTTGTATACAGATAGTAGGGAAAATTGCTGTTGTTACAACCATTTACTACGATGCAACCATAAAGCAACACCACCAATAAGAACGACTAACAGAATACAAAAAATTGAAAATCCGAATTGCCACCCGCCACCTGGGATCCCACCAAGGTTGACACCAAATAACCCGGTCAGAAACGTACTGGGTAAAAAGACCATTGCCATTAATGACATTGTATAGGTGCGACGGGCTAAATTTTCCTGCATCACCTGAGCGATTTCATCCGCCATCACGCCAGTCCGTGCTATACAGGCGTCAATTTCGTCCAGGCCGCGCCCAAGGCGATCGGCAATATCCTGCATTCGGCGGCGTTGATCATCATTCATCCACGGCAGACGCTCACTGGCAAGACGAGCATAAACATCACGTTGCGGTGCCATATAGCGACGCATAACAATTAATTGTTTGCGCAGCAGCGCCAGAAATCCACGCGGTGGAATTTGTTGATCGAGGAGATTATCTTCAAGGTCGATAATTTTATCGTGCAGCTGCTCAATAAATTCGCTGGAATGATCGGTCAACGCATCGCACACATCCACCAGCCAGCCACCGCAATCGGTCGGACCTGTACCCTCTTCCAGATCGCTCACCACATCGTCCAGGGCCAGCACTTTGCGTTGTCGGGTCGAAACAATTAACCGCCCGTCCATATATACACGCATGGCGACCAGTTGGTCGGGGCGTTCATCGGTGCTGCCGTTTATACAGCGCAATGTAATCAGCGTACCTTCACCGAGACGGCTGACTCGGGGCCGTGTGCTCTCGCCCGCCAGCGCATCACGTACGTTATTGGGAAGCAGCGGTGTTGTCGCCAGCCATTGGGCGCTATCATGGTGTACATAATTAAGGTGGAGCCAGCAGGGATGCGCTTCATCAATCACATCTGTATTTTCCAGCGGTTTAACGCCGCCTCTACCATCCAGCATCCAGGCAAATACTGCATCCGGGACATTAACGTCCGATCCCTTAATCGCTTCCACAGTGCCTCCATCATCAACGCATTATTTTGTAGTCTAGCCTTCTGGCCCTGTTACGCAACATCTCATCACCCCATTACCCTGAAATGATTAATAAAATTCTGTCTAAATTGAATACAAAAAGCAAAATGCTTTTCCATATACAAACCGTGTGAAGTGTTAAATAGCGTCTATCATTATCAGAATTATCTGATCATATGACGTGGCTTTATTGCGATCGGATAGCAACAAAAATTGATAAAAATAACGGGATCTCAATGATTACGCACAACTTCAATACCCTGGACTTACTCACCAGTCCTGTCTGGATCGTTTCGCCCTTTGAGGAACAGTTAATTTATGCCAACAGCGCGGCGCGACTGTTGATGCAAGACCTCACGTTTAGTCAGCTACGAACCGGTCCCTATTCCGTCTCCTCACAAAAAGAACTGCCGAAATACCTCTCCGATCTGCAAAACCAACACGATATTATCGAAATCCTCACCGTTCAACGTAAAGAAGAGGAAACAGCATTAAGCTGTCGGCTTGTTTTGCGAGAGCTGACAGAAGCAGAACCGGTGATTATTTTCGAAGGTATCGAAGCACCGGCAACGCTGGGTTTAAAAGCCAGTCGCTCGGCAAATTATCAGCGCAAAAAACAAGGTTTTTATGCGCGCTTTTTTCTGACTAACTCTGCACCAATGTTGTTGATTGACCCCTCACGAGATGGCCAAATCGTCGATGCTAACCTCGCCGCGCTCAATTTCTATGGTTATAACCATGAAACGATGTGCCAGAAACATACCTGGGAAATTAATATGCTCGGGCGTCGCGTCATGCCTATCATGCATGAAATCTCGCATTTACCCGGTGGTCATAAGCCTTTGAATTTTGTTCATAAACTGGCGGATGGTTCGACTCGTCATGTGCAGACCTATGCTGGGCCGATTGAAATTTATGGCGACAAGCTCATGTTATGTATTGTGCATGATATTACGGAGCAAAAACGGCTGGAGGAGCAGCTGGAACATGCTGCCCACCATGACGCGATGACCGGATTACTGAATCGGCGCCAGTTTTATCACATTACCGAGCCAGGCCAAATGCAGCACCTCGCCATCACTCAGGATTACAGCTTATTGCTCATCGACACCGATCGTTTTAAACACATTAACGATCTCTATGGGCATTCTAAAGGTGATGAGGTGTTATGCGCCCTCGCCCGCACTCTCGAAAGTTGCGCTCGCAAAGGCGATTTGGTGTTTCGTTGGGGAGGCGAAGAGTTTGTCTTATTGCTACCAAGAACCCCACTGGATACCGCGCTTTCGCTGGCTGAAACTATCCGCGTAAGCGTGACAAAAGTGAGTATTTCGGGCTTACCACGCTTTACCGTCAGCATTGGTGTGGCGCATCACGAAGGAAATGAAAGCATCGATGAACTGTTTAAACGCGTTGATGATGCTTTGTATCGGGCGAAAAATGATGGACGCAACCGCGTGCTGGCGGCATAAGCCGCGGATGCGTCTCGAGATCAACGACTGCGCTTAGCGTGGCGCTCCCAGTTTTCTTGCTTTGCCTGCGCCGTTTTACGTAGTGCGACGTAACACGCCCCGCTGCCGCCATGATGCGGTAGCGCGGTACAATATGCCTGGACATCATCAAATTCGGTCAACCAGCGCGCCACATAGCTGCGGACAATATTGGCATGCGATTTATCTTCCCGCCCTTTACCATGAATAATCAGCACATTACGCAAACCATCCGCCAGGGCTTGTTGAATGAAACTGAACACCATTTTGCGGCACTCTTCCACCGGCTGGCGCAAAAGATTCAGGCTCGCCTGTTGCGGATATTTACCACTGCGCAGCTTATCCAGCACCCCATGTTGCAACCCTTCCCGCCGAAACTCCAGCGGCTGGCTTAGCGGGATGATGTCGAGAAATCCGGTGGTGAGGAAATTATCAAGTTGCAGCGTGTCGATACGCTGCGGCGCACGTTGGTTACGCGTTGGATGCCAGTGGACATCTGTAGCACGTTTCAGCGGCTGGACATCTTCCATGGCGTCAAGAAACAGCGATTTGTCGTCAAGGTTCATGTTACATCCTCCCGCAATTAAGAGCGCGATATGATAACCAGACCGGGTCGGTCCAACAACGTATTACCCAAAATTCCAGTAATAAGTTCCAAATATTGCCGATATTTTAAGCAAAATGCTTATGCATGATTATTCATTCACGATATTAATAATGTAACTTATATTTTCGTGAAATCTGTCACTGAAGAAAATTGGCAACTAAAGGTTAAAACCGTTATAACACAGTCACCGGCGCAGAGGAGACAATGCCGGATTTAAGACGCGGATGCACTGCTGTGTGTACTGTAGAGTCTGGCGGATGTCGACAGACTCTATTTTTTTATGCAGTTTTAACTTTGCAGATAGCCGCATTCTCGCCGAAATTGCGTGATTAATGACGCGGTCAGTGGTGTCTGGCGACTATCACGCCGCTGAATCAAATAATAGGCCGCTTTCGGTAAAATTTCGCTAACCGGCAACATCACCAGCCCCTGTCCGTGCAAGGGATCGCAGCCCATTTCTTCAGGTAGTATGCTGAGAAAATCGCTTTTTGCCACCAGACTGATACAGGCTGAAAACGTCTCGCAGACTACGCCGACCTGTGGCGTTTGCGCCTGATCGTCAAGCAATTCACTCAACTGTTTGTAGTAGCTGCCGTGTGGCGTCGGCATTGTCCAGCTGTAGTCCAGTAACTGTTTGATCGAACGGGCACCAATGGCGGGATGTCCCGGGCGGCAAAAGATCGCGAATTGCTTTTCCAGTAATTTCTCAAAAGTAAATTCGTGGTCGTAGGGTCCCTGATAATAGGTATTGATGGTGAAATCCAGTTCTCCCTGGCGCAATTCATTAATCATCGACACCAGTTGCCCTTCCATAATGCGTACTTTTACCTGCGGATGCTGCTGATGAAAACGAGATATGACAGCTGGCATCAGACTGCGGGAAATACTGGCCCCCATGCCGATATTAATTTGCCCTGCCAGTTGCCCTTGTCGTTGGCGAATATCCTCTTGCGCTGCGCGCAGCTCTTCAAGAATAAGACTGGCGTGCTGATAAAAACTTTCGCCGGCATCAGTTAACGTCACGCCTTTACTACGGCGAAAAAAGAGTTGCGCCGATAACCCTTCTTCCAGCTCCTGAATAGATTTACTCAGTGCCGGTTGCGACATATTCAACATGCGGCTCGCTCCGCGAATGCTGCCCTGACGAGCCACTTCAACAAAAGCCCGAATTTGATGAATTTTTACCTGAAAAGCCATGACGCCACCGATAACCGTTATTTATCAGACCAAAGAAACTGGCATCTACTTTAATGCAGATGATTATGTCAGGGTAATTTATGAACGGTTAAAACTGTGAAAAATCAGTTAGTGATAAGTAAAAACTATCGCTACGTGAACCGGGTCACACTTTTTACTGATGACGGGAAAGGTTATGGAGTCTTTGAATCAATTTATTAATTCGCTTGCCCCAAAATTATCGCACTGGCGACGTGATTTTCACCACTATGCAGAGTCTGGCTGGGTGGAATTCCGCACTGCCACCCTTGTTGCGGAAGAATTGCACCAGCTCGGTTATTCACTGGCGCTGGGCCGCGAAGTCGTTAATGAAAGTAGCCGGATGGGATTACCTGATGAATTCACTCTACAACGCGAATTCGAGCGCGCTCGTCAACAGGGGGCGCTAGAACAATGGATTGCGGCTTTTGAAGGTGGTTTCACTGGCATCGTCGCTACCCTGGATACCGGTCGCCCCGGTCCGGTGATGGCTTTCCGTGTCGATATGGACGCGCTGGATCTCAGTGAAGAACGGGATGTCAGCCATCGCCCCTACCGCGACGGTTTTGCGTCATGTAACGCCGGAATGATGCATGCCTGTGGTCATGATGGACATACCGCTATTGGGCTTGGGCTGGCGCACACCCTTAAACAGTTCGAGTCCGGACTTCACGGCGTCATCAAGCTGATTTTTCAGCCTGCAGAGGAAGGTACGCGTGGCGCGCGGGCGATGGTCGATGCAGGTGTAGTGGATGATGTTGATTATTTTACTGCTGTGCACATTGGCACTGGTGTACCTGCGGGCACAGTAGTGTGCGGCAGTGATAATTTTATGGCAACCACCAAATTTGACGCGCACTTCACCGGGACCGCCGCTCACGCAGGCGCAAAACCAGAAGACGGTCACAATGCCTTACTGGCGGCAGCACAAGCAACTCTTGCGCTGCATGGAATCGCCCCGCACAGCGAAGGGGCTTCCAGAGTAAACGTGGGCGTTATGCAGGCAGGAAGCGGTCGTAATGTGGTTCCTGCCTCGGCGTTGCTGAAAGTTGAAACTCGAGGGGTCAGCGACGTCATCAATCAATATGTTTTTGACCGTGCACAACAAGCGATTCAGGGCGCAGCAGCCATGTATGGTGTCGGCGTTGAAACTCGGCTGATGGGTGCAGCTACCGCCAGTTCTCCTTCGCCGCAATGGGTCGCATGGTTACAAAGCCAGGCGGCTCAGGTCGCGGGGGTCAATCAGGCCATTGAACGTGTTGAAGCGCCTGCGGGTTCCGAAGATGCCACATTAATGATGGCCCGCGTGCAGCGACATCAAGGGCAAGCCTCCTATATGGTGTTTGGCACACAGCTGGCGGCAGGTCATCACAACGAAAAATTCGATTTTGACGAGCAGGTTCTCGCTATTGCCGTCGAAACGCTGGCGCGCACCGCGCTCAATTTTCCCTGGACGCGAGGTATCTGATGCAGGAAATCTATCGTTTTATCGACGATGCGATTGAAGCCGATCGCCAACGTTATACCGATATTGCTGATCAAATCTGGGATCATCCAGAAACACGTTTTGAAGAGTTCTGGTCAGCGGAACATCTGGCTTCGGCGCTGGAATCTGCAGGCTTCACCGTGACTCGCAACGTAGGCAATATCCCAAATGCCTTTATTGCTTCGTTTGGTCAAGACAAACCGGTTATCGCCTTGCTGGGGGAATATGACGCCCTGGCAGGTTTAAGTCAGCAAGCAGGTTGCGCGCAGCCTACATCCACGACGCCCGGTGAAAATGGTCACGGTTGCGGACACAATTTGCTGGGAACCGCCGCTTTTGCCGCAGCAATAGCCGTCAAGAAATGGCTGGAACAATATGGGCAAGGCGGCACGGTGCGCTTTTATGGTTGTCCTGGCGAAGAAGGCGGCTCGGGAAAAACGTTCATGGTCCGCGAGGGGTTATTTGATGATGTGGATGCGGCACTCACCTGGCACCCGGAAGCCTTTGCCGGTATGTTCAATACCCGCACGCTGGCAAACATTCAGGCATCATGGCGCTTTAAAGGGATCGCAGCACATGCCGCGAACTCCCCTCATTTGGGACGCAGCGCTCTTGATGCCGTAACGTTGATGACCACTGGTACCAACTTCCTCAACGAACATATTATTGAAAAAACGCGCGTACACTATGCCATCACAGATAGCGGCGGGATCTCGCCCAACGTGGTCCAGGCGCAGGCAGAAGTGCTTTATCTTATCCGCGCCCCCGAAATGACCGATGTGCAGCATATTTATGATCGGGTCGCCAAAATCGCCGAAGGTGCGGCATTGATGACCGAAACCACGGTTGAATGCCGCTTTGACAAAGCCTGTTCCAGTTATCTCCCGAATCGCACCTTAGAAAAAGCCATGTACCAGGCCCTATCCCATTTTGGTACTCCGGAATGGAACTGCGAAGAACTGGCTTTTGCGAAACAAATTCAGGCTACGCTCACCCCCAACGATCGGCAAAACAGTCTGAATAATATCGCCGCAACCGGTGGAGAAAACGGCAAGGCTTTTGCACTACGTCATCGTGAAACGGTACTGGCGAATGAAGTCGCTCCATATGCCGCCACCGATAACGTGCTTGCGGCATCAACTGATGTCGGCGACGTCAGTTGGAAACTGCCTGTTGCCCAGTGTTTCAGCCCCTGTTTCGCCGTCGGTACACCGCTACATACGTGGCAACTGGTTAGCCAGGGGCGAACGTCTATTGCTCATAAAGGAATGCTGCTGGCGGCGAAAACTATAGCAGCAACCACACTTAATCTCTTCATTGATTCAGGGCTATTGCAAGAATGCCAACAAGAGCATCAGCAAGTTACGGACACGCAACCGTATCACTGCCCTATTCCGAAAAACGTGACACCGTCACCTTTAAAATAACAACAACAACGCAAACACAACAATCGAGGAATGCCCATGAGTATGTCATCCATACCGTCGTCCTCCCAATCCGGGAAGCTCTATGGCTGGGTCGAAAGAATTGGTAACAAGGTTCCCCATCCTTTTTTGCTCTTTATCTATTTGATTATCGTACTCATGGTGACGACGGCAATTTTGTCGGCCTTTGGCGTCAGTGCGAAAAACCCGACCGATGGTACACCAGTGGTCGTGAAAAACCTGCTCAGTGTGGAAGGATTACACTGGTTTTTACCCAATGTGATTAAAAACTTTAGCGGTTTTGCCCCACTAGGCGCGATCCTGGCGCTGGTTTTAGGTGCTGGTCTGGCGGAACGCGTCGGCTTACTGCCAGCGCTAATGGTTAAAATGGCATCGCATGTTAATGCCCGCTATGCCAGTTATATGGTGTTGTTTATTGCTTTTTTTAGCCATATATCATCCGATGCGGCGTTAGTTATCATGCCACCGATGGGCGCATTGATTTTTCTGGCGGTGGGCAGGCATCCAGTGGCAGGTTTACTGGCCGCCATTGCAGGCGTCGGTTGCGGCTTTACGGCTAATTTACTGATTGTCACAACCGACGTGTTGCTGTCGGGGATCAGCACGGAGGCTGCGGCTGCGTTCAATCCGCAAATGCACGTCAGTGTAATTGATAACTGGTATTTTATGGCCAGCTCCGTAGTCGTACTGACGTTTGTTGGCGGCCTGATAACCGACAAAATCATTGAGCCACGGTTAGGTCAATGGCAGGGAAACAGCGATGAGAAACTGCAGACATTGACCGAAAGTCAGCGTTTTGGTTTACGCATATCAGGTGTCGTATCGCTACTTTTTATTGCCGCAATTGCGCTGATGGTGATCCCGGAAAATGGGATATTGCGCGATCCGATTAATCACACCGTGATGCCATCCCCCTTTATTAAAGGTATCGTGCCACTGATCATTCTCTTTTTCTTTGTGGTTTCGCTGGCTTATGGCATCGCTACCCGCACAATTCGACGTCAGGCGGATTTACCGCATTTAATGATTGAACCGATGAAAGAGATGGCGGGATTTATCGTGATGGTTTTTCCCCTGGCCCAGTTTGTCGCCATGTTTAACTGGAGCAACATGGGGAAATTCATCGCTGTGGGGCTGACCGATATACTCGAAAGTTCAGGGCTTAGCGGCATCCCGGCGTTTGTCGGTCTGGCGTTGCTTTCCTCTTTCTTATGCATGTTTATCGCCAGCGGTTCCGCAATCTGGTCGATTCTGGCCCCCATTTTTGTACCAATGTTTATGCTACTTGGCTTTCACCCGGCATTTGCGCAAATCCTCTTTCGTATTGCCGACTCATCCGTATTGCCTTTAGCGCCGGTATCTCCTTTTGTTCCACTGTTTCTTGGATTCCTGCAACGCTACAAACCAGACGCGAAACTGGGTACTTACTATTCGTTAGTTTTGCCCTATCCACTTATCTTTTTGGTGGTATGGCTGCTGATGTTGCTGGCGTGGTATCTTGTCGGTCTGCCGATAGGTCCGGGGATTTACCCTCGTTTGTCTTAAGAGAGAACGGATGCTGAGATTACTTGAAGAAAAAATTGCCACGCCACTAGGTCCACTGTGGGTGATTTGCGATGAGCAATTTCACTTGCGGGCGGTTGAATGGGAAGAGTACAGCGAACGCATGGTGCAGCTGCTGGACATCCATTACCGCAAAGAAGGCTATGAACGCATTTCTGCCACCAACCCAGGTGGTTTAAGCGACAAGCTTCGTGAATATTTTGCCGGTAATCTTAGCATTATTGATACGCTTCCCACTGCCACGGGGGGGACGCCATTTCAGCGCGAAGTCTGGAAAACATTACGCACAATCCCCTGCGGGCAGGTAATGCATTACGGCCAACTGGCTAAACAATTGGGCCGCCCCGGCGCGGCGCGTGCCGTAGGTGCGGCAAATGGATCGAATCCCATCAGCATTGTTGTGCCTTGTCATCGGGTCATTGGCAGAAACGGTACCATGACCGGATATGCAGGCGGAGTTCAGCGAAAAGAGTGGTTATTACGCCACGAAGGTTATCTTTTGCTGTAAACCTTATACAATTTGTGCCAGCTTGTTCACACTTTTATGTAAAGTTACCCTTAACAACTTAAGGGTTTTCAAATAGATAGACATATATTTACATCTAATATCGGAATTCTCTGCTGTTAAGGTTTGCTTAGACTTACTTGCTCCCTAAAAAGATGTTAAAATTGACAAATATCAATTACGGCTTGAGCAGACCTATGATCCCGGAAAAGCGAATTATACGGCGCATTCAGTCTGGCGGTTGTGCTATCCATTGCCAGGATTGCAGCATCAGCCAGCTTTGCATCCCGTTCACACTCAACGAACATGAGCTTGATCAGCTTGATAATATCATTGAGCGAAAGAAGCCTATTCAGAAAGGCCAGACGCTGTTTAAGGCTGGTGATGAACTTAAATCGCTTTATGCCATCCGCTCCGGTACGATTAAAAGTTATACCATCACTGAGCAAGGCGACGAGCAAATCACTGGTTTCCATTTAGCAGGCGACCTGGTGGGATTTGATGCCATCGGCAGTGGTCATCACCCAAGCTTCGCGCAGGCGCTGGAAACCTCGATGGTATGTGAAATCCCGTTCGAAACGCTGGACGATTTGTCCGGTAAAATGCCGAATCTGCGTCAGCAGATGATGCGTCTGATGAGCGGTGAAATCAAAGGCGATCAGGACATGATCCTGCTGTTGTCGAAGAAAAATGCCGAGGAGCGTCTGGCTGCATTCATCTACAACCTGTCCCGTCGTTTTGCCCAACGCGGCTTCTCCCCTCGTGAATTCCGCCTGACGATGACTCGTGGCGATATCGGTAACTATCTGGGCCTGACGGTAGAAACCATCAGCCGTCTGCTGGGTCGCTTCCAGAAAAGCGGTATGCTGGCAGTCAAAGGTAAATACATCACCATCGAAAATAACGATGCGCTGGCCCAGCTTGCTGGTCACACGCGTAACGTTGCCTGATTTTTCCGCATCACTCACTATCCTTCTGTCATATCATTAAATTTTTCTGATTTATTGATCTGGCAGAAGGTTCATCACTGTTTCATTCACCAGATATGGGTTAATCTTTTAATTACAAACTGCGTTGACAGTTGTTGTAAGGAGACCCTGTATGGCTATGTATCAGAACATGCTCGTTGTTATCGATCCTAACCAGGACGACCAACCAGCATTGCGGCGAGCTGTTTATTTACATCAACGGATTGGTGGCAAAATTAAAGCCTTTTTGCCGATCTATGACTTCTCATACGAAATGACCACCCTGCTCTCCCCGGACGAACGTACCGCTATGCGTCAGGGCGTCATCAGCCAGCGAACAGCCTGGATCCACGAGCAGGCAAAATATTATCTCAATGCTGGCGTTCCCATTGAAATTAAAGTGGTCTGGCATAACCGTCCATTCGAAGCCATCATTCAGGAAGTGATCAGCGGCGGACACGATTTGGTGCTAAAAATGGCGCACCAACATGACCGTCTGGAAGCGGTGATTTTTACGCCAACGGACTGGCATCTGTTACGCAAATGCCCAAGCCCGGTGTGGATGGTGAAAGACCAGCCGTGGCCGGAAGGGGGTAAGGCGCTGGTGGCGGTGAATCTCGCCAGTGAAGAGCCGTACCATAATGCGCTCAATGAAAAACTGGTTAAAGAGACGATCGAACTGGCGGAACAAGTTAATCATACCGAAGTTCATCTGGTTGGCGCTTATCCGGTAACGCCAATTAATATCGCGATTGAACTGCCGGAATTTGATCCGAGCGTTTATAACGATGCCATTCGTGGGCAACATTTGCTGGCTATGAAAGCCCTGCGGCAGAAATTCGGTATTAATGAAAACATGACACACGTTGAAAAAGGTCTACCAGAAGAGGTGATTCCTGATTTGGCGGAGCACTTACAGGCGGGGATTGTGGTTCTGGGAACGGTCGGACGCACCGGTATTTCAGCAGCATTCCTCGGCAACACGGCGGAACAGGTGATTGATCATCTTCGCTGCGACCTGCTGGTCATTAAACCTGACCAGTATCAGACCCCCGTTGAACTGGATGACGAAGAAGACGATTAACGACTCTTCAATAACTGACAAGGCCCGAGTTAACGGGCCTATTTTTTACTTACTGCTCTTCGCCGCCAAGGAAATAAATTCCCAACGGGATTGCCAGCAACACAGTAAAGACCAGGCTATAAACAAAAATCATTGATGACTGAATCACATACATTGATGTCGTCCACTCAGACAGCGGAATATTGTACTGTTCTATCACGCCGCCGATGGTCGCGCGAGTCACAACCGACGCCGCAATAATGAAAACCGCCAACAAACCAAAGAGAAATTTCTTCCCTTTCGCTGACTTCAGTTTCGCCATAATCATGATGTAATCCTTGTGCAGACAAATTTCTTGTTACCTAACAGTAACAATACCATGACATTTCACCGTTGTCTGCTCTGAAAACCTCACCTCTTAGCTGGATTTACAATCAACGCATTGATTAGTTAGCTAATGTTGCTACTTCCTTCCCTGACTATTGATGATCTGAATGAATTGTCGCGGTAAAATAGCCCCGCCAGGGGTTTCCGGCATGACGACAATTATCTGGAGGAGCCTGATAAAACAATGATCGCTGAACTGTTTACAAATAATGCGCTTAATCTGGTCATTATTTTCGGTAGCTGCGCAGCATTGATTCTGATGAGCTTTTGGTTTCGCCGCGGAAATCGTAAAAGAAAAGGATTTTTATTCCATGCGGTGCAATTTTTAATCTACACCATAATTATCAGTGCTGTTGGTAGCATCATTAATTATGTTATAGAAAACTACAAACTCCAATTTATCACTCCAGGCGTTATCGATTTTATCTGTACGTCCCTGATTGCGGTTATTCTGACGATTAAGTTATTTCTGCTGATTAATCAGTTTGAAAAACAGCAGATTAAAAAAGGTCGCGATATCACCAGTGCGCGGATTATGTCGCGTATCATCAAAATCACCATTATTGTGGTACTTGTTTTGCTTTATGGCGAACATTTCGGTATGAGCCTTTCTGGCTTGTTGACCTTTGGTGGTATTGGTGGTCTGGCTGTCGGTATGGCCGGTAAAGATATTTTGAGTAACTTCTTTTCCGGGATTATGCTCTATTTCGACCGTCCTTTTAGTATTGGCGACTGGATCCGTTCACCGGACAGAAATATCGAAGGTACAGTAGCGGAAATTGGCTGGCGAATTACCAAAATTACGACCTTTGATAATCGTCCGTTATACGTCCCGAACTCGCTGTTTTCGTCTATCAGCGTAGAAAACCCGGGGCGAATGACCAACCGACGTATTACCACGACAATCGGTTTACGTTATGAGGATGCGGCAAAAGTGGGAGCCATTGTCGAAGCCGTACGTGAGATGCTTAAAAATCACCCAGCCATCGACCAGCGACAAACCTTACTGGTTTATTTCAACCAGTTTGCTGACTCGTCATTGAATATTATGGTTTATTGCTTTACCAAAACCACAGTATGGGCTGAATGGCTTGCCGCCCAGCAGGATGTTTATTTGAAGATTATCGATATTGTACAGTCACACGGCGCGGATTTCGCGTTCCCAAGCCAGACGCTGTATATGGATAACATTACACCACCAGACCAGGGTCGTTAATTCAGACATCACTGGCGTTACCCACAAGGGTAACGCCAGTTCACATCAATGTTTCACAATATACATAGTCCGGCTATACGCCACATCTTCCGGGTTATTAATGGGATAACCTTTCAGCCACGGCTTGATTAATCGTCCATTGGTATATTGATAAATTGGTGCAATCGGTGCTTGCTCCATGAGGATTTTTTCTGCCGCGTTGTAATCGGCATTACGCGCTTTAACGGTATTTTCCGTCGATGCCTGGGCCAAAACTTTGTCGTAGGCCGGGTTGTTAAAACGTGAAATGTTCCCTGAATGCGTTGACGTTAATAATGTCAGGAAGGTGGAGGGTTCATTATAATCCCCCACCCACGAGGCGCGGATAACATCAAAATTACCTGTATTACGACTATCGATATAGGTTTTCCATTCCTGATTTTGCAGTTTGACATCTACACCAAGGTTCTTTTTCCACATCGATGCCACAGCAATCGCAATTTTTTGATGGTTTTCTGAAGTATTATACAAAAGCGTCAGCTTCAGCGGTTTTTGCGGACCATAACCGGCTGCGCTCAACAAAGTTTTTGCCTGCGCATTCAGTTCTTCCTGACTCATTTGTTCAAACGGCGAAGGCTCCGGCGTGAATCCGGCAGTAACATCTGGCGTAAAATGCCACGCTGGTTTTTCGCCCGTCCCCAACACTTTTTCGGTCATCAGGCGGCGATCTATCGTCATACTTAATGCCAGACGAACGCGCTGATCTGCCGTCGGCCCTTTTTGCGTGTTAAACGCATAATAATAGGTCCCGAGCTGCGGCGGTGTATAAACCTGCCCCGGAATATCCTTCAACAGCTTCTGATACATATTTTTGGGGAAGGATTCGGTGATATCAATATCCCCCGCGAGATAACGCTTAGTGGCTGCGGATTCCTGATTAATTGGCAGGAAGGTCACTTTTTGCAACACCGTTTTGGCGTTATCCCAATAATGAGTATTTGGCACCACGACCAGTTTTTCATTGACTACACGCTCTTTAAGAACATAAGCGCCATTGCCGACCAGATTTCCGGGTTTCGTCCACTCTTTCCCGCTTTCTACGTTAGCTTTTTGCACCGGGAAGAAGGCAAAATTGGCTGTTAAATTCACAAACCACGGCAACGGTTTATCAAGCTGGATTTTCAAAGTACGGGCATCAACCGCGGTGACGCCTAGCTGATCAGGCGTAGCTTTACCATCAATAATCGCCTGTGCGTTGTTGAT
The DNA here is from genome assembly GCF_009820205.1 of Escherichia sp. HH26CH. Lineage (NCBI taxonomy): Bacteria > Pseudomonadati > Pseudomonadota > Gammaproteobacteria > Enterobacterales > Enterobacteriaceae > Escherichia > Escherichia sp. HH26CH. The sequence continues at coordinate 63,962 of NZ_VNXM01000032.1, forward strand.
TCCCGCCAGCGCGGCAAACCAGGCAAACGGCGACAACGTTTTTGGGTCAACCAGACGTTGCCAGCTGTAGACAAAATCCTGTGCCGTTACCGGTGTGCCATCCGCCCATTTTGCGTTATCGCGCAGGGTGAAAGTCCAGATACGGTTGTCATTACTTTTCCACTGAGTCGCAACGCCGGGGACAATCTCCCCTTTCTCGTTCTGATTCACCAGTCCTTCAAAAAGATCGCGAATGACCTGAATCTCTGGCAGACCCACGGCTTTAGCGGGATCCAGCGACGCAGGCTCATCTTTAATATGGCGCACCAGCTCCTGCTTCTCTGCCAGTACTGTGCCGCTCGGAACTTCTGCAGCATACGAAAGAGAAATGCTGCTGACCAACAGCGCACAACACGTGACTGAAACAGAGTGCTTCATAAGTTACCCTCAAACCTGCGTTAATAATCATGCGTAATTATTTGTTTCGCCTTAAAGAAATGCAAACAACTTCCGGCAAAAAAGTGATACAAGATCGATAACATAGCGTTGAAGAAAAGGATTTGATAATCCGCAAAATTTGCACAACACTGCCTGTAATACTTCCTGAACCAGAGACGATCATGACCGTAACTCGCCCACGCGCCGAACGCGGCGCATTTCCGCCCGGTACAGAACATTACGGACGTTCATTATTGGGCGCGCCTTTGATCTGGTTTCCGGCCCCAGCCGCCAGTCACGAAAGTGGTTTGATTCTGGCTGGCACCCACGGTGATGAAAACTCTTCGGTCGTGACCCTCTCCTGTGCTTTGCGGACATTGACACCTTCTTTGCGCCGCCATCATGTGGTGCTGTGTGTGAATCCTGACGGCTGCCAGTTAGGGTTACGGGCCAATGCTAATGGCGTGGATTTAAATAGAAACTTTCCGGCAGCAAACTGGAAGGAAGGTGAAACGGTTTATCGCTGGAACAGCGCCGCTGAAGAACGTGATGTCGTTTTACTGACAGGTGACAAACCTGGCTCCGAACCTGAAACTCAGGCGCTGTGCCAGCTTATACATCGCATTCAACCTGCCTGGGTGGTCTCATTCCACGATCCACTGGCCTGTATTGAAGACCCCAGACACAGCGAATTAGGTGAATGGCTGGCCCAGGCGTTTGAATTGCCACTGGTCACCAGCGTCGGTTATGAAACGCCTGGCTCTTTCGGCAGTTGGTGTGCAGATCTGAACTTGCATTGCATCACCGCAGAGTTTCCCCCCATCTCCTCCGACGAAGCCAGCGAAAAATACCTCTTTGCGATGGCTAACTTGCTGCGCTGGCATCCTAAAGATGCAATGCGCCCGTCGTGAATTGAAGCGCCGGTTCCACATCTACCGCCAGCCAGGTCGGTCCGTCAAGATCAGCAAAACTGACCTGCGGCACCAGCGGTAAAGCGGCGCTAATGGCACGAGAGGTACACAACATGCAGCCCAGCATCAGACTGAAACCTTGTGCACGCGCTTCGGTCGCCAGCGCCAGCGCCTCCGTCAGGCCACCCGTTTTATCGAGCTTGATGTTAACCATCTCATAGCGCCCTTGCAGCGCCTTCAGATTGCTACGGGTATGACAACTTTCATCAGCACAAATCGGTAACGGATGAATAAAATTCTCCAGTGCCGCATCGTCCTGCGCAGGAAGCGGTTGTTCAAGCATCGCAACGCCTAAATCCGCGAGCAGTTGGCAACGCGCCGCCAACCCTTCTGCACGCCAGGATTCATTTGCATCAACGATAAGCGTCGCGTCGGGCACAGCCGTGCGAATTGCTACCATCCGCTCACTGATAAGATGGTTATCCAGCTTCACTTTCAGCAATTTCGCGCCTGCCTGCCACAGTGTTGATGCACTATTGGCCATCTGATCAGGCGTACCGATGACTACCGTCTGTGCTGTAATGACTGTCTCGGGAAGCGTTATGCCAATCAAATCAGCCAGCGATCGCTGCTGTTTACGCGCCGCCAGATCCCACAAAGCACAATCCAGCGCATTACGTGCCGCTCCAGCAGGGAGAATTTTTTGTAATTCCTCCCGTGTCAGCCCTTTTTCTAATTGCGGCAGGACGCTCATAATTTGCGCCATTACCGAGGCATCACTTTCACCATAGCGCGGATACGGCGTGCATTCGCCAGTACTTTTAATGCCCTCTTCTTCTAACTCCACCACCACCACGCGCGCTTCACTACGACTTCCCCGAGCAATCACAAACGGGGTATGTAAGGGCCAGGCTTCCTCAAATACCTTAACGGTTCTCATCTTTACTCCTTGTTGTCGCGGTGGTCTGCGGATTAAGCGCAAATAGCGTTTGCTGTGTTATTGACAGTTAGCATAAACTAGGTGTGACGTTAACTATATGTAAACAGGAAAGATAATCATGTCACAAACCGTTCATTTCCAGGGCAACCCGGTTACAGTCGCCAATTCCATCCCGCTGGCGGGTAGCAAAGCGCAGACTTTTACTCTCGTGGCAAAAGATCTGTCTGACGTCACCCTCGGTCAGTTTGCGGGTAAACGCAAAGTGCTGAACATTTTCCCGAGTATTGATACCGGTGTTTGCGCCGCATCAGTACGTAAGTTTAACCAACTGGCAACCGAGATCGACAACACCGTTGTGCTGTGTATCTCTGCCGATCTGCCGTTCGCCCAGTCTCGTTTCTGCGGCGCAGAAGGTCTGAACAACGTTATCACCCTCTCCACTTTCCGTAACGCTGAATTCCTGCAAGCCTACGGTGTGGCAATTGCTGATGGCCCACTGAAAGGTCTGGCAGCGCGTGCCGTTGTGGTTATTGATGAAAATGACAATGTGATTTTCAGCCAGCTGGTGGATGAAATCACCACCGAGCCGGATTACGAAGCAGCTCTGGCTGTACTGCGCTAAACAACTGTGCCGTTCACTGAATCACCACCGGTGAACGGCAGTTTTTGATCTACCAGTCCCACTATTTTCCAGAGTTCCTGCCACTATTCCCCCTAACCGTTGTGCATTAAGATTGCTCTTTGCCATTATTAGCCCAGCGGAGTGATGACTATTATGGATGATAAACAAATTACGGTCTGGCTTAAACACAATTGCTGTTCAACGGACATTCCTGCCATTGCCGAGGCACTAACGAACCATGCAGAATGGCTTTTAGAGCTAGCGCCAGATCCTATTGATCAAGGTAGTTCATGCTTACCGCCGGCAGCTGCAGCTGGTATTTTTCTTGGCGCAGCGGCGATGGTTCACTGCGGCGAGGCTAGTGGTGCAGAAACCTGGCTCGAAGCAGCCATTACTGATTACCATTTCTTTAATCCAAACGGATATAGTTCATGGAGAGGTAGTACGCCTGTTTTTACAGCATTATCGCGTTACCCGGCATTAAGAATGGTGTTATTTAACGCCGCTTGCGCAATGGAAGACTGGAATAAAGCATCCGCTGTTCTTGAATCGCTTTTCCATGCCAGCGATGTCCCGGAAGATAACCCTGTCGCCCCAAATTTTACCCCTTATGCGCTGAAAGCGTTTATCGCGGATTACCACCCGTTAGGGCCTGCTTATTATGATGAAACCTGGTTGCTGGCAAAACAAGCGTGGTTAATTAATGCGGGCGTTCTGGATGAGCGAACCTGCAATACCTGGAAGCAATATACCCGCCACTTGCGCCATTTGATCCACAATGCACAGTTTGCCGATGCGCTCTCTTTTGTACGCAGTAAAAAAGAACCATTAAATCATATCCATACCTACTCAGACTTTAATCTCTATGCGATTGGTTTATTTTCTTCTACTGATCAGCTAAGTGAAGCGCTAACCTGGGTAAAACAATTAATCCGCAACAATGATGGTCATTTCCATGATCTTTTCGTTTCAACTGGCGCAAAGCGCCGAATAAAGCCTGAACTTAGTACCTTGCTGAATAATCTCTTGCACAGCGCAGAGTTTCAGGCGTTGCAGGATAAATATCTCACCGTCGGACATGATGTTGTGCATTCTGGTCCCTTCATGTCAGTTTATGAAAAGGTTCTTGGCGGAAAGTCCCGAAAGCGCTGCGCGATTAGTCGAAAATTAATCTCGCCCGGCGAAGCGGTTTATGAATATCGTCAGCTGGATAGTGTGGAATATATTGCAGCGAAAGCGGCCTTTCAGACATCTGAGCTAAATAATATCGCCCACCGGCATCATAATGATAGTTATCAGTGGCATGAATTTGCCGCCCAATGGCCTCGTCGGGGTTCACTTTCTCACCCAGATATTGCCCGTTATTTGTTTGAGCGCCAGGAAGGAAAATGCTTTGATGCCGCAGAGTTTATACAACTGATTGCGGAACCGTTTGTTTTTCCGATGCGTTTCATATGGGTTGCCGGGTTGTCCTTTGAATTACATCAGTATCCGGATGCCTATTTCGTAAATGACAATATGGCGGGTGAATTTGTTAATCTCTGCTGGATGGCTATGAAATGCGGACATGCTGGCGACATTTTCAAACAACTGGCCCACGAGCCGCATGACGTTGCTGACCCTATTTACGCCATGCTCGCCACGTTTGACCGCGCTGATTGCCGTAGCGCGGCCGCCGCGCACTTTGGACAACCGGAACTACCGGAAATAATGGCACTGGCTTTCAGTTCGAGGTTATCGCTCGACAGCGTCCTTACCATCGCTGAGTTTGGTAAAAATCAGCCGCGATTTTCACATGCGCTAGCAACGGCCCTCCTGCGTTACAACCTGCACATCTACTCAAACTATATGCCGCAGGTTAACTGGTTCCTTCAGGGGCTGGAAAACTATGCTTTGGCAAAAGGCGGTCAACTTTTAAATTTCTTTGTGCATATTCCAGAACAAATTCCCGTTCTGGCGACCATGCTGGAACATGGCGTATTAGTGCGTGGGATCGGTGAAGGTGCCTATGATGGTTATGATAATTCAGCAAATTCATTTCATCATGCCGCCGTGATGCACTGCCTCACGCACGCGCCGGAAAAAGTCCGCTACTGGATGGAAACACCCTGGATTCAGAACTATTTAGTGAATGCGCCGCTGCGTCAAACGGCGCGCCATGTGGAAGCCTGGCATAAAAAGTTTGGCATCAAATGAACGTTGCCGCTGCGCCTGAACGGCGCAGCCAGCACAATCACTCTTCGCTTTTCTTCTGGTTTAAGCCATATTCCCGCAACTTATTGGCAATCGCGGTATGCGAAACGCCGAGACGTTTTGCCAGTTTGCGCGTGCTGGGATAATTGCGATAAAGCTGAGTTAATACCGAGCGTTCAAAACGGCTGGTAATTTCGTCCAGCGAACCTTCCATCGCATCTTCGCCCACGGCTACCGTTGCGGCGTCATAATCCGGCAACAAAATATCCTGAGGACGCAGCTCATAGCCGTCCAGTTGTGTCAGTGCGCGATAGATAGCGTTCTTTAACTGCCGCACATTTCCCGGCCACGCATAACGCGTAAGTACAGTATTCAGGTCAGCGGCCAGTTTCGGACGCGGCACGCCCTGCTCGTCGGCAAAGCGGGCGACGAACAGCTCGGTTAACGGCATGATGTCCTGCGGACAGTCACGTAGCGGCGGCAGATTGAGCGTCAACACGTTCAGACGATAATAGAGATCTTCACGGAACACGCCTTTTTGCACCAGTTCGACCAAATTCTTCTGCGTAGCACAAATAACCCTTACATCGACATGCACTTCATGATCTTCACCAACTCGACGGAAAGTACCATCATTAAGGAAACGCAGTAATTTCGCCTGCATCCTTGGCGACATCTCGCCTATCTCATCTAACAGCACCGAACCACCGTTCGCCTGCTCAAAGAACCCTTTTTTACCTTCCGGAGCATGACCAAACAGTTCACTCTCGACCGCATCTTCCGGTATAGACGCGCAGTTCAGCGCCAGGTAAGGTTTGCTCGCTCTGGGGCTTGCCTGATGGCAGGCGTAGGCAAAGAGATCTTTACCTGTACCGGTGTCACCCGTAATCAGCAACGGCGCGCTTAGCATCGCCAGTTTCTGCGCCTGTTCGACAACATGCTTCATTTTCGGGCTGACGGCGACAATTTGACTGAAGGCACTGACGTCCTGTGCAGCGACATTCTGCAACTGACGGCCCATACGAATCGTCGAGCGCAACATCACCACCGCACCGGTCAGAACGTGTTGATCATTTTCATCCTGAAGATAAACAGGCGTAATCTCCATCAGGAAATTCTGCCCATTAATAACGACATGCTCGTTATGCGAGTCTTGCGGTTCGCTTTCCAGCCAGCGTAAAAAATTAAAGCCGTTAATTAATTGCGCGGCGGTATGGTTGCGCAGGCGATCCAATTTTTGCCCAAAAAGCTGACAGCTCGCCGGGTTCGCCATATCCACTTTGCTTTTCATATCAACAGAAAGCACAGGCTCAGGCAACGCCTCCAGTAACGCGCTCAACGCCAGATGCTCACGTTCGGAAGGCATCCACGGAACAGTGCGCACATCGGTAACACCTGCAATACGGCGTATTTCGGCCATCAGACTGCTGAAACTTTCAAATTCCAGTTCGGCAAAATTGAGGTAGATTCGCCCAATGGGGTCAATCTCAATACCGCGTAAATCAATACCTCTTAGCACGAGTAGATCGAGTAATTCGCGGGTCAGACCGAGTCGGTCTTCACAAAAGACTTCCAGACGCATGGGAACCTTCACCTGAAAAAAGAACAATTAATATGATGATATGACACTATTTGGATAGCAGGAAGGTTTCTGTCAACAATCATTGACACAAAGACGGAAAAACGGGCACTTCGGCGTAAAGATATCCGGTCAGCACCCGATATTGCATTATTTTTCGGCAGGAGTTTTGCCTTTTTGCAGCGTCTCTTTCACCTGACCAATAAGCTGGCGACGGAAATCCCCGAGGCGAGGTTTGTCATCGTCAATCCACGGCAGAGGGCGGCAAAGCTCCATAGCTTTAATCCCCAGTCGTGCCGTCAGAAGTCCAGCACCAATCCCCTGAGCTGCCCGGGTAGACAAACGCGCAGCGAGATCTTGCGACATCCAGTCCATCCCCACTTCGCGCACCAGTTCGCTGGCTCCGGCGAAAGCGATATTCAGCAATACCAGCTTAAACAGGCGCAAACGGCTGTAATATCCCAGTTCAATGCCATACAGCGTGGCGATGCGATTGATCAAACGCAGATTGCGCCAGGCGATAAATGCCATATCCACCAGCGCCAGCGGGCTAACGGCGATCATTAACGTTGATTCCGCCGCTGAGCGACTGATTTCGCGCCGCGCCTGGGCATCTAAAACCGGCTGGACCAGATGAGCATACAGGCTGACCACTTCACGATCGTTCTGCGTTTCATGGATTGAGGCATACCAGCGTTGCAGTGCCGGATGCGACTGGTCGATGCCCGCCTGCTGCGCCAGTTTTTCGCAGAATGCACGGCCTTTACCCGTGCCGTGACTGTGCAACAAATCGCGCGCTTCGTCGCGTTCATGGGCGCGCTGTCGCAAGCGCCATAAGCGCCGCCACTCTGTTACCACAGAACCTACGCCAGCGCCGATAATCAATGCCCCAGCGGCACATCCACCCAGCGCTACCCAATCCTGAGTTTGCCAGGCATTCATCGTCCACTGCACGCCCTGCCCGACAACGCTTGCACCAAACAGAGCCAACCCGCCCATCACCATTTTGCGCCACAGGCTGCGTTTCGGACGTAACGCTGCGTCCATCACCGCTTCAACTTGCCCCTCTTCTTCCTGCGCTTCGTCGAGCGTGGCCGGGGCAAAATTTTGCGCCTGATTTTCGTCAAAGGTTTGCTGCGCCCTGAATTTTGGATTCTGATCGACCTCCAGTGGACCGTCGAAATCAATACGTGGTTTTAACGGTTCGGTCATCGCAATTTATCTCCTATTAAAAATTCCAGCGCAGCATCAAGGCGAATATGCGGCAACGGTTTGTCGACATCCATTACCTGCGGGCGAAACGCCTCAAACTGGAAGCCTTGTTTATCCCAGAACGCCTGACCAGGCAAACGTGCGGGAACTTCGCCAGGATAAACAGTGAGCGGTGCGCCATCACTGAGTCGATTTCCGCGCAGCGCCGGGATTTTCTCACCGTTAACATCAATAATGCCGCTGGTGGTCGCCTGAACTGACGCCAGCCCCAGGCAGTCCATACTGATCCCTTCGAACGCCGCATTTTGCCAGGCATCCTGAATCAGTTGTTGCAGTAATGAAACCATATTGGCGTGCTGATCGATGGTCACATGATCCGCTTTAGTGGCAGCAAACAATAGCTTATCGATAACCGGCGAAAACAAGCGCCGGAACAAGGTACGCTGCCCGTAGTGGAAGCTTTGCATCAGCTGCGTCAGCGCCAGACGCATATCATTAAATGCCTGTGGCCCACTGTTGAGCGGTTGCAGGCAGTCCACCAGCACAATCTGCCGATCAAAACGCAGGAAGTGATTTTTATAGAACCCCTTCACCACTTTCTCGCAGTAATAATTAAACCGTTCGCGCAGCATTCCGGCATTGGTGTGCTTGTCGGCCTGTGCAAGTTTTGATTCGCCCCAGGCATCGACATCTGGCCACGGGAAGAATTGCAACGCGGGCGCACCTGCCATATCGCCCGGCAAGACAAAACGCCCAGGCTGAATAAAGTGCAGCCCCTGCTGTTTGCAGTGGTGGAGATAATCGGTCCATGCGGCAGCAATGTCTGCAAGACGGTTTTCGTCGGCAGGTGCTAGTGGGTCCAGCCCTTCGCACATCATTCGCCATTTTGCCGACCATTCGCCGCGCTGACCATTGAGTAAGCCCGTCATCTGGCGCGACCAGCTTAAATAGTCCTGCGCCAACATCGGCAAGTCGAGTAACCATTCGCCGGGATAATCCACTATCTCCAGATATAACGTGGAAGTGTCTTTGAAGTGACGCAACAGCGAATCGTTCGATTTATAGCGTAGCGCCAGGCGAATCTCACTGACGCCGCGTGTTGGGGTCGGCCAGGCGGGAGGCTCGCCATATAACTGCGCCAGCCCTTCATCGTAGGTGAAGCGCGGAATGCCAAAGTCACGCTGGGGAATGCGTTTTACGCCCAGCAGGCGCTCTTCACGCACCGCACTTAATAGCGGCAAGCGTGCTCCGGCATGAATATTGAGCAACTGATTGACCATCGCAGTGATAAACGCGGTTTTGCCGCTGCGGCTAAGTCCGGTTACAGCGAGGCGCAGATGTCTGTCGACACCCCGATTCACCAGCGCATTAAGTTCATTTTTAAGTCGCTTCATTGCTGTCCTGTGCTGCTCTGAAGACCAGAAAAAAATCATTCGTAAGGATATGAATGTGGGGGCCATGCCATTGATTATCAACTGCCCGTGTTGTCATCTTGAGGCGAACTCCATAAGATGTGCAGCATTCACGTTCGGACGGAGTTCCTGACCTATGTCCCCTACTATTTATGATATTGCCAGGGTTGCCGGCGTATCAAAATCCACCGTATCACGCGTGCTGAATAAGCAAACCAATATCTCCCCGGAAGCGCGCGAAAAAGTGTTACGGGCCATTGAAGAATTACAGTATCAGCCAAATAAACTGGCCCGCGCACTGACCTCTTCGGGCTTTGATGCCATTATGGTGATTTCTACCCGTTCGACCAAAACGACGGCGGGTAACCCGTTTTTCTCCGAAGTTTTGCATGCCATTACCGCCAAAGCGGAAGATGAGGGTTTCGACGTGATATTGCAGACGTCGCACAACCCGGCTGAAGACTTACAAAAATGTGAAAGCAAAATTAAGCAGAAAATGATTAAAGGCATTATTATGCTAAGTTCGCCAGCAGATGAGTCTTTTTTTGCCCAACTCGATAAATACGATATTCCGGTGGTAGTAATTGGCAAAGTTGAAGGTGAATACGCCCATGTTTATTCTGTCGACACCGATAATTTTGGCGACAGTATTGCGCTGACCGATGCATTAATTGAAAGTGGACATGAAAATATTGCCTGCCTACATGCTCCGCTTGATGTCCATGTTTCGGTTGACCGCGTTAATGGTTATAAGCAAAGTCTGGAAGATCATAATATTGCAGTGCGCAATGAGTGGATCGTTGACGGCGGTTATACCCATGAGACAGCACTGCAAGCCGCGCGGGAATTATTAAGCCAGTCACCGTTGCCTGAGGCAGTGTTTGCTACTGACAGCCTGAAATTAATGAGCATTTATCGTGCGGCGGCAGAGAAAAACATTGCTATTCCGCAGCAGTTAGCGGTGGTGGGTTATAGTAATGAAACGCTGTCGTTTATATTAACGCCTGCACCGGGCGGCATCGATGTTCCGACGCAGGAGTTAGGTCAACAAAGCTGCGAGTTATTATTCCGCTTAATTGCCGGAAAACCGTCACCACAAAATATTACCGTTGCCACGCATATGTCGTTGAAATAAATGCCAGCTACGTTGCCTGAATGCCGGATGCGATGCTGGCGCATCTTATCCGGCCTACATTTATAAACCGGATAAAGTACTCGCGCCGCATCCGGCAATTTAGCACATTATCAGAACGCGTAATTCACACCGACACCTGCATAATGGAATTTATCGCTATCGCCTTCGTCGTGATCCTGCCACTCAAACGCATATTCCAGCGAAACGGAAAGACCATTCTGGAAATCATAACCGTAAAACAAACCAAGACGGTTAAAATCATGGCCTTCACGTTCGATATCATCCTGCCAGTCCCAGTTACTCCAGCGATCCAACCCAATGCGCGTATACGGTGTTACCGAGTGATTGCCGAGCGTCAGCGGTAAATAGGCGCGAATTTCTTGCGTGGAGAATTCACCGTTATTGCGGCTGTCGTCCATATTGAAGCCGCGCTCGAGATAATAGTTCACTCGCAAGGCAACCGTTTCGTTGAATGTATATTGCAGACCCGTTTCCGTTTCGACACGGGTATCAGCATAACCGGTTGTATTCAGATCGTTGGCAAATTTATACATCGACAGCCATCCGTTGAAACGTAAATCGTCAGTCAGTTTCACATCCCAGTCTGGCGCGATTTTCCAGCGCTGCATATTTGCCGTGTCTTTACCCGGTTCATCAACGTAGTGATAACCATAGTTACGGAAACCACCGGTCAGGCCGAAACTGAAATCATCGCTTTCGAGAAACTGATAATGCACTTCGAGTTCCGGGCGATCAAACCAGGTTCCACGTTTACCCGCGCTATAATCTACCGGCCCTTCCTGGTAATAAGCCAGCGATATTCTCCACGGCCCATTGGCAGCATTAAAATAGACGGAAGGCTCCGCCAGCCCGTCCATATCTTCGCCATAACCCTCGACGTTTTCTATTTCGTACATCGCGCCGATATTAAAGTGCCAGTCGTTTTTTTCCTCAGCCTGTGCGCAGGCCATTCCCGCACACATCACCAGTGCGGTACAGGGTAATAACTTTTTCATTATTGTTCCTTGTATTATCCTGGGGGAATGCCTTCCCCCTGTATTTAGCGAATTGCTATTTCCGTTTCTGCATCAAAGAAATGACATTTGGTCATATCGAAATGAATAGTGACGTTTTCTCCTGCATGATAATCATTTAACGCACCGGCACGGACCACCAGCTCGTGCCCCCCAACCGTGGTGTAGAGCATAAATTCCGCACCGGTTAATTCCGCCACGCTAATTTTGGCGGAAATGTTATTTTCCTCTTGCGCATCCGGATGAATATCTTCCGGGCGTATTCCCATCACGATGGGCTTATGCAAACTTTCCTGCGTTTTCAGAACCGCTAATTTATCTTCGGGAATGGTTAATTTAAGCGTTTCCGTAACGAATTTATCACCATCGATCGTGCCGCGAATAAAATTCATTGCTGGTGACCCAATAAATCCGGCAACAAACATATTCGCCGGTTGGTTATAGACCGTTTTCGGCGCACCGACCTGCTGAACAATCCCATCCTTCATAATGACAATCCGCGTCGCCATGGTCATCGCTTCGGTCTGATCGTGGGTCACGTAGATCATGGTGGTGTTCAGTTTCTGATGCAGCTTGCTGATTTCCGCGCGCATTTGTACGCGCAGCTTGGCATCCAGGTTAGAGAGCGGTTCATCCATCAAAAACACGCCCGCTTCGCGCACAATCGCCCGTCCGAGCGCCACACGCTGGCGTTGCCCGCCGGAAAGCGCACCCGGCTTGCGTTTCAGGTACTCACGCAGGCCAAGGATTTGCGCCGCCCAGTTAACCCGCTCATCAATCACCTCTTTGGCGATTTTTTGCATCTTCAGGCCAAACGCCATGTTGTCGTAGACCGTCATATGCGGATACAGCGCGTAGTTCTGGAACACCATCGCGATATTGCGTGCTTTGGCCGGAACGTCATTCATTCGTTTACCGTCGATCAACAGATCGCCGCCGCTGATCTCCTCAAGCCCGGCAATCATACGCAGGGTGGTCGATTTACCGCAGCCCGACGGACCGACAAACACGATGAACTCTTTATCGGCAATCTCCAGGTTGAAGTCCTTCACCACATGCACCTGGTTATCGTAGATCTTTTGAATATGTTGTAACGAAAGCTGTGCCATGTTGATTCCTTTGCTATACGTTTTGCCAGAAGGCCGATAACCGCGGCCAGGTCAGGGACTCCGTTGAGGGCAACAGTAATTGCGCCCCAGTTAAGCCCGCGCCGATCCCCACCGAGCGCATACCGCTGGCGTTAATGGCGTCAATGCCCGCCTGCGCATCTTCAATGCCGATACATGCCTGCGGCGGCACGCCCAGCCCGGCACAGGCGGCGAGAAAGATTTCCGGGTCCGGTTTCGAGTGTTTAAGTTGGGAAGCGTCCGCGCAGAAGGTGAAAAACTCGCGCAGCTCCAGCGCCGCTAAAATTGTTGGGGCATTCAGAGAGACGGAGGCCAGCCCTACCGGGATGCCTTGCGCCCGAAGATCTGCCAGCAAAGGCCGAATTCCCGGCAGAACAGCGTTAACCGTCAGTTCGCGCAGTGAGTGGACGTAGAGCAGATTTTTGCGATACGCCAGTTGCGCCCGCTCTTGCACGTTAAAGTCGCCCTCTTTGCCCCCGTGTTGCAGAATGCGTCGCAGGGACTCATCGCGGCTGATCCCTTTTAACGTCTCGTTAAATTGCGCATCGATGCTGATGCCGATTTCGGCGGCAATCTGCTGCCATGCCTGGAAGTGCAGATGTGCGGTGTCGGTGATCACGCCATCCAGATCGAAAATTACCCCTTGTAGTTTCATTCATCCTCCTGATGTGTGGTAGCGGTCCCATTGAAGGGCAAAATAAAATCACCCAAACAGAAAACAGATTCTTCAGTCACGGAAATAAGCTGACCGTTCAACCGCAGTGCAACGGGCGCAGAAGTTCGAATCGCAATACGCTGCGCGTCGAGAGTGACCTGTAATTCGCAGCCCTGCCAGAACAAAGGGAAAGATAACTGTTGCCACTGCTCAGGTAACACTGGGTTCAGATGTAATTCGCCGTCGCGCACGCTGACTCCGGCAAAACCCTGAATCGCCCCCAGCCAGATAGCGCCAGTTGCGGCGGCATGGATACCGTCATCGCAGCTATGCGGATCAGCACCAAGATCGATTTCACTCCCCTCGCGCCAGAACGGGTAACTCTGCGCAAGCAAGCCACAACGCGCGGCAACAATGCCGTGGATCGCTTTACTCAATGACGAGTCGTGAATGGTGCGCGGTTCATAAAATTGCAGATTGGCGAGACAAGAGGCCGCTGAAAATTGTTCTGGTAGCATGTAATTGAGCATCACCACATCGGCCTGCTTGAGGATCTGCATCTCGTTCACTTCTGCGCGTGAATAATCCAGCAGAATGGTTTGTTTGCCTGCCGCCGCTTTGTATTTCGCCAGATCTATCGCCGGTTTCGCCATAAACGAATCATCCTGCGGCAAAACGCCGTCGGGCTGAATTTCTGGCATCCACAGCTCTTTGAGGAACATGTCGGCACGATGAATAAACGCATCGTCGCTACAGCCAAACTGGCGAGCAATATTCAGTGCCTGTTGGACGTTGTAGCAGGCCATATAACTTGTGTATGCGTTATTGTTAACGTGTTCGGTATATTCGTCTGGCCCAATAACATCATGAATTTCCAGACGATCGTTAACCCTTACCGCGCGGCTAATCCAGAACTTTGCGGTCTCCAGCAGTAGCGCCATGCCTTCGTGAGCAATGAAGCTTTCATCCCCCGTTACCTGCCAGTATTGAATAACCGCCCAGGCGATATCGGCAACCAGATGATGTTCCGCCTGCGCTGAGGCCACTTTTTGCCGCAGTCCGGTACGAATGTTAATGGCGGCAAATTCCGGCGTTTCTTCTTCGCCGCTACGTGCGCTCTCCCACGGAAACAGCGCGCCCTGCCAGCCATTGCGTCGCGCTTTCTCCTGCGCGCCAGGCAAGTTGTGCCAGCGATAGCGCAGTAAACTTCGGGCAATCGTCGGTTCGCTAAACAGATGGAACGGCAGCAGGAACACTTCCGTATCCCAGAAAACGTGGCCTTTGTAGCCTTCGCCGGTTAAGGCTTTCGCCGCAATGCTGCTACGCTCGTCATGGGCGGGCGTCATAATACGCAAATGATAAAGCGCATAGTCTAACGCCCGCTGATCGTGCGCATCGCTACTGTTTACCGTGATACGACGTTTCTGCCACCATTGCTGCCAGTTTTCTGTGGATGCTGCAAGAAGTTGGTCATAACTCTGTTGCGTGCACCTTTCGAGCTGGCGAAGCGACGCACTGCCCCACTCGTCTAAAGCGGCTTGTCGGTCGTCCCGCCAGTCAATCCACACCCGCTTTTGCAGGGTCAGTGTTTCACCTGTGCGAAGTTGCGCGCTGGTATGTTGCAGCAAACGGCGCTCTTTTGCGGTATAGCACTGCTGAACGTCACCACTCGCCTGACAGTGACAGCTGATGGCCACATCACTGCGCCCATCCTGGGTGGTGTAGATCCCCTGCATCAGGTGCTGGCCAAACACGCGCACCTGGGTTTCATCAAGATGCTGGCGACCATGGTTAGTTTGCGTGGCGTCAATGCCTGTTGAGATCAGCACTGATGCCTCGGCGTCCAGCGGGGTAATACTGATTTCCAGCGCGATCAGCGGCAGTTGATCTGTCGAAACAAAACGACGGCTTTCAATGGTGAACCCTGCGCCGTCGCTGGTGCGCCAGATAACACTGCGGCGTAATTCTCCACTGGCAAAGTCAAGCTCACGCTGCCACGCTTCGCGGGATAACGAAAAAATCTCCCCGTTTAGGGTAATTTCCATTCCCACCACGTCTGGCAGATTCACCAGTTCGTTGATTTCACCTTTCCCGGCTCGATGATAAAGCCCTGCCAGATACATGCCGCGCGTCTGCCGCGTGTAATCTTCTTCATGGCTGGCACGAAGCCCAAGATAGCCGTTTCCCTGCGCCATTAATGAGGCATATTTATTCAGGGTATGCTGGCTGAAATGGGGTTCCGTTAATGTTACTGGCCTGGTCATAATTCCACACGCGTCCCTGTTTCTGCGGATTGATACAGCGCCGCCACCAGTTGCTGGATGATGTACCCTTGTTCGGCGTCGGCAATCATCACTGGCTTGCCCTGTACGTGATTGATAAAGGCTTCCATGCTGCGCAAATGACGGTTGTCGTCGGCCAGTTCCCGTTGCATCAGCGTCATTAATTCACCGTTGTTATCGGTATAGATATGCGCCGGAAACAGCGTGGCTCCCGCTTTATCGCCGCAAAAGCTGACGTTCATAATTGACTGTTCGCGAATGTTGAGTGCAAATGATGTCTCGAGCCAAAGAATACCGCCGTTATGAAATTCAATGGTGCCAAACAGCGAATCTTCGACGCTGTAGGTTGCCGGGTCCCACTCGCCAAATTGACCACAGCTCTTTTGCGGGCCGATCTTTTGAAAGCTGTGCGCATTCACGCTTTTCACCGCCGGAAAGCCCAGCACATACATCGCGGCATCCAGCATATGAATGCCGATGTCGATCAGCGGGCCGCCACCCTGAAGTTCTTTATTGGTAAACACACCCCAACCGGGAACACCGCAGCGACGCAGGGCTCGGGCGGTCGTGACGTAAATCTCACCTAAAACGCCGTTGGTCACCTGTTCACGCAGTTGTTGCGTATCAAGGGCAAAACGATGGTGAAAGTCGTAGGCCAGCACCTTACCCTGTTTACGCGCGGTATCACACATCTCCCGCGCCTGTTCTGGTGTCATGGCGGGTGGTTTCTCGCACATCACATGGCAGCCTGCCTCCAGCGCCATCAGGGTATGCTCGTAATGAAAACGGTTAGGTGAACAGACGCTTACCACGTCAGGTTTTACCGCCAGCAGCATGGCCTGCGGATCGTCCCACACGGATGCGTTCCCGTATTTCTCTGCCAACGCCTGCGCCTGGGAAAGGCGGCTGTCACAGACAGCCACCAGTTCCAGATCGTTGCGGGTGCAGTAGTACGAAGCATGAACCTTATCCGCCACCTGGCCCGCGCCTATTATCGCGACCCGCAGCGGAGAGCTTGTCATTGCACTTTTCACAAAGACCTCTTAGCAGGTGCGCAACCAGGCCAAAGAATCACGGTACGCCTGAGCAGGATCTTCTGCCCGAATGCGCCCTTCATACACCACATAGCCCTGATAGTTATCGGCGCGCAACTGTTCAAACAGTGCGTGGAAATCGAGGGTGCCGCTGCCCGGCTGATAGCGATGGTTATCGGCAATATGCACATGACCAAGCAGGTCACGGTTGTCATGCAGCGCCTGCGCCAGGTTATCCTCTTCGATGTTCATGTGATAGAAATCGCCGATAATCTGCACATGTTTAAGGTTGTTTTCGACGATGTAACGACGAGCATCGGCGAGCGTGTTGATCATGTGGTCCTGATAGCGGTTTAGCGGTTCGAGATACACCACCGTTCCGGTACGCGCGGCTACCTTCTCCAGGAAACGCAGGGAATCGCTCACCATTTGACGATCGCCATCCAGGCTGCGCGGCGAGGTCATCGGCGGTAAGCGAAAGGTAAACATGCCCCACGCTGCTGGAACGACAATACCTTTGCCGCCCACTTCCGCCAGCGCCTCAAGAATGCGCTCGATCTGCTTTAAACCATTAAGACGACGTTCTTCGATAAAGTCCCCAATCCAGCCGTCATAACCGCCGCAGGCGGTGGTCACCGGTAAACCGGTTTCTTTGATCGCTGATTTGACTTCTTCGATATTGTTAACCAGCAGTTTGCCGTCAATCTCAAAGCCATCAAAACCCATCTCTTTGATATAACGAAATTTCTCCAGAATATTTTCCGGAAAGAACGCCTGATTCTGTGTACCAATTTTCATTTTTCCGTCCTTAGAATTAAAAAGTTACGCCCATTTTGATGCTCTGTTCCGGATGCTGGTCGACATACTGCATGTAGCTTTCCGGGCTGTTAGCAAAGGTCACCACCGGGTCGATTAAATCTTCACAATTGAGATAACCGTTCATCAGCAGTTCCCAGCAAGTTTCTTCAATACGCTTGCGGCTCCAGCGCGGATAATCCGGGTTCGGTTCACTGCACGCACGAGAGAAGACAATTTTGGCGTTGTTGAAATGCGCTTCGCGTCCGAGGTTAAAACCTTCAGCAAACGGTTTGGCAAACGCAACATAGGAGATGGTGCCGCCATAAGCCAGGCCGCGCAGTGCCGATTGCAGCGCGTCGGCGTAGCCGCTGGTTTCGATAATCACATCGGCACCCTGCTTGCCGGTCAGCGTTTTAATCTCTTTGCCTACATCCGTGCCAATGGGGTTAAGGCAGAAATCCGCCCCGTGGCGACGGGCAATATCACAGCGATGAGCGATAGGATCGACACCAATCACCACCGACGCGCCAGCGCGTTTTGCCAGTTGAATGGCAATTTGACCAATCGCACCAAGCCCGACTACCACCACAAAATCGCCCACGCGCACGTTGGCATCGCGCACGCCGCTCATGGCAAACTGCGCCGGGTCGTAACAGACGGCGTTTTTCCACGAGCTACCTTGCGGCATCTTGCGCAGTTTGTAGTTATTCACCGCGTTAATGATGACCGTTTCGGAAAGCGGGCCGTAGCCGCATACGCTGTCACCCACCGCGTAGTCGGTAACGTCGCTGCCGCACTCGATAATGTCGCCAACCACCATGTTGCCAAGCTGGAACTTGCCAAACTCAATGCCGCGCGGCGCATCTGCCGGACGGGGGGTGAACATCTGCCATTCGCCATTAAAGTCTTCATCGATAAACGGGCTGGCGGCGCGGAAATCGACCACTTCCGTCCCGTGTTTCGGCGCGCCGAACCGCACGCGGATCTTCACTTCATTGGCTGAAATCGCCCTGTCTTCATACTCCACCAACGCGGCAACGCGCGGTGCTGTGGCTACTAACTTTTTCATGTAAAACTCCTTGTCAAGAAACTGGCCGCTTTAGCCCTTCACGCCACCGGCGGTCAAACCACTCTTAATAAAACGTTCCGAAAGTGCATACATAATCACCACCGGCAATGCGGTCACCAGCGAGGCCGCCATCATTCGGCCCCAGATGTAATCAGGGGTACTGAACAGCGCGTTCAGGCCTACCGGTAAAGTGAAATTGCTGGCGCTGGAGAGGAAAATCGAGGCAAACAGATAGTCGTTCCATGCCACCATAAAGCAGTAGACGAACACGGATATCAGCCCGGACATCGCCAGCGGTACCGTGATGCGGAAGATGATTTGCAGCCGGTTGAGGCCATCCATCATCGCCGCTTCTTCGATTTCATCGGGGATGGTGTCGAAGTAGCTTTTCAGCATAAACACGGCGGTAGGCAGGGTTTGCGTCACCATGGTGATGATCAGCGCCATCTCGGTGTCGTAAACGCCAAGCGCGGTGATGATTTTGAACAGCGGCACCACCAGCAAAATGCCGGAGAACATGTACACCGTGTAGAAGCTGGCGTTGATGGTCATTCGCCCTTTAAAGCGCAGGCGGGAAAGCGCGTAAGCCCCGAGAATGCCGAGAAATACTGCTATCACGGATGAAACTACCGACACCACCAGGCTGTTACGGAAATAATCGACAAACGGGAAAATCACCGGATTAAAAATGTCGACGTAATGCTCCAGCGTCCACTGCTGTGGCAGCAGCGTAGGATGCAGCGAGATCGCCTCTTTCGCGCTTTTGAACGAGGTCATCAACATCACAAAAAACGGAAACAGCGTGATGATGAGAAACAGCGCCAGCCCGCAGTAAAAACCGATGCGACTGAGTGTGCGTTTATTTGTTGCCATTGAGGTTCACCCGTTTTCTGGTCAGCAGAATGACAGCGAAAATAATGATGAAGAGCACCACTGAGATCGCCGCCGCTTTCCCTAAGTCATTAAAGGCAAAGGCGGTTTTGTAGAGATAGACGCCGAGAATATCGACCTTGGTCGTCAGCAAATAAACGTCAGCGAACATGTAGAACATCCAGATGGTACGCAGAGTCACCACCGTCGCCAGGACCGGCATAATCGCGGGCAGCGTGACGATGCGAAACCGCTGCCAGGCATTCGCGCCATCCATCTCTGCCGCTTCGTACAGCGATTTGTCGATGGTCTGCAAAATCGCCAGAAACGAAATAAAGGCATACGGGAAGTAGCGCCAGATGGCGAACAGCACCACCAGTACAAAACTACTGCCCGGGTTATCGAACCACAGCGGCGCCTGCTCATAGAGATGCAGAAGATCGACGCCGAGGTAGTTCACAATGCCGTAGCCGTTGTTGAACATGTATTTCCAGGCGAACACCAGCGAAATGGACGGCGTTACGTAGGAGAGGATCACCAACGAACGCGCGGTTTTGCGCAGGCGAAACTCGCGGTTGAAAAACATCGCCACCGCCAGGCCGAGCACGGTGCTACCTGCCACCACCAGCGCGGTATACCAGACCGTCATCCACAGCGAGTGCCAGAAGCCGGGATCGGAGAGAATACGCACATAGTTGCTCACCCCAACAAACGTTGACTCGATGTTGGGATTAAGCGGCAGACGTAAAAAACTGATTTCGATATTCGACACCATTGGCCACGCCACCAGACCGCCCAGCAGTAATAAGCTGGGCGCGAGAAGCAGCAGCGCAAAGGGCATATCGGAACGACCTGAAAAAAGCCTGTTCATTGCGGATTCCTGTCCTGGGATTAGTGCTGTTCGATCAGTTCATCCAGCTTTTTCTGGCTCGCTTGCAGCGTGGTTGAGAGATCGGCTTTCCCCACGGTGACGTTATGCACCATTGAACTCACCACACCAGACCCCGTGACATCGCCCATGCGGGTAAAGTTTTTGTCCCCTACCGCACCAAAGACCTGAATGTTTGGCAGTTCGCTAATCAACTGATTCGGCAAGTCTCCCAGCGCCTTAATCACGTCGTTATCTTTCCAGGTGGCAGTCGTCACAACCGCTTTGTTCACCGGCAGCGCCGCGCCTGGCGACATCATCACCCAGTCGGCAATGTTGTCCGCCTGCTCCATAAAGGTGACAAATTTTTCCGCCGCTTCCGTCTCTTCGCTTTTTTGCCCGGCGGTAATGGTCAGCGATGTCAACATGCCGTAGACCGCCGAGTTTTTCTCGGTTGGCACCACGAAACCGACATTTTTCGGGTCGCATTCTTTAATCACAGCCGGAAGGATGTAGGTGGAGTAAATCGCCATCGGCGCGGTGCCGTTCATAAAGGCGTCTTTCACTTCCATAATGTCGTTAGAACCCGGCATGGTGTTGGCAGCAAGGTCGCGGTAATAGGTCAGCGCCTGCATCATCTCCGGCGTATCAAGGGTGATTTTGCCTTCGGCGTTAAAAACGTTGGCCTGATTGGATAACGCAAACTGGGAGAACGATTGTTCCGTCAGTACGCTTTCTGCCGTCGGCAGTGCAATACCGTATTTTTTATTCGCCGGATCGTTCAGTTTCTGTGCGACATCCAGCAACTGTTGCCAGTTTTTCGGCTCATCCAGCCCGGCTTTTGCCAGGACATCTTTGCGATACCAGATACCGCCAATCCATGCGCTGACAGGAACACCGGTCCAGGCGCTACCATCTTCGGTGCGCACAATCCGCAGAACGCCGTCATAAAACGCGCCTTCACCGACATTACTGATGACCGTAGCAACCGCTTTGCGATCGATAAGCTGTTCTTTGTCCATCACTTTCGCGTAGTCATGGCTGGTTTCGATCACTTCCGGCAGCGAGCCGCTACGGGAAAGGGTGATGACTTTGGTGTTATAGGCATCTTCTTCCACCGGCACTTGTTTAACAGTGATGCCTGGGTTTTCTTTTTCAAAACGCGCAATTAACTGACTTATAACCGCCTGGCGTTCCTGTTCCACCGAAGAATGCATAAACTCGATGGAAACATTCGTTTTATTTTCTTCTTTACAACCTGAAATCAGGGCGCAGGAAACCAGTGCTGATAACAGCACGATTTTTGATTTAATCATGAGATGTTCCTTTTTATTTAATCCACATAACCTGCCAGGGGCGCAGCGTTATATCATTACCCACTATATCAACTTCACTAATCAGATCCCGACCGTGCAGATCAGTAATATTTATATGCTGAATATTTTCACTGACATTAAACAATCCTGTCAGACAATTACTATCCGCGTTGCTTCTTTGAATACGCATTACGGATGAATTAACCGTATCGATGGTAAAATCATTATCCGGATGAAACTCGTTATGACTGCAACGAAGTGTAATTAAATGCGACAACTGATGATATACCGCATGCCTTAATGTATCTTCATCGTTCAGTTCTCGGGTTATCTCTTCATTGTGATATTTTTTACGGTTAATCGCACGGTTATATCCCAGTTTTTCGACACCTGCGTAATCATTACGCGAGCCAAGAATACTTTGAATATATATCGCTGGCACACCGGGGAAACTTAACAAAATCGCATGGGCAAGGATAAACCTGGCACACCGCTCTTCATCGCTACTCTCGCGGCGGCTTAACGCATCCATATAGGTGACATTTATTTCATAGGGACTGCGCGTACCATCGGGATTATTTTTCCAGTTTACTAATGCCCCTTCCTGCTGTAATGCCTCGACCAGCGCTAATATTTCGCTTTCGGGTAGCAAGCCACGCAGTGGGTTAAGTCCAATACCATCATGAGACGCGAGGAAGTTAAACCAGGTGGTTTTGCTGGAAGGCAACGTCAGACTTTGCGCCCACTGGCACAGCGCCTGGACGTTCTGTTTTTGCACCGCATGTAACACCAGCGGCGGCAGTGAGAACTGGTACACCATATGCGCTTCGTCATCACCGTTGCCAAAGTAAGCAATGTTGTCTTTGTGCGGAACATTGGTCTCGGTAATGATCACTGTACCTGGTGCTACGTCATCAATAATCGACCGTAACAGCTTGATAATCAGATGTGTTTTTACCAGGTGGATGCAGCTTGTTCCCGGCTCTTTCCACATAAAGCCAACGGCATCCAGACGGACATACTCTGCGCCTTTTTCCAGGTAACACAACAGCACATCTACCATCGCCAGTAATACATCTGGGCTGCGATAATTGAGGTCAATTTGATCGTCGCTAAAGGTGGTCCATAAATGGCGCGTTGAATTATCGTTCATTTGAAACGGCGTTAATAAGGGTAACGCGCGTGGGCGGGTGACGGCGCTAAGATCGGTTTGCGGGTCAACGGCAATAAAAAACTCTTCAAAGCCTGGCTTTTGTTGTAAATAGTTTTTAAACCATTCACTTTTTGCCGACATATGGTTGCAGACAAAATCAAACATTAAATGACTGCATTCACCGAGTTGCTGAATATCCTGCCACTCCCCCGCTTCACTGGCGACCTGATGATAATCAATTACCGAAAAGCCATCATCAGATGACCATGGATAAAACGGCAACAAATGAACATGTGAAAAAATGCTTTGCAGCCAGTGATGGTAAAACTGATTAAATGTGGGTAGTGGTTTTAAATCATTACTGTGAAATTGATCGGCATAGGTAATTAACACGACATCACTTTCATCCCAGTGTTTTTTACGTCGCTGTGTAATTAATCTTTTCGCACTCTCAAGACGCGTTACAAGTTTCTGTAAATGAGTCGCGGTAAATGTTCCACCGTAGATTTCGTCCAGGTAATCCGTAATTTTCTGTTTCATGTTGCCTTTCCGTGGTAGCGGTCCCATGAAACGAGAGACTACTCCGCAGAAAATAAACTGTCAATTGAGCACAAGGGTTTTAGTCACGCAGGAAATCATTTTTTACCAGGGAAAAAGCGTATTTGTGAGCTGACGCAAATAATCTATGGGGATGTAAATAAGGTGTGACAGAAAAAGTAAACGGCGCATAAGCGCCGCTTAGGGTGGATTCTTTTAACCTTTGACCTTCGGCATTGCGATGTCTTTCAGGCCGCCAGCGTTCTCAACGTGGGTATATCCCATCTCGCTAAGGATCTCTTTTGCCTGCCCTGACTGGCGTCCGGCATTGCAATACACTTTCACGGTGTCGTTTTTATCCGGAACGGCGGTGGCAATGCGCTCTTTCACTTCCTTCAGGGGAATATTGATGGCTCCCTGAACGTGCTCTTGCTGATACTGCTCTGGAACACGAACATCGATCCAGTGTTCAGCGGCGAAAACGGGCAGCGAAAACACCAGTGTCAGAGCAAGTAAGCCTTTTTTAAACATGTAAGCGTCCTTCTATGGATGAAAATTGCCATCCATAATACGCCTTAGCTTTAACAATTTTTGCGAAACTCCCCTCACCTTTTATAACGCTGCGCCAGTTTATTGGCAGCCCGACTTAACAGCGGTTCCAGCGCCACGGCCAGCAACATTTTCAGCGGTCGGCGAGCAACTGATTTTATCGCCCAACCAGCTACACCCGCCGGGCCATAGCGCAGTGCGGTAAGAAGTACCAGCTTGCCTGCTAATTTGAAACCAGGCTTCACCTTTTGCCCGGCCTGTTGCCAGCGAGTATTCATAACTTTCCTCACAGTTGACGGAAACGGCTACGTAACGTGAAAGTATCGGAAGTGACATAACGTTCCATCTCGCGTAAACGCGTTTCACTTGCCGCCAGTTCACGGTCGACATCATCCAGCAATTCGCTGCTGGAAGGTAGCTGCTCACCAAAGGCCATGTTGTCCGGCATTGGATCAAGCGCAAATGACAAAATGATGTAAGCAACCAGGGTAAACAGCGCCAGGCCGAAGAAAATCGACAGCACCACCAGGATACGTACCAGTTTTACCGGTACATCAAAATAGTTGGCAATCCCGGCGCAGACGCCGCGTACCATGCCCCGCTGTGGAATACGCCATAATTTTTTATTGAGATTAATGCCCGCCATTAGCGATCCCTCCAGTTCGGATGTTCTGCATCAAGAATGGATTCCAGCGCCTGAATACGTTCGCGCATCCGTTTTGCTTCATCAGCCAGTTGCGCTAATCGCTGCTGCTCACTTTGCGACAATTCACTGCGACCAGAACGATTGCTGTAATGCAGCCATAACCAGATCGGTAAAACAAACAGCACAAAAATGGTTAACGGAATAGCCAGAAATAGCGCGCTCATAAGGACTCCTTAGACGATGAGCGGCGGCGCGTTCGGACGCCGCCTGGATGTTATTATTGATTGTCTTGCTTCATTTTGGCTTTTAATTGTGCCAGTTGCTCGCTGATTGCATCATCGGCTTTCAGTTCGGCAAACTGATCGTCCAGCGATTTTTGTTTACCGAAGCTGTGGCTTTCTGCTTCCGCTTCCATCTGGTCAATTCGACGTTCGAAAGATTCGAAACGAGCCATTGCTTCATCCAGTTTGCCACTGTCCAGCTGACGACGCACATCGCGCGACGAGTTTGCCGCCTGATGGCGTAACATCAATGCCTGCTGGCGAGCGCGTGTTTCACTCAATTTGTTTTCCAGCTCGCCGATCTCTTTCTTCATACGCACCAGCGTATCGTCCACCAGCGTCACTTCATGTTCCAGGCTCTTAATCAGATCGGTCAGTTTCTGTTTTTCAATTAACGCCGCACGCGCCAGATCTTCTCTCTCTTTCAGCAGCGCCAGTTCGGCTTTTTCCTGCCATTCAACTTCACGCGCCGACGCTTGTTCAATACGGCGAGTCAGCTGTTTCTTTTCTGCCAGCGCACGCGCCGAAGTAGAACGTACTTCAACCAGTGTATCTTCCATTTCCTGGATCATCAGACGCACCAGCTTCTGCGGATCTTCCGCTTTCTCTAACAGAGCGTTGATGTTGGCATTCACGATGTCGGCAAAGCGAGAAAAAATACCCATAATGTTGTCCTCTTGATTTATGCGTTCAGGATTGTCCTGCTGAACTATTAATACAATTTGCGTGCCAATTTTTTATCTTTTTGATTTATAAAGATCTGATTGAAGAATCAACAGCAACATGCCAGGATGAGTTAGCGAATTACACTAACAAGTGGCGAATTTCATCATGGCAGAATACAAAGATAATTTACTCGGTGAGGCGAACAGCTTTCTCGAAGTGCTGGAACAGGTTTCGCATCTCGCACCGCTGGACAAACCGGTGCTCATCATCGGCGAGCGCGGCACAGGTAAAGAGCTGATTGCCAGTCGTCTGCATTATCTCTCCTCCCGTTGGCAGGGGCCGTTTATTTCCCTTAACTGCGCGGCGTTAAATGAAAATCTGCTGGATTCCGAACTGTTTGGTCACGAAGCGGGCGCGTTTACCGGTGCGCAAAAACGTCATCCAGGGAGATTTGAACGTGCCGACGGCGGTACGCTATTTCTTGATGAACTCGCTACGGCACCGATGATGGTGCAAGAAAAATTATTGCGCGTGATTGAGTACGGTGAACTGGAGCGCGTTGGCGGCAGCCAGCCATTGCAGGTGAATGTGCGGCTGGTATGCGCGACGAATGCCGACCTCCCGGCGATGGTCAATGAAGGTACTTTTCGCGCTGACCTGCTCGACCGTCTGGCTTTTGATGTTGTTCAACTGCCACCCCTGCGCGAGCGCGAAAGCGACATTATGCTGATGGCAGAACACTTTGCCATTCAGATGTGTCGGGAAATCAAGCTGCCTCTGTTCCCGGGGTTTACTGAGCGCGCCAGAGAAACATTGCTGAATTATCGCTGGCCGGGAAATATTCGTGAATTGAAAAACGTGGTGGAACGTTCGGTGTATCGCCACGGCACCAGCGATTATCCGCTTGATGACATTATTATTGATCCCTTTAAACGGCGTCCGCCTGAAGACGCTATCGCCGTTTCAGAAACCACCTCGCTTCCAACGCTGCCACTGGATTTACGTGAGTTTCAGATGCAGCAGGAAAAAGAGTTGCTGCAACTCAGTTTGCAACAAGGGAAATATAACCAGAAGCGCGCGGCTGAATTACTGGGGTTAACCTATCATCAGTTCCGCGCGTTGTTGAAAAAGCACCAGATTTAGCGAAGTTGGGCAATACAACTTGCCGGATGCGGCGTGAACGCCTTATCCGGCATACATAATCAATACGTCGTTTGCAGGCCTGATAAGCGCAGTGCATCAGACATTATTGCGTTGGGCTATTAGTCGCTCAGCGCATCCTGCAATATTTTCATTGCCGCATCGAATTGCGCATCCGGGATGGTCAGCGGATACAGGAAGCGAATCACGTTGCCGTATGCGCCACAGGTCAGCAGGAGCAGCCCCTGCGCCAGCGCGCGTTGCTGGATTTTCTGTGCAATGGCGGCGGAAGGCTCGCCCGTTTGCGGATCGTTAAACTCTGCCGCAATCATCGACCCCAGACCGCGTACCGCCGCGATGGCCGGAACGCTTTCTTTGGCATCAATCAACGTATTTGTCAGACGCTGGCCCAGTTGATTAGCGCGTTCACAGAGTGATTCTTTGTCGATAATGTTGAGCACCGCGTGCGCGGCAGCCACCGCCAGCGGGTTCCCGGCGTAGGTACCACCAAGCCCGCCCGGCGCGGGCGCGTCCATAATATTCGCGTTACCGACCACGCCCGAAAGCGGCATCCCGCCCGCGAGGCTTTTCGCCATCGTCATTAAGTCCGGCTTATCGGCGTAGTGATCCATGGCAAACAGTTTACCGGTACGCGCAAAGCCGCTTTGCACTTCATCGGCAATCATCACAATACCGTGCTCGTCGCACAGGCGGCGAATGGCGGCAACCAGCTCTTTTGGCGCAACGTTGAAACCGCCTTCGCCCTGCACCGGTTCGAAAATAATCGCCGCCACCTGCTTCGCTTCAATGTCCGATTTAAACAAGCGTTCGATGGCATCGAGGGAGTCCTGCGTTGAAACGCCATGTAAATCTGACGGATAAGGTACGTGATACACCGAACCGGGGAACGGGCCGAAGCCGATTTTGTACGGCGCGACCTTTCCGGTCAGCGCCATGGTCATATATGTACGACCGTGGAAGCCGCCGCTAAACGCAATCACGCCAGGGCGTCCGGTATGGGCGCGGGCGATTTTCACCGCGTTCTCCACCGCTTCCGCACCGGTGGTGAAGAACGCAGTTTTAGCCTGCCCGCTCACCGGGGCAAGGGCGTTGATTTTCTCCGCCAGGGTGACGTAGCTTTCGTACGGCACAATCTGATACGCCGTGTGGGTAAACTGTTGCAATTGCTGCTCCACCGCCGCGACCAGATCAGGGTGGCGATGCCCGGTATTCAGCACCGC
Source organism: Escherichia sp. HH26CH (assembly GCF_009820205.1). NCBI lineage: Bacteria > Pseudomonadati > Pseudomonadota > Gammaproteobacteria > Enterobacterales > Enterobacteriaceae > Escherichia > Escherichia sp. HH26CH. Next base: position 91,649 of record NZ_VNXM01000032.1, read on the forward strand.
AATGCCTGCGGCGAAATCGATATATTCGTTGCCCTCTACATCCTTCAGCGTGGCGTTTTCAGCCGACTGGGCGAAGAAGTTACACATCACGCCAACCCCGCGTGGGGTAGCAGAAAGACGACGCTGATGGAATTCATTGTTGCTCATGTTTCACACCTTTTGACTCTTCACTGTTAATCGGAAATTAAACGCCCAGACGATCGCGCAGGCTGTAATAAGCCGCGCCCATCGCGGTAAATGGCACGCGCAGCGTGCGCCCGCCGGGGAACGGGTAATGCGGCAGATTGGCGAAGGCGTCGAAGCGTTCGGCGTCACCGCGCAGCAGTTCAGCAATCAAACGCCCGGCAAGATGGGTACAGGTGACGCCGTGGCCGCTGTAACCCTGCATGTAATAGATGTTGGTATCAAGGCGACCGAACTGCGGCATGCGCGACAAGGTCAGCAGGAAGTTGCCCGTCCAGCGGTAATCAATTTTCACGCCCTTCAGCTGCGGGAAGGTTTTCAGCAGTTTCGGCACAACAAGACGCTCAACATCATCCGGGTCACGCGCGCCGTACACCACGCCGCCGCCGTACAGCAGGCGGTTATCCGCGGTAAGACGGTAGTAATCGAGCAGGTAGTTACAGTCTTCCACGCAGTAGTTTTTCGGGATCAGCGAACGGGCCAAATCATCCGACAGTGGTTCAGTGGTGATCACCTGCGTGCCGCACGGCATACTGCGTTTCGCCAGCTCCGGCTCCACTTTATCGCCCAGATACGCATTCCCGGCGACAATCACATACTTCGCCGTCACCTGACCATTGGCCGTGCGCACAACGGCTGGCGTGGTGTGCTGGATCTGCGTCACCGCAGAAAGCTCATACACGCGTCCACCGTTCAGACGAATGGCGTCGGCTTCACCAATGGCGAGGTTCAGCGGGTGAATATGTCCACCGCTGTGATCCAGCAGCGCACCCGTGTAGCGATCGCTGGCGACTTCGCGGCGAATGGCGTTGGCGTCCAGCAATTCAAGCTGTTTGTTACCGTAGCGTTCCCAGTTCTCTTTCTGCTCTTCGAGTGTGGCGAGTTGTTTATCATTCATCGCCACAAACAGGCCGCCGGGGCGATAGTCGCAGTCAATCTGATAACGTTTGATACGTTCGCGGATGATCTCGCCACCCTCGAACATCATGCTGCCGAGCATACGGGCGGTATCCATGCCGTAGCTTTTTTCGATAACGTCGATGTCGCGGCTGTAGGAGTTCACAAGCTGCCCGCCGTTGCGTCCGCTTGCGCCGAAGCCGATGCGTGAGGCTTCAAGAACCACCACGTCAAAGCCCGCTTCCGCCAGATGCAGCGCGGAGGAAAGCCCGGTATAGCCGCCGCCGACCACGCAAACGTCGCAGGTGATTGACTCATTCAGCGTGTCGAAGGGGGCATATTTATTCGCACTGGCGGCGTAATAACTGCTGGTATGTTCGGTCATTTCAGGCCTCCAGGCTTATCCAGATGGTTTTCAGTTCGGTGAATTTTTCAAGGGCATGCAGGGATTTGTCGCGACCGTTGCCGCTCTGCTTATAGCCGCCAAACGGCACGGTCATATCACCGTCGTTGTAGTTATTGACGAAGACGGAACCGGCTTTCAGGCGGCGACTCATGCGGTGCGCGCGGGAGAGGTCGCGTGTCCATACCGACGCGCCAAGTCCGTACTGGCTGTCGTTGGCAAGCTGTAGCGCCTGTTCTTCTGATGTGAAACGCGTGACCACCAGCACCGGACCGAAAATCTCTTCGCGGCTTAAGGACGCATTCGGGTCTACATCCACAAAGATGGTCGGGCCGATGGCGGCAGCCAGCTCGGCGTTACGGCCATCCAGCAGCAGTTGCCCTTTGCTTTCGCCTTCCCGAATAAAGCTATGGACCGAGTCGGCGTGGGCGCAGTCGATTAAGGTGCCCATGGTGGTTGCGGGATCAAGTGGATGGCCCGGCTGCCAGTTTTGCGCCTGCTGTATTAACAGGTCTAAGAATTCATCGGCGATGCTCTCTTCCAGCAACAGGCGCGTTCCGGCGATACACACCTGCCCCTGGTTGTAGAAGATGCCTGCTGCGGTGGCGCTTGCTGCCTGTTGTAAATCCGGACATTCGGCGAAAATGATGTTGGCGCTTTTGCCGCCCGCTTCCAGCCAGACGCGTTTCATGTTGCTGTCGCCTGCATCTTTCAGCAGCTGTTTCCCGGTACGGGTCGAACCGGTAAAGGCGATGGCATCGATATCGTTATGACGCGACAGCGCCTGCCCCGCTTCATGACCAAAACCCGTCACCACGTTCAGCACGCCATCCGGCAGACCTGCTTCTTTCGCCAGCCCGGCGAGACGAATCGCACTGAGCGGTGATTTTTCAGACGGTTTTAGAATCACGCTGTTTCCCGCCGCCAGCGCCGGGCCGAGTTTCCAGCAGGTCAGCAGCAACGGGAAGTTCCACGGCACGATGGCGGCAATCACGCCGACCGGTTCACGCACGATCATCGCCAGCTCATGGCTACTGGTGGTCGCCACTTCGCCATACACTTTGTCGATCGCTTCGGCGTACCAGCGAATGGCGCGCGCCGCGCCGGGAATATCATCACGCAGACTGTGACGAATCGGTTTGCCGGTGTCGAGAGTTTCCAGCAGTGCCAGCTCTTCAGCGTGGGCTTCCATTAAATCAGCGAGTTTATTCAGCACCGCTTTACGTTTTGCCGGGGCAGCCTGCGACCAATCGCCGCGTTCAAATACGTTGCGTGCTGCGCTCACCGCACGGTCGATATCGACGCTCTTGCCGCGGGCAATTTTCGCCAGCGGTGCCTGGGTGACCGGATCAACGGTTTCAAAAATTTCATTTTCCGCCGCAGCAGTATATTCACCGTTAATAAATAAGCGGGTTTCAATGGCGAGACTTAACGCTTTATCCTGCCAGTAAGCCAGATGATGAAAATTCATTATGACTCCTGTTTCACGTGTATCAGATATATGCAGTTTGTGAACGTCAGGGCGCAGAGATCCCCGGGCCGCATGCCCGTTTATTTCTGGCGACATTCTTTATGGATTGCCGGGCGCATTGCGCTTACCCGGCTTACAGAACAAAAAGATTAAAACGTGGTGGGCGTATGGGCGCTGATAATTCGGCAAATACCTGCCGACGTATTACTGAAACTGTGCGGGATGCCGGTATTAATGGCATAACTTTGCCCCGCGACGAGGTGGTAATCCTGACCATTAATCGTCAGAACAATTTCACCTTCCAGTACAGTGCCTATTTCCTCACCCTGATGCTTAATTCTTTCCCCAGTGGTTGTGCCCGGCTGGTAAGTTTCAAAGATCATCGCCAGCGTGCGATTCGGGTTACCGTTATGCACCAGCTTCATCGACACACCCTGACTACCCATTTCAATTAAGTCATCCTGATTAATGACGACCTGCGGTTCATCAGGTTTTTCCGGCTCGGAAAAGAATTCCGAGAGTGACAGACCATACACCTTCAGCAGCTTTTGTAGCGTACTGATGGCAGGGCTGACTTTATCCTGTTCTATCGTACTGATAGCACTGTGAGTCAGCCCGGAGAGTTCGGCGGCACGACGTTGTGAAAGCCCCTGCTGCTGGCGGATTTCCGACAAGCGTTTTCCTGGCGCCAGTCCCTCATCACTCATATTTGCATTTCCTTAAACTGTAGTGGTCAGAGTCGCTGTTTTTCAGCGATATGGTGCTGACAAGCGGTGATAAAGCCCTCGAACAATATACGCGAAAGCGCGTACTCGCTACTGTTCCATTCCGGGTGCCACTGTACGCCCAGCGCAAAAGGATGATTGATGACGCTAACCGCCTCAACTAAGCCATCCGGCGAGCGAGCTTCAACACGCAACCGTGGGCTAACGACCTTCGCCCCTTGTCCATGCAGAGAGTTTACCCAAAAGTTGCTACATTCAGGTAACAGTGCAGACAGCAATCCCCCCTCTTCAACCTGAACTTCATGCGACGGTGCATATTGCTGTTCCACCGGCAGTTCGGGATCTTCCCGATGTTCCAGCAATTCAGGCTGTTCGCACAGCTTGCGATGCAACGAACCACCGGTTGCCACCACCAGTTCCTGTAAACCCCGGCAGATGGCGAAAATGGGGATGCGCCTTTCGAGTGCGGCATTAATTAACGCCATGCTCAGAAGATCACGCCCGGGATCGGCGTCAGGCTCATCGCCGTTTTCACCATATAGGTGCGGCTGCACATTGCTGGGACTACCAGGAAGATAAATACCATCGAGTTTCGGCAAAAGTTGTTCAAGTAATGACGGTTCCGCCAGCGCATGTGGCAGCGCAATTGGCAAGCCGCCTGCGTGGATGATGGCATTCAGGTACTTTTCTTGCAGAGTCTGGGTCGCATGACCCTTAAGCCTGTTCCTGCACATTACGACACCGATAACCGGATTGTTCATTATATTTTCCATGCTCAATCTCACAAAGTGGACTAAATTATCGCCATTACTGCGCTTTAAATGACCTTTATGTTCAATATTTTTTCAATCTAGCAGCGGGTTTTCATTTTTGCAAACTCAATTTAACATTTGACAAACATTTAGTTTGCATACAGATTCGAATGGTGGTCATTATATTTTACGCTTTGATAACGAGCGGAAAACAAACCAAAGGCGAAGAATCATGGAAACCAATATCGTTGAAGTAGAGAACTTTGTTCAGCAGTCAGAAGAGAGGCGGGGTAGCGCCTTTACGCAGGAAGTGAAACGCTACCTGGAGCGCTACCCGAATACGCAATATGTTGATGTTTTACTTACCGATCTGAATGGTTGTTTTCGTGGGAAACGTATTCCTGTTTCAAGCCTGAAGAAGCTCGAGAAAGGGTGTTATTTCCCGGCCTCGGTGTTTGCAATGGATATTCTGGGCAACGTAGTAGAAGAAGCGGGCCTGGGTCAGGAAATGGGCGAGCCGGATCGTACCTGTGTTCCTGTTCTCGGTTCCTTAACCCCTTCTGCTGCAGATCCTGAGTTTATCGGTCAGATGCTCCTGACCATGGTCGATGAAGATGGCGCTCCCTTTGACGTTGAGCCGCGGAACGTTCTTAACCGCCTGTGGCAGCAGCTACGCCAGCGCGGATTGTTCCCGGTTGTAGCGGTAGAGCTGGAGTTCTATTTACTGGATCGCCAGCGCGACGCTGAAGGGTATCTGCAACCGCCCTGCGCGCCCGGCACCGATGACCGCAATACACAAAGTCAGGTTTACTCCGTTGATAACCTCAACCACTTCGCCGACGTGCTCAATGATATTGATGAGCTGGCGCAGTTACAGCTGATTCCGGCAGATGGCGCGGTCGCCGAGGCCTCGCCAGGTCAGTTTGAAATCAATCTTTACCATACCGATAACGTGCTGGAAGCTTGCGATGATGCGCTGGCACTAAAACGCCTGGTGCGTCTGATGGCAGAAAAGCATAAGATGCACGCCACTTTTATGGCGAAGCCGTATGAAGAGCACGCGGGCAGCGGGATGCATATCCATATCAGTATGCAAAATAATCGTGGCGAGAACGTGCTTTCTGACGCGGAAGGCGAAGATTCGCCGCTGCTGAAAAAGATGCTCGCCGGGATGATTGACCTGATGCCGTCATCAATGGCGTTGCTGGCACCAAACGTGAACTCGTATCGCCGCTTCCAGCCGGGGATGTATGTACCGACGCAGGCGTCGTGGGGCCATAACAACCGCACCGTCGCCCTGCGTATTCCCTGCGGCGATCGCCATAATCACCGCGTGGAATATCGCGTGGCGGGTGCCGATGCCAACCCGTATTTGGTGATGGCAGCGATTTTTGCCGGTATTTTGCATGGCCTTGATAACGAACTGCCATTACAGGAAGAAGTCGAAGGCAACGGGCTGGAACAGGAAGGCTTACCCTTCCCGATTCGCCAGAGCGATGCCCTGGGTGAGTTTATCGAGAATGATCACCTGCGCCGCTATTTAGGCGAACGCTTCTGTCATGTCTATCACGCCTGTAAAAATGATGAGCTGTTGCAGTTTGAGCGCCTCATCACAGAAACAGAAATTGAGTGGATGTTGAAAAACGCGTAATACCCCTTGCGGGGTTGTTTCAGCGGCCTGAGCGGAGCCAGGCCTGACATTTGCTGGTAATCCAGACATTTCCCGGATGTCGCGTTATGGAGCGCAGGCGGCAACGGGCTTCCGTTAACGATTAAGACTGTGACGAGGAAATGAGATGATGCCGATGATTAAATCCCCGCATGGCGAGGGAGGCTGCGTATGCGCCCCTCCTGCGACTGACTGGACTCCGCCCCCTTTGCTTCCCTTGCTAAACAGGTTTGATTTCAGGTCGACACGACCGCAAACCTTATTACGCAGGGGAGGCAGCAATTATGGCTATTAATTCACCACTGAATATTGCTGCGCAACCCGGCAAAACCCGTCTGCGAAAATCACTGAAATTGTGGCAGGTGGTGATGATGGGTCTGGCCTATCTCACGCCGATGACTGTGTTCGATACCTTTGGCATTGTTTCCGGCATTAGCGACGGTCACGTTCCGGCGTCCTATTTGCTGGCACTGGCGGGTGTGCTGTTTACCGCGATCAGCTACGGCAAACTGGTTCGCCAGTTTCCGGAGGCCGGTTCGGCCTATACCTACGCGCAAAAGTCGATTAACCCGCACGTCGGATTTATGGTCGGCTGGTCATCGCTGCTGGATTATCTCTTTTTGCCGATGATCAACGTTTTGTTGGCGAAAATCTATCTCTCCGCCCTCTTCCCGGAAGTGCCGCCGTGGGTGTGGGTGGTAACCTTCGTCGCCATTTTAACCGCCGCGAATCTGAAGAGCGTCAACCTGGTCGCTAACTTCAATACCTTGTTTGTACTGGTGCAAATCTCCATCATGGTGGTGTTTATCTTCCTGGTGGTTCAGGGACTACATAAAGGAGAAGGCGTTGGCACCGTCTGGTCACTTCAGCCGTTTATCAGCGAGAACGCGCACCTGATCCCGATTATTACCGGGGCGACGATTGTCTGTTTCTCGTTCCTCGGTTTTGATGCGGTGACCACGCTTTCAGAAGAGACGCCGGACGCCGCACGCGTGATCCCGAAAGCCATCTTCCTGACGGCGGTGTACGGCGGCGTTATCTTTATCGCCGCGTCGTTCTTTATGCAGCTGTTCTTCCCGGATATCAGCCGCTTTAAAGATCCGGACGCCGCACTGCCGGAAATCGCACTGTACGTTGGCGGCAAGTTGTTCCAGTCGATTTTCCTCTGCACGACGTTTGTGAACACGTTAGCGTCTGGCCTGGCGTCACATGCCAGCGTGTCGTGCTGTATGTGATGGGGCGCGACAATGTGTTTCCGGAACGCGTGTTTGGCTATGTGCACCCGAAATGGCGGACTCCGGCACTGAATGTCATTATGGTCGGGATTGTCGCGTTGTCAGCGCTGTTCTTTGATTTAGTCACCGCGACAGCATTGATTAACTTCGGTGCTCTGGTGGCGTTTACCTTCGTTAACCTGTCGGTGTTTAATCATTTCTGGCGGCGTAAAGGAATGAATAAAAGCTGGAAGGATCACTTCCACTATTTGCTGATGCCGCTGGTTGGCGCGCTGACGGTGGGTGTGCTGTGGGTTAACCTCGAGTCAACGTCACTGACACTCGGTCTGGTATGGGCTTCATTAGGCGGCGCATATTTGTGGTATTTGATCCGCCGCTATCGCAAAGTGCCGTTGTATGATGGTGACAGAACGCCGGTGAGCGAAACGTAATAGTCGGATGCGCGGCGCATTATCCTGCCTGAGGGTAATGCGCCGCGCCATTAACTATAAAAAGATGTATGACCCGGATCACGAGTGCTATCATCCGCCCTTATGCTTAGCGCATTAACCCCAGGGGCAAATAATGAACCACGATATCCCGCTAAAATATTTTGATATTGCCGATGAGTACGCGACCGAATGCGCAGAGCCTGTCGCAGACGCTGAACGCACACCGCTGGCCCACTACTTCCAGTTACTGCTCACCCGTTTGATGAACAATGAAGAGATCAGCGAAGAAGCCCAACATGAAATGGCTGCTGAAGCGGGGATTAATCCCGTACGCATTGATGAGATCGCAGAGTTTTTGAATCAATGGGGTAATGAGTAATTATTTCATTGCAGACGCTCGGTCAGTATCGTTGCCCGGATAAAGCGTTCACGCCGCATCCGGCTAAAAATGACACGCACTGCAGCGTGCTTTAATGGGTTTCTCACGATCGTACCGCTCTGCTCCTCGCTAAGTTGTTCTGTGAGTTATAGTTATAGAGAAATCACGGGTACGAATGTTGAACAGATGGCGACGTCACCTGTTCAACGACCAACCACACGGCCCTCATTACGACCCCTGAACACAAACGGTAATGGCAAATGTCATTAAATATTAGTAAGATAGCCTCTTTACATAAAATCTCTTAATATTATGCGCCAGGTATTATCGTCTCTTTTGGTGATTGCTGGACTTGTGAGTGGTCAGGCAATCGCCGCGCCTGAATCCCCCCCGCATGCTGATATCCGCGACAGCGGTTTTGTCTATTGCGTTAGCGGGCAAGTCAACACCTTTAACCCATCCAAAGCGAGCAGTGGGTTAATTGTCGATACCCTTGCCGCCCAGTTTTATGATCGACTCCTGGATGTCGATCCCTATACCTATCGCCTGATGCCGGAACTTGCCGAAAGCTGGGAAGTTCTCGACAACGGCGCGACCTATCGCTTCCACCTGCGTCGCGATGTTCCGTTTCAAAAAACCGACTGGTTTACTCCCACTCGTAAAATGAATGCCGACGATGTGGTGTTTACCTTCCAGCGAATTTTTGACCGTAACAACCCGTGGCATAACGTCAACGGCAGCAACTTTCCCTACTTCGACAGCCTGCAATTTGCCGATAACGTTAAAAGCGTCCGCAAACTGGATAATCATACCGTTGAGTTCCGACTCGCCCAGCCAGATGCTTCTTTTTTGTGGCACCTGGCGACCCATTATGCATCGGTCATGTCGGCAGAATATGCCCAGAAGTTAGAGAAAGAAGATCGCCAGGAACAACTCGACCGTCAGCCGGTCGGCACTGGACCGTATCAGTTATCGGAATACCGCGCCGGGCAATTTATTCGCCTACAACGTCATGATGACTTCTGGCGCGGCAAACCGTTAATGCCGCAGGTGGTGGTGGATTTAGGCTCCGGCGGTACCGGACGTCTTTCGAAACTTCTGACAGGTGAATGCGACGTTCTGGCCTGGCCTGCTGCCAGTCAGCTATCCATTTTGCGTGACGACCCACGCTTGCGTTTAACGCTGCGCCCGGGGATGAATGTCGCCTATCTGGCATTTAACACTGCTAAACCGCCGCTAAATAATCCCGCTGTCCGCCATGCGCTGGCACTGGCGATCAATAACCAGCGTCTGATGCAATCCATCTATTATGGTACGGCTGAAACGGCAGCCTCTATTTTACCGCGCGCCTCGTGGGCCTATGACAACGAGGCTAAAATTACTGAATACAATCCGGCGAAATCGCGCGAACAGTTGAAGGCGTTGGGGCTGGAAAACTTAACGCTGAAACTGTGGGTGCCAACACGTTCGCAGGCGTGGAACCCCAGTCCACTGAAAACCGCCGAACTGATTCAGGCGGATATGGCGCAGGTTGGCGTAAAAGTGGTGATTGTGCCGGTAGAAGGTCGTTTTCAGGAGGCGCGGTTGATGGATATGAGCCATGATCTGACGTTATCCGGTTGGGCGACAGACAGTAACGATCCGGACAGTTTCTTTCGTCCGCTACTGAGCTGCGCAGCAATACATTCCCAGACCAACCTCGCCCACTGGTGCGATCCGAAATTCGACAGCGTGTTGCGTAAGGCGCTCTCCTCGCAGCAGCTAGCGGCGCGTATTGAAGCCTATGACGAAGCGCAAAGTATTCTGGCGCAGGAATTGCCCATTTTGCCGCTGGCGTCGTCATTGCGCTTGCAAGCCTACCGTTACGATATCAAAGGGCTGGTTCTTAGCCCGTTTGGTAACGCCTCCTTTGCTGGTGTGTATCGCGAGAAACAGGATGAGGTGAAAAAACCATGATTATCTTCACCTTACGCCGCATTTTGTTATTGATTGTCACCTTGTTCCTGCTGACGTTCGTTGGCTTTAGCTTGAGCTATTTCACCCCACATGCGCCGTTACAAGGCGCGTCACTGTGGAATGCCTGGGTGTTCTGGTTTAACGGCCTGATCCACTGGGATTTTGGTGTTTCCAGCATTAACGGTCAACCGATTGCCGAACAGTTAAAAGAGGTCTTCCCGGCGACGATGGAACTGTGCATCCTCGCCTTCGGTTTTGCGCTGATTGTTGGCATCCCCGTAGGAATGATTGCCGGGATTACGCGCCATAAGTGGCAGGATAACTTGATCAACGCCATCGCCTTACTGGGCTTTTCAATCCCGGTGTTCTGGCTGGCGCTTCTGTTGACGCTGTTTTGTTCACTCACGCTAGGTTGGTTGCCCGTTTCAGGGCGTTTCGATCTGCTCTACGAAGTGAAACCGATTACCGGTTTTGCGTTGATTGATGCCTGGCTTTCGGACTCACCGTGGCGGGATGAAATGATTATGAGCGCAATACGTCATATGGTATTGCCCGTTATCACCCTGTCGGTTGCGCCAACAACTGAAGTCATCCGACTGATGCGTATCAGCACTATCGAAGTGTATGACCAGAACTATGTGAAAGCGGCGGCGACACGCGGGTTGTCACGCTTTACTATTTTGCGTCGCCACGTTCTGCATAACGCGTTACCTCCGGTTATTCCTCGCCTGGGCTTACAGTTTTCCACCATGCTAACGCTGGCAATGATCACCGAAATGGTCTTTAGCTGGCCGGGTTTAGGGCGCTGGTTAATTAACGCCATCCGCCAGCAAGATTACGCGGCCATTTCCGCCGGAGTGATGGTGTGTGGCTCACTGGTCATTATTGTTAACGTGATTTCTGATATTTTGGGTGCCATGGCTAACCCTCTGAAACATAAGGAATGGTATGCCTTACGATAGCGTATACAGCGAAAAGCGCCCGCCGGGCACGCTGCGTACCGCCTGGCGCAAATTTTATAGTGATGCCTCTGCGATGGTCGGTCTGTACGGCTGCGCGGGACTGGCTGTACTGTGTATTTTTGGCGGCTGGTTTGCGCCTTACGGAATCGATCAGCAATTTCTCGGCTATCAATTATTGCCGCCGTCATGGTCACGCTATGGCGAAGTTTCTTTCTTCCTGGGGACTGACGACCTCGGACGCGATGTTTTAAGTCGTTTACTGAGTGGAGCTGCACCAACCGTGGGGGGGGCATTTGTGGTGACGCTTGCAGCGACAATCTGTGGCCTGATACTTGGCACCTTTGCCGGGTCGACGCACGGTCTACGCTCAGCAGTACTAAACCATATTCTGGATACCTTACTAGCGATCCCTTCTCTGCTGCTGGCAATTATCGTTGTAGCGTTTGCCGGACCGAGTTTGTCGCACGCCATGTTTGCCGTCTGGCTGGCGCTGCTGCCTCGTATGGTACGTTCGATTTACAGCATGGTGCATGATGAACTGGAAAAAGAGTATGTTATCGCCGCCCGTCTGGATGGCGCATCAACGCTGAATATTCTCTGGTTTGCGGTGATGCCAAACATCACCGCCGGGCTGGTCACCGAGATCACCCGCGCACTGTCGATGGCAATTCTCGATATCGCTGCGCTGGGCTTTCTCGATCTCGGCGCACAACTCCCCTCGCCTGAATGGGGAGCGATGCTCGGTGATGCGCTGGAACTGATTTATGTCGCCCCGTGGACTGTCATGCTGCCAGGTGCGGCAATTATGATTAGCGTGCTGTTGGTTAACCTCCTTGGCGACGGTGTTCGTCGTGCAATTATTGCGGGGGTGGAATAATGCCATTACTCGATATTCGTAACCTGACCATTGAATTTAAAACCGGTGATGAGTGGGTTAAAGCCGTCGACCGCGTAAGTATGACCTTAACCGAAGGTGAGATCCGCGGTCTTGTTGGCGAATCCGGTTCCGGCAAAAGTTTGATTGCGAAAGCGATTTGTGGGGTGAATAAAGATAACTGGCGTGTTACTGCTGACCGTATGCGTTTTGATGATATCGATTTGCTGCGTCTCTCCGCACGCGAACGGCGCAAGCTGGTTGGTCACAACGTGTCGATGATTTTCCAGGAACCACAGTCGTGTCTTGACCCTTCAGAACGTGTGGGTCGCCAGTTGATGCAAAACATCCCTGCCTGGACCTATAAAGGCCGTTGGTGGCAGCGTTTTGGCTGGCGCAAACGCCGTGCCATTGAACTGCTGCACCGCGTGGGGATTAAAGATCACAAAGATGCGATGCGCAGTTTTCCCTATGAGTTGACCGAAGGTGAATGTCAGAAAGTGATGATAGCCATTGCACTGGCGAATCAACCGCGTCTGCTGATTGCTGACGAACCGACCAACTCAATGGAGCCAACAACCCAGGCGCAAATCTTTCGCCTGCTGACGCGTCTCAACCAAAACAGCAATACCACTATTTTGCTTATCAGCCATGACTTACAAATGCTTAGCCAATGGGCGGATAAAATCAACGTGCTTTATTGTGGTCAGACAGTGGAAACTGCGCCGAGTAAGGAGTTGGTAACGATGCCACATCATCCTTATACCCAGGCGCTGATCCGCGCAATACCAGACTTCGGCAGCGCGATGCCGCATAAAAGTCGCCTCAATACGCTGCCCGGCGCTATCCCACTGCTGGAACAGTTACCGATTGGGTGTCGTCTGGGGCCGCGTTGCCCGTATGCACAACGAGAATGCATTGTGACGCCACGTTTGACGGGGGCGAAAAATCATCTCTATGCCTGTCATTTCCCGCTGAACATGGAGAAAGAGTGAGATGATCGAAACGCTGCTTGAAGTGCGTAATTTAAGTAAAACGTTCCGCTACCGGACCGGCTGGTTTCGTCGTCAGACCGTAGAAGCGGTAAAACCCTTGAGCTTTACGCTACGTGAAGGCCAGACACTGGCGATCATTGGCGAGAATGGTTCTGGTAAATCCACGCTGGCAAAAATGCTGGCGGGAATGATAGAACCTACCAGCGGCGAGTTATTGATTGACGATCATCCGCTGCATTTTGGCGATTATTCCTTCCGCAGTCAGCGTATTCGCATGATTTTTCAGGATCCTTCGACCTCGTTGAATCCCCGTCAACGTATCTCGCAAATTCTGGATTTTCCACTGCGCCTGAACACCGACCTGGAACCGGAACAGCGTCGCAAACAGATTATTGAAACGATGCGTATGGTTGGGCTGCTACCGGATCACGTCAGTTACTATCCGCATATGTTAGCACCCGGGCAAAAACAGCGTCTGGGTCTGGCGCGCGCGCTGATATTGCGTCCAAAAGTGATTATTGCCGATGAAGCCCTCGCCTCACTGGATATGTCGATGCGTTCGCAGTTGATTAATCTGATGCTGGAATTACAGGAAAAACAGGGCATTTCGTATATTTATGTCACCCAGCATATTGGGATGATGAAGCACATTAGCGACCAGGTACTGGTGATGCATCAGGGCGAGGTTGTCGAGCGAGGTAGTACTGCGGATGTGCTCGCCTCTCCGCTGCACGACCTCACTAAACGACTGATTGCCGGTCATTTTGGCGAGGCATTGACGGCGGATGCGTGGCGTAAGGACCGTTAATTTTCTGAATCAAGCTTGCAGAATATTCACCTCATTCTGACAGGGAAATTCATCCTGTCAGAATGAAGGGATGGATAAAATAAAAGCAAATGCCCGCGATTTAAGACGCAACCTCACCCCGCAGGAGCGAAAGTTCTGGCGATATCTTCGCAGCCGACGTTTTGCTGATTTCAAATTTCGCCGTCAACATCCGGTGGGGAATTACATTCTCGATTTTGCCTGTTGCTCTGCACGTTTAGCGGTAGAGCTTGATGGTGGGCAACATGATTCAGCTATCGCGTATGATACCAGGCGCACGCGCTGGCTTGAGTCCCAGGGCTGGACCGTGCTGCGTTTCTGGAATAACGAGATCGATCATAATGAAGAGGCGGTTCTGGGGGAGATTCTGCAGGAACTGAGCCGCCGGTCACCCTCACCCCAACCCTCTCCCTGAAAGGGCGAGGGGGCTGTATGTGCCTGTTTGTTGCTGCGCAGGCAAATGAACAAGCGGTGCCGGGGATCATTCTGCAGGAACTGAGCCGCCTGTTACCCTCTCCCTGAAAGGGCATGGGGGCTGTATGTGCCTGTTTGTTGCTGGGGTGACAACGCGCACAATCGGTCCCCTCGCCCCTCTGGGGAGAGGGTTAGGGTGAGGGGAAAAGCGCCCACCCTGCCCGCGCCCTGCTCCGGTCAGACCTGGCAACTATAGCCACCCACAGCCAGGTTGATTATAATAACCGTTTATCTGTTCGTACTGTTTACTAAAACGACGAATCGCCTGATTTTCAGGCACAACAAGCATCAACAATAAGGATTAAAGCTATGGGTTTTCTTTCCGGTAAGCGCATTCTGGTAACCGGTGTTGCCAGCAAACTGTCCATCGCCTACGGTATCGCTCAGGCGATGCACCGCGAAGGAGCTGAACTGGCATTCACCTACCAGAACGACAAACTGAAAGGCCGCGTAGAAGAATTTGCCGCTCAATTGGGTTCTGACATCGTTCTGCAGTGCGATGTTGCCGAAGATGCCAGCATCGACACCATGTTCGCTGAACTGGGGAAAGTTTGGCCGAAATTTGACGGTTTCGTACACTCTATTGGTTTTGCACCTGGCGATCAGCTGGATGGTGACTATGTTAACGCCGTTACTCGTGAAGGCTTCAAAATTGCCCACGACATCAGCTCCTACAGCTTCGTTGCAATGGCAAAAGCTTGCCGCTCCATGCTGAATCCGGGTTCTGCCCTGCTGACCCTTTCCTACCTTGGCGCTGAGCGCGCTATCCCGAACTACAACGTTATGGGTCTGGCAAAAGCGTCTCTGGAAGCGAACGTGCGCTATATGGCGAACGCGATGGGTCCGGAAGGTGTGCGTGTTAACGCCATCTCTGCTGGTCCGATCCGTACTCTGGCGGCTTCCGGTATCAAAGATTTCCGCAAAATGCTGGCTCATTGCGAAGCCGTTACCCCGATTCGCCGTACCGTTACTATTGAAGATGTGGGTAACTCTGCGGCATTCCTGTGCTCCGATCTCTCTGCCGGTATCTCCGGTGAAGTGGTCCACGTTGACGGCGGTTTCAGCATCGCTGCAATGAACGAACTCGAACTGAAATAATCGTTCTGTTGGTCAAGATGGGCGGCGTTCTGCCGCCCGTTATCTCTGTTATACCTTTCTGATATTTGTTATCGCCGATCCGTCTTTCTCCCCTTCCCGCCTTGCGTCAGGATAACGATTTCCTTTACGACCAAGGAGCGCCCATGGAACAACGCCACATCACCGGCAAAAGCCACTGGTATCATGAAACGCAATCCAGTACTGCGGAGAATGACGTTCTGCCTCTGGTCCCGGAAGCCGCAAAGGTTCGCGATCCCTTTCTGCTCGACGTGATCCTTGATGAAGAAACGCTGGCCCCCTTCCTTTCATGGATGGTCCCGGCGCGCATTCTTGCAGCGGAGTTGTTCCCTGACCAGCTTACTGTGACCCGTTCACAGACCTTCACCGCTTATGAACGTTTGTCGACGGCCCTGACGGTTGCTCAGGTTTGCGGCGTCCAGCGGTTGTGCAACTACTATTCGGCGCGACTTACACCGCTCCCCGGACCTGATTCCTCCAGGGAAAGCAATCATCGGTTGGCACAAATCACGCAATATGCCCGCCAACTGGCCAGCTCGCCTTCTATTATCGACAACCGATCGCGCCAACATCTGAATGACGTCGGTCTTACTGCCTGGGACTGTGTGATAATCAACCAAATAATTGGTTTTATTGGCTTTCAGGCGCGGACAATTGCGACATTTCAGGCTTATCTCGGGCATTCGGTACGCTGGTTACCCGGTCTGGAGATACAAAACTACGCCGACGCGTCACTGTTTGCTGATGAATCAATACGCTGGCGAAGCAGCTATGAGGTGGAAAAACTACCTGAAGAGCACACAAAAAGTTCTAATGCAGAACTTTGCCAACTGACCGAAACACTCTCTCTCCACCCTATTTCACTTTCCCTTCTCGAAAAGTTGTTAAACAGCACACGGGTCAATACACAGCCGGATAATAAGCTTGCGGCGTTGTTATGCGCGCGTATTAATGGCAGTCCTGCTTGTTTTGCTGCCTGTATGAATTCATCAAATGAATATAAAAAAATCAGCCCCCTTCTGCGCAAGGGCGAAAATGAAATTAACCAATGGGCTGACCGTCATTCTGTTGAGCGCGCTACCGTTCAGGCGATACAATGGCTGACCCGAGCACCCGATCGCTTTAGCGCAGCCCAATTCAGTCCATTACTCGAACACGAAAAATCATCAACGCAGATTATTAATCTGCTGGTATGGAGCGGGATGTGTGGCTGGATAAATCGCTTAAAAATCGCATTGGGTGAGACATATTAACCTTGCTGCGTCAGACAGATTCGCGTAAAACTGTCAGCCGCTCTAATGGCCACCAAAATAGACAATTATGTTTCAGGACAACCCGCTGCTAGCGCAGCTTAAACAGCAACTGCATTCCCAGACGCCACGCGCTGAAGGGGTGGTAAAAGCCACAGAAAAAGGCTTTGGCTTCCTGGAAGTCGACGCGCAAAAAAGTTATTTCATTCCGCCGCCGCAGATGAAAAAAGTCATGCATGGCGACCGAATTATCGCAGTGATCCACAGTGAAAAAGATCGTGAATCCGCAGAGCCAGAAGAACTGGTTGAGCCGTTTCTGACTCGTTTCGTGGGTAAAGTCCAGGGCAAAAATGACCGTCTGGCCATCGTTCCTGATCATCCACTGTTAAAAGACGCTATTCCTTGTCGCGCAGCCCGTGGCCTGACCCACGAGTTTAAAGAAGGCGACTGGGCGGTTGCCGAAATGCGCCGTCATCCGCTGAAAGGCGATCGTTCTTTCTATGCTGAACTGACACAATACATCACTTTTGGTGACGACCACTTTGTACCGTGGTGGGTTACCCTGGCGCGCCATAACCTGGAAAAAGAAGCACCAGACGGCGTCGCTACCGAAATGCTCGATGAAGGTCTGGTTCGTGAAGATCTGACAGCGCTGGATTTTGTCACCATCGACAGTGCCAGCACAGAAGATATGGATGACGCCCTTTTCGCTAAGGCGTTGCCGGATGACAAACTTCAGCTGATTGTGGCGATTGCCGATCCAACCGCGTGGATTGCTGAAGGCAGCAAGCTGGACAAAGCCGCGAAAATTCGCGCATTCACCAACTATCTGCCTGGCTTCAACATCCCTATGCTGCCTCGCGAGCTTTCTGACGATCTCTGCTCACTGCGCGCCAATGAAGTCCGCCCGGTACTGGCATGCCGCATGACGCTCTCCGCTGATGGCACCATTGAAGATAATATCGAATTCTTTGCCGCCACCATCGAATCCAAAGCGAAGCTGGTGTATGACCAGGTCTCTGACTGGCTGGAAAATACCGGTGACTGGCAGCCTGAAAGTGAAGCAATTGCCGAACAAGTCCGTTTGTTAGCGCAAATTTGCCAACGCCGTGGCGAGTGGCGTAATAACCACGCACTGGTATTTAAAGATCGCCCGGATTACCGCTTTATTCTCGGTGAAAAAGGTGAAGTGCTGGATATCGTCGCCGAGCCTCGTCGCATTGCCAATCGTATCGTCGAAGAAGCGATGATTGCCGCTAACATTTGTGCGGCCCGCGTACTGCGCGATAAGCTCGGTTTTGGCATCTATAACGTGCATATGGGCTTTGATCCGGCGAATGCCGACGCGCTGGCGGCGTTGCTGAAAACCCACGGTCTGCATGTCGATGCCGAAGAAGTGCTCACGCTGGACGGTTTCTGCAAACTGCGTCGTGAACTGGATGCGCAACCAACTGGTTTCCTCGACAGCCGCATTCGTCGCTTCCAGTCATTTGCTGAAATTAGCACTGAACCCGGTCCTCACTTTGGCCTCGGTCTGGAAGCATACGCCACCTGGACTTCGCCAATCCGTAAATATGGCGACATGATCAACCACCGTCTGCTGAAAGCGGTTATCAAAGGCGAAACTGCGACGCGTCCGCAGGATGAAATCACTGTCCAAATGGCCGAGCGTCGCCGTCTCAACCGAATGGCAGAACGTGATGTTGGCGACTGGTTATACGCACGCTTCCTGAAAGACAAAGCCGGGACTGACACCCGTTTCGCGGCGGAAATTGTCGATATCAGCCGTGGCGGCATGCGTGTGCGTTTGGTTGATAACGGCGCTATCGCCTTTATTCCAGCACCTTTCTTACACGCTGTGCGCGATGAACTGGTTTGCAGCCAGGAAAACGGCACTGTACAAATTAAAGGTGAAACGGCTTACAAAGTGACCGACGTTATTGACGTCACCATTGCCGAAGTCCGCATGGAAACCCGCAGCATTATTGCACGCCCGGTCGCGTAATCTCCTTTCACGGCCCATTCCTCATGAATGGGCCGTTTATTTCCCCGCTCCACCTTCGCCATATCCCGGCAGATTTTTAACTGACTTTCGTTTGAAAACTGGCGTTTTTCCAAAACTGGATTACAAATAAATAGATAAAAAAAACAATGCGTTTAGCCGCCGTTAATTTCATGTAAGTCATGTTGTTCCTTTTATTTAACCGCGGACTCCGCTGTTAACCGGAGGATATGCATCATGAAAACCGTTAGGGAGTCCACAACGTTGTACAACTTTCTCGGATCGCACAATCCATACTGGCGGTTGACGGAAAGCAGCGATGTTTTGCGCTTTTCTACCACCGAAACCACAGAACCTGAACGTACGTTGCAGTTATCTGCCGAACAGGCTGCTCGCATCAGGGAAATGACGGTCATCACTTCCAGCCTGATGATGAGTCTGACCGTCGATGAAAGCGATCTTTCTGTGCATCTGGTAGGACGAAAAATCAATAAACGGGAATGGGCTGGCAACGCGTCGGCATGGCATGACACACCGGCGGTTGCTCGTGATTTATCACACGGGCTTTCCTTTGCTGAGCAGGTAGTTTCTGAAGCACATTCCGCAATAGTGATTCTCGACAGTCGGGGGAATATCCAACGCTTCAATCGGTTATGTGAAGATTACACAGGGTTGAAAGAACACGACGTCATTGGGCAAAGCGTGTTTAAACTGTTTATGAGCCGTCGTGAAGCTGCGGCATCCAGGCGCAATAACCGTGTATTTTTTCGAAGCGGCAATGCATATGAAGTCGAACTGTGGATACCAACACGTAAAGGCCAGCGGCTGTTTCTGTTTCGCAATAAATTTGTCCACAGCGGCAGTGGCAAGAACGAGATTTTTTTAATCTGTTCCGGCACCGACATTACCGAAGAGCGCCGCGCTCAGGAGCGACTGCGTATTCTGGCAAATACCGATAGTATCACCGGACTGCCGAATCGTAACGCAATGCAGGAGTTAATCGATCACGCCATTAATCAGGCAGATAACAATAAAGTTGGGGTTGTGTATCTTGATTTGGATAATTTTAAAAAGGTCAACGACGCTTATGGGCATTTGTTTGGCGACCAGCTATTACGCGAAGTGTCATTGGCCATTTTAAGCTGTCTCGAACATGATCAGGTGTTGGCGCGTCCAGGTGGCGATGAGTTTCTGGTACTGGCATCCAATACCTCACAAAGCGCGCTGGAAGCAATGGCATCACGAATTTTGACCCACTTACGACTCCCCTTCCGCATTGGTTTAATTGAAGTTTATACCAGCTGTTCAGTGGGTATTTCACTCTCTCCCGAACATGGTTCGGACAGCGCGGCTATTATTCGTCACGCCGACACAGCAATGTACACAGCGAAGGAAGGCGGACGAGGACAATTTTGCGTTTTTACCCCAGAAATGAATCAGCGGGTATTTGAATATCTCTGGCTGGATACCAACTTGCGTAAAGCACTGGAAAACGATCAGTTGGTTATTCACTATCAACCGAAAATCACCTGGCGTGGCGAAGTACGCAGTCTGGAAGCTTTAGTACGTTGGCAGTCACCTGAACGTGGGTTGATTCCACCGTTGGACTTTATTTCCTACGCCGAAGAGTCAGGGCTAATTGTGCCTTTAGGCCGTTGGGTGATTCTCGATGTCGTACGCCAGGTGGCGAAGTGGCGGGATAAAGGCATTAACCTGCGAGTGGCGGTAAACATTTCTGCACGTCAGCTCGCCGATCAAACCATTTTCACCGCCCTGAAACAGGTTCTCCAGGAACTCAATTTTGAATACTGCCCTATTGATGTTGAACTGACGGAGAGCTGCCTGATTGAGAATGATGAACTGGCACTGTCTGTTATTCAACAATTTAGCCAACTAGGTGCGCAAGTGCATCTGGACGATTTTGGTACCGGCTACTCTTCACTTTCGCAACTGGCGCGCTTTCCGATCGATGCGATTAAACTTGACCAGGTTTTTGTTCGAGATATTCACAAACAACCTGTATCGCAGTCGCTGGTCCGGGCGATCGTCGCTGTGGCCCAGGCATTGAATCTTCAGGTGATCGCTGAAGGAGTGGAGAGTAAAAAGGAAGATGCTTTTTTAACCAAGAACGGGATCAATGAGCGGCAAGGATTTTTGTTTGCCAAACCGATGCCCGCCGTCGCCTTCGAACGCTGGTATAAACGCTATCTGAAGCGCTCATAAGTAGATGAATATATATACTTAGCGATATATTCCGTCATTATATATCGTATTCCCGGATGATAATTAGCCGTTGCCGTTAAACACTTCTCTTTTAGCGGCAATTTTTGCATTATTCATTTTCCCCCTTTTGCTAAAAGGATGTCCTTGATGTCTGAATTTGATGCCCAGCGCGTTGCCGAACGTATTGATATTGTGTTAGATATCCTTGTGGCAGGCGATTACCACTCTGCGATCCATAATCTCGAGATACTTAAAGCAGAACTCTTGCGCCAGGTTGCTGAATCTACGCCAGACATCCCGAAGGCACCGTGGGAGATTTAACAATCGTGCCTTCAGGTTTTCCTATTTGAGGATGCCCGGCGCGTCAGTATTTTTTTATTAAGTATTATAACGTTATAAGAATTACAGCGATGAATTCCCGACAACAAACTATTCTACAGATGGTCATTGACCAGGGTCAGGTTAGCGTAACCGATCTGGCAAAAGCCACTGGAGTTTCTGAAGTTACCATTCGCCAGGATCTCAACACCCTCGAAAAACTGAGTTACCTCCGCCGTGCACATGGTTTTGCAGTTTCGCTTGATAGTGATGACGTCGAAACCCGTATGATGAACAACTATACGCTGAAGCGTGAACTCGCCGAGTTTGCCGCGTCACTGGTTCAACCGGGCGAAACCATCTTTATCGAAAATGGCAGCAGCAATGCCCTGCTCGCCCGGACTCTGGGCGAGCAGAAGAAAAATGTCACGATCATCACGGTCAGCAGCTACATCGCGCATTTGCTGAAAGACGCGCCTTGTGAAGTCATTTTGCTCGGTGGCGTGTACCAGAAAAAAAGCGAAAGTATGGTTGGTCCTTTGACACGCCAGTGCATCCAACAGGTGCATTTCAGCAAGGCATTTATTGGTATTGATGGCTGGCAGCCTGAAACTGGGTTTACCGGTCGCGATATGATGCGTACCGATGTGGTCAATGCCGTGCTGGAAAAAGAGTGCGAAGCGATAGTCCTGACTGACAGTTCGAAATTTGGTGCTGTACATTCATACTCCATCGGCCCCGTTGAGCGATTCAATCGCGTGATTACCGATTCGAAAATACGCGCCAGCGATCTGATGCATCTTGAGCACAGTAAACTCACCGTTCACGTCGTTGACATTTAACCATTTCCCTTCTCTACGGATGATTTGCTGTTTTGCAAATCATCCGCTCTAAGATGATTCCTGGTTGATAATTAAGACTATTTACCTGTTATTAACACTCTCAAGATATAAAATTATTATCAGCGATATAACAGGAAGTCATTATCACCTGCGTGATATAACCCTGCGCGCGAGCGGATTTCACGGAATAATTTCACCAGGCTTATTCTTAGCTATTATAGTTATAGAGAGCTTACTTCCGTGAATCATAAATTCAGGAGAGAGTATTATGTTTGTAACGAGCAAAAAAATGACCGCGGCTGTTCTGGCAATTACCCTGGCAATGTCTCTGAGTGCCTGTTCTAACTGGTCTAAACGAGACCGTAACACCGCAATTGGCGCGGGCGCAGGTGCATTAGGCGGTGCAGTACTGACCGATGGCAGTACGCTGGGTACATTAGGTGGTGCAGCCGTCGGTGGTGTTATTGGTCACCAGGTCGGTAAATAATCGTAAATAAATGTCGATTATCGACTCGCAATTATAATACGCTTGATTCTGTTCAGTACGAAATAACTGAATAATACACACAGTAAAATATTCTAAAGCCACGGATATATCCGTGGCTTTTTATGTTAACCGCCGGCGAGTTTTACCTTCATCCCTTTCGCTTCAAGCAGTGATTTTAATAAATCGCGCTTATCACCCTGGATTTCAATAATTCCATCTTTAACTGCCCCGCCGCAGCCGCATTTTTTCTTCAGTTCCGCTGCCAGTTTTGTCAGTTCGGCATCATCGAGATCGACACCGGTAATCAAGCAAACGCCCTTACCTTTACGTCCACTGGTCTGACGCTGAATACGCACCACACCGTCGCCTTTAGGGC
The DNA here is from genome assembly GCF_009820205.1 of Escherichia sp. HH26CH. NCBI lineage: Bacteria > Pseudomonadati > Pseudomonadota > Gammaproteobacteria > Enterobacterales > Enterobacteriaceae > Escherichia > Escherichia sp. HH26CH. The sequence continues at coordinate 114,495 of NZ_VNXM01000032.1, forward strand.
GTACAGGGGCCGCTTTTGGCTCATCAATACGTCCGGTTTCCGTTGAGTAGACCAGACGGCTGTTGGAATCACTCATCATGCACTCCGCTGTAAAGAGGCGTTGATCGCTTTCAGCGTTTGCGCTGGATCTACCGATTGCGTTACCGGGCGACCAATCACCATATAATCAACACCAGCCGCCAACGCCTGTTCTGGCGTCATAATGCGGCGCTGGTCACCAGCTTCACTCCCCTGCGGACGAATGCCCGGCGTAACCAGTTTGAACTCCTGACCGAATACCTGTTTAAAGCGCACAGCTTCCTGAGCAGAACACACCACACCATCAAGGCCACATTTTTGCGTCAGTGCCGCCAGACGTTCTGCATAATCTGCAGGTGACAGCGTCACGCCAAGATCGGCCAGGTCGCTGGCTTCCATGCTGGTCAACACCGTCACAGCAATCAAAAGCGGTGCATCTTTGCCAAACGGGACGAGTGCCTCACGCGCTGCGGTCATCATACGCGCCCCACCGGAGGCGTGAACATTCACCATCCACACGCCTAAGTCAGCTGCAGCAGCGACAGCGTGCGCTGCAGTGTTGGGAATATCGTGAAATTTCAGGTCGAGGAAGATATCAAAACCACGCTGTTGAAGTTCGCGTACAAATTGAGGTCCAAACAGCGTAAACATCTCTTTGCCGACTTTCAGACGACAATCGCGTGGGTCGATCTTGTCGACAAAGGCCAGCGCGGCATCACGATTATGATAATCAAGGGCAACAACCACAGGAGAATTCGTAACAGCGCGGGAAGAAGATGAAGCAGTTAACGTCATGACCAGACCTTCTTGATGATGGGCACCGGAAGTGGCGCGAAACAGGTAAACGGCGAGCATTCTACCCGTGGAAATAAAAAATTAACAGTTGCGATTTCTCCCCTGGCAGGCTTTTCTGCGCCCGAGTTACCGGAGCACAATGGAACATCAATAATTAGTATGTTGTAACTAAAGTCGGATTTTTTTAAAAATTACAGGCCATCAAGACCGCGAATCGGTTTAATGGTTGACCAGGCCCGACAAGATGGACAATGCCAGTAGAGGGTGTATGCGGTAAAACCACATTTCTGGCAGCGATAACGAGGCTTACTACGCACCTTCTCGCCAACCATGTCACGCAGCACCATCAGACTCTCTTTAGCACGCCCTTCTTCCGCTTCATTTAAGTGGTAATCCATTAGCTTATGGAACACACGCATGGTCGGATGACGCTGAAGCTGACGCGTAATATAGACCTGTGCGGCCTCACTACCGTCGCGCGCTTCGATGATGTCCGCAAGCATTAGTTCAGCATCGGCACCGGTGTTCTCTTCCACCGCGCGCTGCAGGAACTCTGCCCATTCGGCAGTTTTACCCAACTGCTGGTAGCAGGTTTGCAGCATTTCCAGCGTTTCGCTGACCAGTTCTCTGTCCTGGGATATCACGCGTTGCAAACTTTCGACGGCTTTGGCGTATTCTCCTTTCGCCATAAATACGCGTCCCATCATGATGGATACGCGGGCGCTGTTTTTATCTGCCGCCGCACCTTTTTTTAACAAGGCCATGGCACGATCGAGATCGTCGCTGGCCATATGCTGTAGGGCTAACTCGCAGTAGAAATGAGCAATTTCGACGCGCTGCTTATCTTTACCCAGCTTCACCAGGCGTTCGGCAACATCAATTGCTTTCTGCCACTCGCTGGTAGCCTGGTAGATTTGTAGCAACTGTTGCAGCGCGCCAATGCGGAAGTCAGTTTCATCGGTCAGTTGATTGAACATGTCTTCCGCGCGGTCGTATAACCCGGCGGCCATGTAATCACGCCCCAGTTGTTGAATCGCCAACAGACGCTGTTCATAGGTCAGCGAGGCGCTTTCCATTAGGGTCTGATGGATGCGAATAGCGCGATCAACTTCGCCACGCGAACGGAACAGGTTTCCGAGCGTAAGGTGGGCTTCAACGGTACCCGTATCCTCTTTAAGCATATCGAGAAACAGGTCTACCGCTTTATCCTGTTGATTACTAAGCAGAAAGTTAACCCCCGCTACGTAATCACGCGACAAGCGGTTGGCTTCATCTTGCTTGTTTTGTTGCGCACTTCTGCGGCCCATATACCAGCCATAGGCAGCGGCTACAGGCAAAAGCAGAAACAACAACTCCAGCATAGAAAGTTATTCCTTCGCCGCTGACGAATGCGGCGCTACAGCCACGTCAGTCGCGGGTGAAAGCTGGTTTTCCAGTCGCTTTATTTTACGTTCAGCGCGCGCCAGGGAAACACGAACTCGCAGCCAGAACAGGCCGCAAATCAGCCAACCGATAGCAAACCCCGCAGCAAACAATACCGCCAGCAATGTGGAAATACGGTACTCCCCTTGCGCTAACAGATAATTAAACGTCACCTGTTGATCGTTCTGCGCACCCAACGTGACCGAAATCACGAAGATCGCTAACACCAGTAAGAAAATGAGTAAATATTTCACATTACTTCCCGTTATGTGGTTAGAGCGAATAAATTATGGTCAACTTACCGCAATAGCCCTTTAAAGTACCATTTTCGCGCCGTCTGCGAAATGGCAACCACGCGCATTGTTGATGATTTAAGGGCTAAATTCGGAAAATCAACCAGCGTTAACTTTCTTGTTCTCGTTGCGCAATTTCGCGATTTTCTTCCGCAGGTGGTGTTAATGGCCCACAAATTCGTTGTGCAAGCCACGTTGCCACCGCCACCAGCGCCCACGAAATCAACGTAGCTACCACCAGATCGCGCGGCCAATGCATCCCGAGTAGCAGGCGGCTTCCCATGACTCCTGTTGCCCAGACCAGCAAGATAGCAATGGTTAACGTTCGCCGACGCGGCCACAGCAACCCAACGGCCAACAGCGCCCAACTGGCAGCAAACATCGTGTGACCGGAAGGAAAGGCAAACCCCGTCTCTTTCTGCCAGTGTGAACGCAAATATTGTGGGATATTATTCTCTTCAGCCAACTGTTCTTTCACTAAATTTCCGCGTTCTGCTCGCTTTAAAGTGTAGAACTCATCAACCGGAATATGATGTGTTTTTTCCAGCCAGATTACAAAAGGTCGTGGTTCCTGGACTTTGTCTTTGATCCAGGATTTAACGCCTTGTCCCACAAGGATTGCCGCCGCCAGAATGGCAAATAACATAATGGCAGCCTTAATGCGAAAACGCAGACACCAGAGAAACCAGCCGAATAAAATCAAATGTGTAATGACGCCCCAGGGCTGAGTGACAGTTTCAGTAACCCAAAAAGCCGCTTTTAGTAGCCAACTTTGTTCTCCAGGTTGCCAACGCCAGCCAGAAATCCATACGGCTACCGGCATAACAAGCAATAGTGCAGCTCCCACTGCGGTACGTCTGGCAATCGAACGCATGGCATCTCCTTTTTGATAAGTCCCACAATCATAACTGAAAATGCCAGTTCCGGGAAAAATTGACAGATTTGTGCCATTCCGTGAACGATCGACGCGTCGTGATTAGGTGAACCCCTTCTCGTTATGGCAAAATAAGCCAATACAGAACCAGCATTATCTGGAGAATTTCATGCAGCTTAAACGTGTGGCAGAAGCCAAACTGCCAACCCCATGGGGCGATTTCCTGATGGTGGGATTTGAAGAACTGGCAACCGGACACGATCATGTCGCGCTAGTCTATGGCGATATTTCCGGGCATACCCCGGTACTTGCGCGCGTCCATTCCGAATGTCTGACCGGTGACGCCCTGTTCAGCTTGCGCTGCGATTGTGGCTTCCAGCTCGAAGCGGCACTGACGCAAATTGCCGAAGAAGGCCGTGGTATTTTGCTGTATCACCGTCAGGAAGGTCGTAACATTGGTCTGCTGAATAAAATCCGCGCTTATGCACTGCAGGATCAAGGTTACGATACTGTAGAGGCTAACCACCAGTTAGGCTTCGCCGCTGATGAGCGCGACTTCACTCTTTGCGCTGATATGTTCAAACTCCTTGGCGTCAATGAAGTCCGCTTGTTAACCAACAACCCGAAAAAAGTCGAAATTCTGACCGAAGCAGGGATTAATATTGTTGAACGCGTACCGTTGATTGTAGGTCGTAACCCCAATAACGAACATTATCTCGATACCAAAGCCGAGAAAATGGGTCATTTGCTGAACAAATAACCCTCTTGCATTGTGTAATTCATTTGCTTGCCGGAAGCAAAATAACCGGCAAGCAAATACTCGTTACTTCAACATATTACGAATGACATAATGCAAAATGCCGTCGTTCTGGTAGTAGGTCAACTCCGTCGCGGTGTCGATACGACAACGGCAGGGTACGACTTCCTGGCTACCATCCGCGCGCGTAAACGTCACCGGAACCGTCGCACCGGGTTGTAGACTTTGCAGATCGACAATATCAATCTTCTCTTCCCCGATTAGCCCTAACGTTTTACGCGTCACGCCTTGCGGAAATTCCAGCGGCAGGATGCCCATGCCAATTAAATTCGAGCGGTGAATTCGTTCAAACGATTCGGCAATCACAACACGAATGCCAAGCAGACGCGGACCTTTTGCTGCCCAGTCACGGCTGGAGCCTGATCCATACTCTTTCCCGGCAATCACCGCCAGCGGCGTTTGTTCCTGCTTATAGCGCATCGCGGCATCATAAATAGAGATGACCTCGCTGTCAGGTAAATGCCGCGTCATCCCCCCTTCAACGCCAGGCACCATTTCATTACGGATGCGAATATTGGCGAAGGTGCCGCGCATCATCACTTCATGGTTACCACGCCGCGAACCGTAGGAGTTAAAGTCTTTGCGCTCAACACCCCGACCTTGTAGATATCGCCCCGCCGGGCTATCGGGCTTAATGCTGCCCGCCGGAGAAATGTGGTCAGTGGTAACCGAATCCCCCAGCATTGCGAGGATCCGCGCACCGTGAATATCTTCCACAGGTGCTGGTGTTGCCTGCATTTCATCAAAGAAAGGCGATAAGCGAATATAGGTTGAATCCTCCTGCCAACCGTAGGTATCGGATCGCGCAACGTTAATCTCTTTCCATTCCGCCGTGCCTTCAAAAACTTCTGCGTACTCTTTGCGGAACATTTCTGTGGAGACTTGTTCTACCGCACGGGCAATTTCTTGTGCCGATGGCCAGATATCTTTCAGATATACCGGATCGCCTTTACGATCGTGACCAATAGGCTCAGAAGCGAGGTTAATATTCATATTTCCCGCCAGCGCATAGGCAACCACCAGCGGCGGCGAGGCCAGCCAGTTAGTTTTAACCAGCGGATGGATACGGCCTTCAAAGTTACGGTTGCCGGACAGCACCGCACCGACGGTTAAATCGCCTTTTTTGATTGCCGTTTCGATAGGATCGGGCAATGGACCAGAGTTACCAATACAGGTGGTACAACCGTATCCCACAAGGTTAAATCCCAGTTCATCCAGATACGGTGTCAGTTTCGCTTTTGCCAGATAATCAGAAACGACTTTCGAGCCTGGTGCCAGCGACGCTTTGACCCACGGTTGCCGCTTGAGGCCCAGAGTTACAGCTTTTTTCGCCAGCAAACCAGCGGCCATCAGCACACTTGGGTTAGAGGTGTTGGTGCACGACGTTATCGCAGCAATGACCACCGCGCCATCAGGTAACTGATACTGATGTCCGTTCATAACATAATCGACCGGCTGGCGATCTTTATGCGTGGCATTTACTTCCAGTTCGTTACTGGCGGCAAATGCTTTTGGTACATCGGGCAGTGCAACGCGATCCTGTGGGCGTTTTGGCCCTGCCAGGCTCGCTTCAACGTCATTCATATCCAGTTCTAACGTACTGGTAAAAATCGGTTCATCGCCCGGGTTTCGCCACATGCCCTGCGCTTTGGCATATTTTTCGACCAACTCGACCTGATCTTCGCTGCGCCCGCTTAAACGCATGTAATCGAGGGTGACAGCATCGATTGGGAAGAAGCCACAGGTGGCACCATATTCTGGCGACATATTGGCAATGGTGGCGCGATCCGCCAGCGGTAGTGAATCCAGCCCATCACCATAAAATTCGACGAATTTCCCCACCACGCCATGTTTGCGCAGCATTTGGGTAACGGTGAGAACCAGGTCTGTGGCGGTAATACCTTCACGTAATTTTCCGGTGAGTTTAAAGCCCACTACGTCCGGGATAAGCATGGAAACCGGCTGGCCTAACATTGCGGCTTCGGCTTCGATCCCACCAACGCCCCACCCCAGCACGCCAAGGCCGTTGATCATGGTGGTGTGCGAGTCAGTACCAACGAGTGTATCCGGATAAGCAATCCATTCACCGTCCTGCAATTCGCTCCACACTGCTTTGCCGAGATATTCGAGGTTAACCTGATGGCAAATGCCTGTGCCTGGCGGCACGACGCTAAAACGACTGAACGCCTGCTTTCCCCATTTCAGGAACACATAACGTTCGTGGTTGCGCTCCATTTCCAGGCGCACGTTTTCTTCAAATGCCTCATCATCACCAAAACGATCGACGGTCACCGAGTGGTCAATGACCAGGTCGACCGGTGAGAGCGGGTTAACCTTTGCAGTATCGCCGCCAAGGCGTTTAACCGCTTCGCGCATTGCCGCCAGATCAACAACGGCAGGTACGCCGGTAAAGTCCTGCATCAGCACCCTTGCCGGGCGGTAGGCAATTTCACGGTCAGCATGGGCATTTTTCAGCCATCCCACCAGCGCGTAGATATCCTCTTCGGTAACCGAGTTACCATCCTGCCAGCGCAGCAGGTTTTCGAGCAAAACTTTGAGTGACTTAGGCAGACGGGTGATATCGCCCAGTGATTTGGCAGCAAGCGGCAGGCTGTAGTAGTGGTAAGTTTTATCTTTGGCCTGCAACGTGTCCTTACTGGCTTCTCGTAGGGTTGACGACATAGCTCCTCCTTAATGACAGGGTTGCGAAGCCCTGATTCTCTTCAGGGTGAATATTAAAGATAACACAAACATTGCGTAACGATTTGATAACAACCCAAATTGATAAAAGAGGAGAAACCTTGTGGCAAAGCAAATGAAAACCCCGCCGCAGCGGGGTCAGGAATCAGTGAGTAATGATCCAGAGGAGTTCGGCCCAGAAGAGCATCGACAGAGAAAATGCGCCCATCCAGGACCAATATTTCATATTTGTGTTGATCATAGGCTACACCCTTAACGGTTATTACTTTGTGTTGAGATAACTCAACCTGTTATTGCTGCGGTGTATTAAAAGCCCTTTAATTCATTAAAAATGGGTAATAAGAATGATGATAATTATTGTTTCGGCTGATCATCTACAGCAAACAGTTCTATAAAGGCTTGCTGCTGCGTTGTTAGTTGCCAGTCGTCTGGAATAACGACGGAACATTCCCGTTTCGTTACTGGTTCATTGTCACTATGCTGACATAATGGTGACGACTCCAGTTGCTCCTGACCGACCATAGTTATCCCCACACTTTCCAAATCAGCAGGGCGACAACCACCCAGAAAAGTGCAGAACCAAGAAATACCGCCAGCCAGGCTTTGCGTTTTAATTCAGGGTCCCGGCGGGGTTCCTGATTTCCAGAAGGCATTGCTAACCTCATATAATCGCCATCACTTATCAGCAAGACGTTGAACGATTGGTGTAATTAATCATACGATGAGACAAATCCTAAAGAAACTTTAGTCAAAAATCCAGCGAATTTACGAATCGTCTCCAGTGAATAATTCAATCTTTTGACCTGAAATAGATATTTGAAAACTGGAGTTTGCGAGGCGGGTAATTAGACACTACTTTACAGGTAATTTACCCTATAAATATGAGGGATAAAAATATTGTGCACGGTATACAAATAAGCAACAAAAGAGAATATATTCCGGCACCTTCGCTACATAAAAGGTGCCGAAAATAACGCAAGAAATTATTTTTCCGGCAGTTTTATATCTTTAAACATGACCTCAATTTCTTCATTAGAGCGCAATGCGACAGCCGCATCAACGACATCACGCGTTAAATGCGGTGCAAAACGCTGAATGAAATCATACATATAACTGCGCAAAAAAGTACTACGGCGAAAACCAATTTTGGTTGTACTGTGGCTGAAGATATCGTGAGCATCAACGCGCACCAGGTCGGGATCGGCGACCGGATCCACCGCCATGCTGGCAATAACCCCTACCCCCAACCCTAACCGGACGTAAGTTTTAATGACGTCAGCATCCGTTGCCGTGAAGACGATACGCGGCGTTAACCCTGCGCGGTTAAAGGCAGTATCCAGTTCTGAGCGTCCGGTAAAGCCGAAGGTATATGTCACCAACGGATATTGCGCCAGTTCTTCAATGGTAATGGCTTTTTTGCCTGCCAGAGGATGATCCGGGGTTACCACAATAGCCCGGTTCCAGTGGTAGCACGGTAACATCACTAAATCTTCATACAGATGCAGCGCTTCTGTGGCGATAGCGAAATCGGCATTGCCTTTAGAGACAGCATCAGCAATTTGTGTCGGCGAGCCCTGGTGCATATGCAAAGAAACGCGAGGATAACGCTCAATAAAGCCTTTGATGACGTTTGGTAACGCATAGCGTGCCTGGGTATGCGTGGTGGCGATATACAGCGAGCCTTTATCCGGCCAGGTGTGCTCTCCGGCGACCGATTTTATGGCATCGACTTTCGACAGGACTTCACGAGCGATACGAATTATTTCTTGTCCTGCTGGCGTTACCTGCGTCAGGTGCTTGCCGCTTCGGGAAAAAATTTGAATGCCTAGCTCGTCTTCCAGCATTCTGACTTGTTTACTGATCCCGGGTTGTGATGTGTAAAGTCCTTCCGCCGTTGATGAGACATTCAGGTTATGATTGACCACCTCAACAATATAGCGAAGTTGTTGTAATTTCATGTTAAACCATCCACTTAGACGCCATCAGAACATCGTTTTTTCGTCACACCTGGCGGGTGACTAATACGATTTAATAATAAAAAAGGTGCTAACTATAACCACTATATCATTTATAGCCTTAGTGTATAGGTGTGAAGAAAAAATAATATGCAATAAAAAAGGGCCGCTTTCGCGACCCTTTGTTTATAATAACCTGACAGAATTAAAGGTTATTTTTTCCCTTCAACCCATTTGCCATCAACATAAAATGCTGACCAGCCAGTCGCCTTTCCGTCTTTTTCCGAAGAGACATATTGCTGTTTGGTTTTACGGCTAAAGCGAACCATGGTCTTATTACCTTCCGGATCCTGCTGTGGCGCATCGGCCAGATAACGCAGTTTTTCCGGCAGACGGTCGCGGAAGCGATAAAGCTCTTCCACCAGTGGCGCACGTGTTTCACGCGATTTCGGGAAGGTATTGGCCGCCAGGAACACACCGGCAGCACCGTCACGCAGCACGAAATGAGCATCTGATTTTTCGCACGGCAGCTCCGGTAATGGCACCGGATCTTCCTTCGGTGGTGCCACTTCGCCGTTACGTAAAATCTTACGTGTGTTTTTACACTCTTCGTTAGTGCAGGCCATGTATTTACCGAAACGCCCCATTTTCAGGTGCATTTCAGATCCACATTTTTCACACTCAACTATCGGGCCGTCATAACCTTTAATGCGGAATTCGCCCTCTTCGATCTCGTAACCGTCGCAGGTTGGGTTATTACCACAGACATGCAACTTACGTTTCGGATCGATGAGATAGCTGTCCATCGCCGTGCCGCATTTCGGGCAACGACGTTTTGCGCGCAGCGCGTTGGTTTCAGCGTCTTCACCTTCCAGCACGTTCAGCACTTCGTTTTCCGGCACCAGGTTGATGGTGGTTTTGCAACGCTCTTTCGGTGGCAGAGCGTAGCCGGAACAGCCAAGGAATACCCCGGTGCTCGCTGTGCGAATACCCATTTTGCGACCACAGGTCGGGCAGTCGATGCTGGTCAGAACCATCTGGTTCGGGCGCATACCCCCCTCTTCGGGATCTTTTTCAGCTTTATCTAACTGCTGGGTGAAATCCGAGAAGAAGTGATCCAGTACAGCTTTCCACTCTGCTTCGTGATTTGCCACCTGGTCGAGGCTGTTTTCCATCTGTGCGGTGAAGTCGTAGTTCATTAACTCACGGAAATTCTCTTCCAGGCGATCGGTGACGATTTCGCCCATTTTTTCCGCATAGAAACGACGATTTTCTACTCGCACATAGCCACGATCCTGAATGGTCGAAATGATCGACGCGTAGGTAGACGGACGACCGATACCGCGTTTTTCCAGCTCTTTAACCAGCGATGCTTCACTGAAACGGGCTGGCGGCTTGGTAAAGTGCTGGGCTGGTGTCAGTTCAACGAGCGTCAGAGCATCGCCTTTATCGACTGCCGGTAAGATACGATCTTCATCGCCTTTACGCAGTGCAGGCATCACTTTCGTCCAGCCATCAAAGCGCAAAATACGACCGCGTGCTTTCAGGCGGAAATCGCCCGCACCAACGGTCAGCGTCGTGGAGTCATATTTCGCTGGGGTCATCTGGCAGGCAACGAACTGACGCCAGATTAACTGGTACAGTTTCTGCGCATCTGCTTCCATATCCTTCAGCGATTCCGCCATCACATTGACGTCAGAAGGACGAATCGCTTCGTGCGCTTCCTGTGAGTTTTCTTTGCTGGCGTACTGATTCGGACTTTCCGGCAGATATTTCTTACCAAAATTATCGCTGATATAACCGCGAACCATATTTACTGCGTCCTGACTCAGGTTGGTGGAGTCGGTACGCATGTAAGTGATATAGCCTGCTTCATACAAACGCTGCGCCATCATCATGGTTTTTTTCACGCCAAAACCAAGACGGGTGCTGGCAGCTTGTTGCAGCGTAGAGGTAATAAAAGGAGCGCCAGGTTTACTGGTTGTCGGTTTGTCTTCACGTTCCAGCACGCTGTAGCGCGCTTTTTCCAGCAGACTTACCGCAGCCTGAGTTTGTTCTTTGTTGACCGGGCGGAACGGTTTGTCGTTCTGATGAGTCACCTGCAACGCCAACGCATCACCAGATGGCGTGGTCGTGCTGGCATCGACTTCCCAGAACTCTTCCGGTACGAACGCTTTAATTTCACGCTCACGCTCGACCACCAGGCGGACCGCCACCGACTGCACACGACCTGCAGACAGACCACGAGCGATCTTTTTCCACAGCAGCGGCGAAACCATATATCCCACCACGCGGTCCATAAAGCGACGCGCCTGCTGGGCATTAACACGATCAATATTCAGCTCACCCGGTTTGTTAAATGCCTGGCGGATCGCGTTTTTAGTAATTTCGTTAAACACCACTCGGCTATAGCGCGCATCATCACCACCAATCACTTCCCGCAGGTGCCATGCAATGGCTTCCCCTTCGCGGTCAAGGTCGGTTGCGAGATAGATGTGGTCTGCTTTTTCAGCCAGTTGTTTCAGTTCAGAGACGACCTTCTCTTTACCAGGCAGCACTTCATAGTGCGCCTCCCAATTGTGCCACGGGTCAACCCCCATACGGTTGACGAGAGCGCCACGTTCATCCTTTTTAGGCTTTTTAGCCGTCTTGGTGGAGGTAGAGTCGGCACTCTTTTTGGCAGCTGAGCCACTGGTCGGCAAATCGCGGATGTGACCGACGCTGGATTTCACCACGTAGTCACTACCCAGATACTTGTTGATCGTTTTGGCTTTTGCCGGGGACTCAACGATGACAAGAGCTTTACCCATATTCACCTTACCTAATTTGATTCTTCCAGGAATGCGTCGCACGTTGATAAACCTTCCACTGGCAACGAGTTACCGATATGGACTCGTTCTCTGCGGATATCAACCCCTTGTCGTGACTCTGTTCACGAAAATTCAGGTGACTGAGTTAACAGGTCTTGGCCTACAGGCGCTATAGCACGACGGAATTTTGGTCGAATGTCAAGCAAATCTATTGCCAGATTGACGAAAGCGTCACACTGTACCTGATAAAATCCGATACGCAACTTTATTAGCATGCAAAATCCAAAGTTGCCAGTAAGGCGCTCTTGCCACCAGCGTGGTATATTTGTCTGCAAGCCATGCCTGGCGTAGACTAATGTCCTTGTTTAAGGAGTAAATAATGAACAAAGAGACACAACCCATCGACCGCGAAACGCTGTTGAAAGAGGCCAATAAAATCATTCGTGAGCATGAGGATACGCTCGCAGGGATTGAAGCCACCGGCGTCACGCAGCGTAATGGCGTGCTGGTATTTACCGGCGACTACTTTTTAGATGAACAAGGATTGCCAACAGCCAAAAGCACCGCGGTGTTTAATATGTTCAAACACCTGGCCCATGTGCTTTCAGAAAAATATCACCTGGTTGATTAAAGCAAAACGCGAGGTCTTACCCTCGCGTTTGTCTTTTACATCAATGGCTTTTGCCCCCGCTGCCACCAGCGTAGCAACAATCGATCGGCGCTCTCTGTCGCGCTGCCGGTGAATCGGTCAATGAGTCGTTTACGCTGCATATAGCGTACATTGACCACTTCACGGCCTTCCATCAGGCTAAGAATAACTTCATCACTGGTGTTAATTTCATCAACCAGGCCTTTCTCTACCGCCTGTTGTCCGTACCAGTGTTCACCCGTTGCCACCTGTTCAATATCCAGAGACGGACGCATACGCTTCACAAAATCTTTAAATAACTGATGCGTTTCGTTCAGCTCTTCGCGGAATTTCTCCCGCCCTTCTTCGGTGTTTTCACCCAGCAAGGTCAGCGTGCGCTTATACTGCCCGGCGGTGTGCAGTTCGATATCAATATCTTTGCTTTTCAGGAAGCGGTTAAAGTTGGGTATTTGCGCCACCACCCCAATGGAACCCACAATAGCAAACGGTGCGGAAACAATTTTGTCCGCCACACAGGCCATCATGTAACCGCCGCTGGCAGCAACTTTGTCTACCGTAACAGTTAAAGGAATGTTTTTATCACGCAGACGCTGCAGCTGCGAAGCCGCCAGCCCGTAACCATGCACCATGCCACCAGGGCTTTCCAGACGTAGCACAACCTGATCCTGCGGTTTAAATGCTGCGAGTACCGCCGTTATCTCTTCACGTAGCGAGTTCACTTCATGGGCGTCCATGCTGCCTTTAAAATCCAGCACCCAGACGCGAGGTTTACTGTCAGTTGCCACCTCGCCCAGTTTGGCTTTCGCTTTTGCGGCTTTCGCTTCTTGCTTGTGCTTTTTCTTCTGCGCTTTATGCCACTGTTTTTGCTGATGAGTGTCCATCAGCGCCGCGGCCAGTTCTTCTTTCATCTCCTTATACTGTTCGCTGAGATTGTTGACCCGTAACTCGCCACGCTGGCGTTTATTACGTTGAGCAACATTGACAATAATGGCGGCAATCGCCGCAATCGCTAGCACAACGGTAACGATTTTCGCCAAAAACAAACCATATTCAGACAACAATTCCACGAGTCCCCACCTTGGTTACACAACGCTTTGGCTCACAGTTTACAACAGCCATGTTAAGTCGTCTCGCAGAGATGTTATTGCAGCGAAAGTATGACAAAGTATCCATTTTGCGGTGTTATCGCCCCAGGCTGATTGAAATGCCCTTCTGTTTCAGGCATAAAGCCCCAAAGTCTTAAAGTACACTGGCAGCGCGACAGACAACGTCGTTGAGGAGTAGCCATGCATTACCAGCCACAACAAGATTTACTCAATGATCGCATTATCCTGGTGACGGGAGCCAGCAATGGTATTGGTCGTGAAGCCGCGATGACGTATGCACGCTATGGTGCGACAGTGATTCTGTTGGGCCGTAATGAAGAAAAATTACGTCAGGTAGTCAGCCACATAAACGAAGAAACTGGGCGTCAGCCACAGTGGTTTATTCTCGATTTGCTGACCTGCACGTCCGAAGATTGCCAACAACTGGCACAGCGCATTGCCGTTAATTATCCGCGTCTGGATGGTGTTTTGCATAATGCCGGATTGCTCGGCGATGTTTGCCCAATGAGCGAGCAAAACCCGCAGGTCTGGCAGGACGTCATGCAGGTCAACGTTAATGCCACCTTTATGCTCACCCAGGCACTGCTTCCTTTATTACTCAAATCGGACGCCGGTTCACTGGTCTTTACTTCATCAAGCGTTGGACGTCAGGGGCGTGCAAACTGGGGCGCTTATGCAGCGTCGAAATTTGCCACCGAAGGGATGATGCAGGTACTGGCCGATGAATATCAGCAGCGCCTGCGCGTCAACTGCATTAACCCAGGTGGTACGCGCACCGCAATGCGCGCAAGCGCCTTCCCGACCGAAGATCCACAGAAACTTAAAACACCCGCTGATATCATGCCGCTCTACCTCTGGCTGATGGGCGATGACAGCCGCCGTAAAACCGGCATGACCTTTGACGCCCAACCGGGCCGTAAACCAGGAATATCCCAATGAGTGATGAACGCTACCAACAGCGTCAGCAGCGTGTAAAAGATAAAGTGGATGCCCGTGTGGCCCAGGCCCAGGATGAACGCGGTATTATCATCGTCTTTACCGGCAATGGAAAAGGCAAAACCACCGCAGCATTTGGTACGGCAACACGCGCAGTTGGTCACGGAAAAAAAGTGGGCGTCGTGCAGTTTATTAAAGGCACCTGGCCTAATGGCGAACGAAATCTGCTGGAACCACACGGCGTTGAATTTCAGGTGATGGCAACGGGCTTTACCTGGGATACGCAAAACCGCGAATCTGATACCGCGGCCTGCCGTGAAGTCTGGCAACATGCCAAACGAATGCTGGCAGATGCTTCACTGGATATGGTTTTGCTCGATGAGCTGACTTATATGGTGGCGTATGACTATTTGCCACTGGAAGAAGTGGTGCAGGCGTTAAATGAACGTCCACATCAACAGACGGTGATTATCACGGGGCGTGGTTGTCATCGGGATATTCTTGAACTGGCGGATACGGTAAGTGAATTACGCCCCGTCAAACATGCGTTTGATGCTGGTGTTAAGGCGCAAATCGGGATTGATTATTAAGGGAAAGCACCTCAAAAGATCGCCTCTTGAGGTGCTAATTTTAGATACTGAATGGCTTAATTAGCCACGGCAAAATTAAGAAGAGCTTGAATTTTATTCAAGTGTGCGGGATATTCCATGTCATTATCCGCATTGACGTCTTCAATAAACAGTATTAATTCAGTGATCAAATCATTAGCATCTTCATAACTAATACCAGTCAGTTCTGGTGACGTTTGCGAGCCATAATTAATTGTCAGATTATTCATTACCGACAAAACCAGAATAAAATATTTGTGACATATATCGCAAGTTGTTCGGTTTCCTAAGGCATAGTACAGCATATTGAGCAATGCCAGTATTCGTCGATTTTGCACATCGTTCATAATGACCTCCTATAACATAACTCCGCTGGCAATAAGAAGTTTTGCCAGCTCCTCTGACGCCTGTAGACCACTAATAACTTGAGAACGCAGGATCTCATTCCTACGCTCTAAATCCGCTTTAGAAAGAGATTTATTAGAGTATAAATCTTGTAGATGATTTCCTTTATCCATGAAGGCATTAATAGCTTGTATTGCTGGAGCCGCCGGATCAGATGAACGCAATCTGCTTTCATTAAGATTAATTACTGCACTCAAAAATTCCTGTCTACTCTTTAATGTTTTAAATTCTATGTTTTTAGTATTTGCTCGGGCCTTATTATAGTAATAAAAATTATTGCTGATGTTCGCAAAATTATTCCAATCCATTTGCTGCTGTTTCGTTGCTATATCATCGAGTAAATCTTGTAAATTTCTTTGAAGTCGTGGCCAGTCACTACCTACCGTTTTACCAACATTTTCTGATTTAACCTTCTCTTTATATAATCCATTGAAATATTGAACTAAATCTTTAACAGCTATAGCTGACTTAGTCAGTTCTTCACCTTCTGAAAGGCCAAGTAGTTTTTGGGCGTTGTTTGCATGATCGAGCGCCTGATTAAGTAATATAATTTGTTTACTATCGTCAACATCCATATCCACCGTCAACAACTCCACATAGGAGCTCATACTGTTAACGACCTCAAGTGAAGCCAGTAGCTTTTGTTTTTCTGTGGTTGCCAATTGAACTTTAGTAACGTCTTTATACGATGTTTTGTCCCCTTTCTCTGATTGCATACATAAGGACTCTTTATTAGTATTATTTTCCATAATCGTTTCATAATCAGGTCGCAATGCACAATCCGGATTAGTCGCATAAAAATTAACAAGAAAGTTTTCACGAGAAGCATAGTATTGTTTAAAGAAACTTGCATTCGCCGCAACCGCCTTGTTACCCGCAGTAATAACAGTTTCAGCTTGTTCATTTTTCAATGCTTCAGTTGCACAACCTGAAAGCATTAACAGCGATAGAAATAATCCACTATATCTAATCATAACCCACCTCTTGACGTTGAGTTTATCTCAGATAATTAAATAGTAATGTGGCTATTCCCTGGCATTATTCATAAGCAAGTATGAAATTAAATTAAAATACTGCGACTATTTATCATGCTTCAAATGAAGAAAAGGCCCCGCAGGGCCTTTATTTAATACTTAACTTAAATTAACCGTTATTATTACGTCCACCAGAACGACGACCGCCGCTGACCTGGCTGTGACGTTTCACCGCACGACGAATTTGATTCGCCTTCATACGACGACGGTCTTTTTCTACAGCAACTTTAGAGCTGGTTTCTGGCGGTAGTTCCACCAGCTCACGCAGATAGTTAGTCTGGGCAAGATCCAACTCAGTCCAGCCACCGCGTGGCAGACCTTTCGGCAGTGGGATATCACCGTAACGAACGCGGATCAGACGGCTCACCTGCACACCAACCGCTTCCCAAAGACGACGTACTTCACGGTTACGGCCTTCGGTCAAAGTAACGTTGTACCACTGGTTGATCCCTTCGCCGCCGCTGAACTTAATGGTTTTAAAGGCTGCCGGACCATCTTCCAGCTGCACGCCACGACTCAAATCACGCAGTTTCGCGTCGTCAACCTGACCAAATACACGCACGGCATATTCACGTTCAACTTCACGGCTTGGATGCATTAAACGGTTTGCCAGTTCACCGTCGGTGGTGAACAGCAGCAGACCACAGGTGTTAACGTCCAGACGACCTACGGCAATCCAGCGTGCGCCACGCAGCTTTGGCAGACGGTCAAATACCGTTGGACGCCCTTCCGGATCGTTACGGGTACACAACTCACCTTCCGGTTTGTAATAGGCCAGAACGCGACAAATTTGTTCAGCGGACTCACGTACCGAAATCAGGTGACCATCGATACGGATTTTCAGTCCAGGGGTAATTTCAACGCGATCGCCGAGTTTAGCAATTTTGCCATCAACACTCACACGACCGGCTTCAATAATAGATTCGATTTCACGGCGAGAACCGTGGCCGGCACGCGCCAGCACTTTCTGTAGCTTTTCGCTCATAGAGCTTCCTTTTGGTGTCGCCTTCCCAGGCGTCGAACAGGAGAATCAATGGCGCAGTAGAGCGCCATTTTAAGGCCGCGTAGTATACAGAGTTAAGCACTTATAAAAAAGGCTTCACATCACCTACGCCTTCACGCAATACGACTGGCGTATCATCGGTGAGATCAATAACCGTTGTTGGTTTCTGCCCGAGATAGCCGCCGTGAATAATCAAATCCACCTGTTTTTCCAGACGGTCTTTAATTTCTTCCGGATCAGACTCGGTAAATTCGCTGCCTGGTAGCATCAACGAAGTGGAAAGCATCGGTTCGCCCAATGCTTCAAGCAACGCCTGCGCAATCGGGTTAGAAGGCACACGCATACCGATGGTTTTGCGTTTTTCCTGCAACAGACGGCGTGGCACTTCCTTCGTCCCCTTCAGGATGAAAGTGTAGTTACCCGGCGTGTTGTTTTTCATCAAACGAAACGCAACGTTATCGACAAATGAATAGGTCGAGAGTTCAGAAAGATCGCGACACATCAGGGTAAAGTTGTGACCGTCCGGCAGCTGGCGAATACGACAAATACGCTCCATGGCGTTTTTATCTTCAATTTTACAGCCGAGCGCATAGCCGGAATCAGTTGGATAAACAATCACCCCCCCTTTACGCACGATCTCCACCGCCTGGTTGATCAGACGTTGCTGCGGGTTATCAGGATGAATATAAAAAAACTGGCTCATAATTCCCTCTCTGTGGTGTTCTGCGGCTGTTCCCATAGCTGCCAGACGCCTTCAACGCCTGCGGGCAGCCAGAGTTTACGACCCAGTTCGATCCACGGGCATGGCTGATGAAAATCAGATCCTTGTGATGCCCATAAATGATGCTGGCGAGCAAGCGTCGCCAGTTGGGTGCGTTCATTGGGCGATTGCTGGCACTGCGCGACTTCCATCGCGTCGCCGTGGTGTTCGGCAAAATGCGCAACCAATCTTTTCAGCCATTTAGCACTAAGATTGTACCGCCCAGGATGAGCTAGCACCGCCTTACCGCCAGAATGATGAATGACATCAATAGCTTGTTCTATTGTACACCACTGTGGCGGAACGTATCCGGTTTTCCCGCGTGCCAGATATTTTTTAAAGACATCCGCTATTGAACTGGCTTTGCCACATTCAACCAAGAAACGAGCAAAATGACCGCGCGTCACCGCACCGCCCTGCGCCAGTCGTTGCGCGCCTTCCAGCGCCCCAGGTATTTGCGCTTTTTCCAGTCTTTCAGCAATTAACTTCGCCCGCTGATTGCGCCGTTCTGTCTGCTGCGCGAGGAACTCACACATTAGCGGATGAGTAATATCAATATTCAGCCCGACAATATGAATTTCATGATTTTCCCAGACGGTGGATATTTCCACGCCAGGAATAAGATTCAGTGCCAGTCCTGAACGTGAAATTTCTTCTCTTGCTGGCGCGATTGCCGCTGTGGTGTCATGGTCGGTGATCGCCAGGGTGCCGACGCGCATCTCGACTGCACGGTGCACCAATGCTTCTGGCGTCAGGCAGCCATCGGAAGCTGTGGTATGGCTGTGCAGGTCATAAATCACTGCGTAATTCGTGTCGCTCAAGGCGCACTCCCATTTTGGATAATGTTTTTGCGCCGACATCATAACGGTTCTGGCAAATATTCTGAAATGAGCTGTTGACAATTAATCATCGAACTAGTTAACTAGTACGCAAGTTCACGTAAAAAGGGTATCGACAATGAAAGCGATTTTCGTACTGAAAGGTTGGTGGCGCACTTCCTGAAACGGGCAGTGTATTCACCATGCGTAAAGCAATCAGATACCCAGCCCGCCTAATGAGCGGGCTTTTTTTTGAACAAAATTAGAGAATAACAATGCAAACACAAAAACCGACTCTCGAACTGTTAACCTGCGAAGGTGCTTATCGCGATAATCCGACCGCGCTTTTTCATCAGTTGTGTGGGGATCGTCCGGCAACGCTGCTGCTGGAATCCGCAGATATCGACAGCAAAGATGATTTAAAAAGCCTGCTGCTGGTGGACAGTGCGCTGCGCATTACAGCATTAGGTGACACTGTCACAATTAAGGCGCTCTCCGGCAATGGCGAAGCCCTGCTGACACTACTGGATAACGCCCTGCCCGCTGGGGTCGATAATGAGCAATCGCCACAATGCCGCGTACTGCGCTTCCCCCCGGTCAGTCCACTGTTGGATGAAGACGCCCGCTTATGCTCCCTTTCGGTTTTTGACGCTTTCCGCTTATTACAGAATCTGTTGAATGTACCGAAGGAAGAACGGGAAGCGATGTTCTTTGGCGGCCTGTTCTCTTATGACCTTGTGGCGGGGTTTGAAGATTTACCGCAACTGGCAGCGGAAAATAACTGCCCTGATTTCTGTTTTTATCTCGCTGAAACGCTGATGGTTATCGATCATCAGAAAAAAAGCACCCGCATTCAGGCCAGCCTGTTTACTCCAAATGAAGAAGAAAAACAACGTCTCACTGCTCGCCTGAACGAACTTCGCCAGCAACTGACCGAAACCGCGCCACCGCTGCCGGTAGTTTCCGTGCCGCATATGCGTTGTGAATGTAATCAGAGCGATGAAGAGTTCGGTGGCGTAGTGCGTTCGTTGCAAAAAGCGATTCGCGCCGGAGAAATTTTCCAGGTCGTGCCATCTCGCCGTTTCTCGCTGCCCTGCCCGTCACCGCTGGCGGCCTATTACGTGCTGAAAAAGAGTAATCCCAGCCCGTACATGTTTTTTATGCAGGATAATGATTTCACCCTGTTCGGTGCGTCGCCAGAAAGTTCGCTCAAGTTTGACGCCTCCAGCCGCCAGATTGAGATCTACCCGATTGCCGGAACACGTCCACGCGGTCGTCGTGCCGATGGTTCACTGGACAAAGACCTCGACAGCCGCATCGAACTGGAAATGCGTACCGACCATAAAGAACTTTCAGAACATCTGATGCTGGTGGATCTCGCCCGTAATGATCTGGCACGCATTTGCACTCCTGGCAGCCGCTACGTAGCCGATCTCACCAAAGTTGACCGTTACTCTTACGTGATGCATCTCGTCTCCCGCGTGGTCGGTGAGCTGCGCCACGATCTTGACGCCCTGCACGCTTACCGCGCCTGTATGAACATGGGTACGTTAAGCGGTGCCCCAAAAGTGCGCGCCATGCAGTTAATTGCCGAAGCGGAAGGTCGTCGACGCGGCAGCTACGGCGGTGCGGTAGGTTATTTCACCGCACATGGCGATCTCGACACCTGCATTGTGATCCGCTCTGCGCTGGTGGAAAACGGCGTCGCCACCGTGCAGGCCGGTGCTGGCGTGGTCCTTGATTCTGTTCCGCAGTCGGAAGCCGACGAAACCCGTAATAAAGCCCGCGCTGTACTGCGCGCTATCGCCACCGCGCATCATGCACAGGAGACTTTCTGATGGCTGACATTCTGCTGCTCGATAATATCGACTCTTTTACTTATAACCTGGCAGATCAGTTGCGCAGCAATGGGCATAACGTGGTGATTTACCGCAACCATATTCCGGCGCAAACCTTAATTGAACGTCTTGCGACCATGAGCAATCCGGTGCTGATGCTTTCTCCTGGCCCCGGAGTGCCGAGTGAAGCGGGTTGTATGCCGGAACTCCTCACCCGTTTGCGTGGCAAGCTGCCAATTATTGGCATTTGCCTCGGACATCAGGCGATTGTCGAAGCTTACGGGGGCTATGTCGGTCAGGCGGGCGAAATTCTTCACGGTAAAGCATCCAGCATTGAACACGACGGTCAGGCGATGTTTGCCGGATTAACAAATCCATTGCCGGTAGCGCGTTATCACTCGTTGGTTGGCAGTAACATTCCGGCAGGTTTAACCATCAACGCCCATTTTAATGGCATGGTGATGGCGGTGCGTCACGATGCGGATCGCGTTTGTGGATTCCAGTTCCATCCGGAATCCATTCTTACTACCCAGGGCGCTCGCCTGCTGGAACAAACGCTGGCCTGGGCGCAGCAGAAACTTGAGCCAACCAACACGCTGCAACCGATTCTGGAAAAACTGTATCAGGCGCAGACCCTTAGCCAGCAGGAAAGTCATCAGCTATTTTCAGCGGTGGTACGTGGCGAACTGAAACCGGAACAACTGGCGGCTGCATTGGTCAGCATGAAAATTCGCGGCGAGCACCCGAACGAAATCGCCGGGGCAGCAACTGCCCTTCTGGAAAACGCCGCGCCGTTCCCGCGCCCGGATTATCTGTTTGCTGATATCGTCGGCACAGGTGGTGACGGCAGCAACAGCATCAACATTTCTACTGCCAGTGCTTTTGTCGCTGCGGCCTGTGGACTGAAAGTGGCGAAACACGGTAACCGCAGCGTCTCCAGTAAATCCGGCTCGTCGGATCTGCTGGCGGCATTCGGTATTAATCTTGATATGAACGCCGATAAATCGCGCCAGGCGCTGGATGAGTTAGGCGTCTGTTTCCTCTTTGCGCCGAAATATCACACCGGATTTCGCCATGCGATGCCGGTTCGCCAGCAACTGAAAACCCGCACCCTGTTCAACGTGCTGGGGCCACTGATTAACCCGGCGCATCCGCCGCTGGCGCTAATTGGTGTCTACAGCCCGGAACTGGTGCTGCCAATTGCCGAAACCTTGCGCGTGCTGGGGTATCAACGCGCAGCGGTGGTGCACAGCGGGGGGATGGATGAAGTTTCATTACACGCGCCGACAATCGTTGCCGAACTGCATGACGGCGAAATTAAGAGCTATCAGTTGACCGCTGAAGATTTTGGCTTGACACCCTACCATCAGGAGCAACTGGCAGGCGGAACACCGGAAGAAAACCGTGACATTTTAACACGCTTGTTACAAGGTAAAGGCGACGCCGCCCATGAAGCAGCCGTCGCGGCGAATGTCGCCATGTTAATGCGCCTGCATGGCCATGAAGATCTGCAAGCCAATGCGCAAACCGTTCTTGAGGTACTGCGCAGTGGTTCCGCTTACGACAGAGTCACCGCACTGGCGGCACGAGGGTAAATGATGCAAACCGTTTTAGCGAAAATCGTCGCAGACAAGGCGATTTGGGTAGAAGCCCGCAAACAGCAGCAACCGCTGGCCAGTTTTCAGAATGAGGTTCAGCCGAGCACGCGACATTTTTATGATGCGCTACAGGGCGCACGCACGGCGTTTATTCTGGAATGCAAAAAAGCGTCGCCGTCAAAAGGCGTGATCCGTGATGATTTCGATCCGGCACGCATTGCCGCCATTTATAAACATTACGCTTCGGCAATTTCGGTGCTGACTGATGAGAAATATTTTCAGGGGAGCTTTGATTTCCTCCCCATCGTCAGCCAAATCGCCCCGCAGCCGATTTTGTGTAAAGACTTTATTATCGACCCTTACCAGATCTATCTGGCGCGCTATTACCAGGCCGATGCCTGTTTATTAATGCTGTCGGTGCTGGACGACGATCAGTATCGCCAGCTCGCTGCTGTAGCCCACAGTCTGGAGATGGGCGTGCTGACCGAAGTCAGTAATGAAGAGGAGCTGGAGCGCGCCATTGCATTGGGAGCAAAAGTCGTTGGCATTAACAACCGCGATCTGCGTGATTTGTCGATTGATCTTAACCGTACCCGCGAGCTTGCGCCGAAACTGGGGCACAACGTGACGGTGATCAGCGAATCTGGCATTAATACTTACGGCCAGGTGCGTGAGTTAAGCCACTTCGCTAACGGCTTTTTAATTGGTTCGGCGTTGATGGCCCATGAGGATTTGAACGCCGCCGTGCGCCGGGTGTTGCTGGGTGAGAATAAAGTATGTGGTCTGACGCGTGGGGAAGATGCTAAAGCAGCTTATGACGCGGGTGCGATTTACGGTGGATTGATATTTGTTACAACGTCACCGCGTTGCGTCAGCATTGAAGAGGCGCAGGAAGTGATGGCTGCAGCACCGTTGCAGTATGTTGGCGTGTTCCGCAATCACGATATTGCCGATGTGGTGGACAAAGCTAAGGTGTTATCGCTGGCGGCAGTGCAACTGCATGGTAATGAAGATCAGCTGTATATCGACACTCTGCGTGAGGCTCTGCCAGCAAACGTCGCCATCTGGAAGGCTTTAAGTGTCGGTGAAACTCTTCCCGCGCGCGATTTTCAGCACATCGATAAATATGTATTCGACAACGGTCAGGGCGGGAGCGGACAACGTTTCGACTGGTCACTGTTAAACGGTCAATCGCTTGGCAACGTTCTGCTGGCGGGCGGCTTAGGCGCAGATAACTGCGTGGAAGCGGCACAAACCGGCTGCGCCGGGCTTGATTTTAATTCTGCTGTAGAGTCGCAACCGGGCATCAAAGACGCACGTCTTTTGGCCTCGGTTTTCCAGACGCTGCGCGCATATTAAGGAAAGGAACAATGACAACATTACTTAACCCGTATTTTGGTGAGTTTGGCGGCATGTACGTGCCACAAATCCTGATGCCTGCTCTGCGCCAGCTGGAAGAAGCTTTTGTCAGCGCGCAAAAAGATCCTGAATTTCAGGCCCAGTTCAACGACCTGCTGAAAAACTATGCCGGGCGCCCAACCGCGCTGACCAAATGTCAGAACATTACAGCCGGGACGAACACCACGCTGTATCTGAAGCGTGAAGATTTGCTGCACGGCGGCGCGCATAAAACTAACCAGGTTCTGGGCCAGGCTTTGCTGGCGAAGCGGATGGGTAAAACCGAAATCATCGCCGAAACCGGTGCAGGTCAGCATGGCGTGGCTTCTGCGCTTGCCAGCGCCCTGCTCGGCCTGAAATGCCGTATTTATATGGGTGCCAAAGACGTTGAACGCCAGTCGCCTAACGTTTTTCGTATGCGCTTGATGGGTGCGGAAGTGATCCCGGTGCATAGCGGTTCCGCGACGCTGAAAGATGCCTGTAATGAGGCGCTACGCGACTGGTCCGGCAGTTATGAAACCGCGCACTATATGCTGGGCACTGCAGCTGGCCCGCATCCTTACCCGACCATTGTGCGTGAGTTTCAGCGGATGATTGGCGAAGAAACGAAAGCTCAGATACTGGAAAGAGAAGGTCGTCTGCCGGATGCCGTCATCGCTTGTGTTGGCGGCGGTTCGAATGCCATCGGCATGTTTGCAGATTTCATCAACGAAACCGACGTCGGGCTGATCGGCGTAGAGCCTGGTGGTCATGGTATCGAAACTGGCGAGCACGGCGCACCGTTAAAACATGGTCGCGTGGGCATCTATTTCGGTATGAAAGCGCCAATGATGCAAACCGAAGACGGGCAGATTGAAGAGTCTTACTCGATTTCTGCCGGGCTGGATTTCCCGTCCGTTGGCCCACAGCATGCGTATCTCAACAGCATAGGTCGTGCTAATTACGTGTCGATTACCGATGATGAAGCACTGGAAGCCTTTAAAACGCTGTGCCTGCACGAAGGGATTATTCCGGCGCTGGAATCCTCCCACGCGCTGGCCCACGCACTGAAAATGATGCGCGAAAACCCGGAAAAAGAGCAGCTACTGGTGGTTAACCTTTCCGGTCGCGGCGATAAAGACATCTTCACCGTTCACGATATTTTGAAAGCACGAGGGGAAATCTGATGGAACGCTATGAATCTCTGTTTGCCCAACTGAAGGAGCGCAAAGAAGGCGCATTCGTTCCTTTCGTCACCCTCGGTGATCCGGGCATTGAGCAGTCGCTGAAAATTATCGATACGCTAATTGAAGCCGGTGCTGACGCGCTGGAGTTAGGCATCCCCTTCTCCGACCCACTGGCAGATGGCCCGACGATTCAAAACGCCACACTGCGTGCCTTTGCGGCGGGAGTAACCCCGGCGCAGTGCTTTGAGATGCTGGCACTCATTCGCCAGAAGCACCCGACCATTCCCATCGGCCTTTTGATGTATGCCAACCTGGTGTTTAACAAAGGCATTGATGAGTTTTATGCCGAGTGCGAGAAAGTCGGCGTCGATTCGGTGCTGGTTGCCGATGTGCCAGTAGAAGAATCCGCGCCTTTCCGTCAGGCCGCGTTGCGTCATAATGTCGCACCTATCTTCATCTGCCCGCCAAATGCCGATGACGACCTGCTGCGCCAGATAGCCTCTTACGGTCGTGGTTACACCTATTTATTGTCGCGTGCGGGCGTGACCGGAGCTGAAAACCGCGCCGCGTTACCTCTCAATCATCTGGTTGCGAAGCTGAAGGAGTACAACGCGGCGCCTCCACTGCAAGGATTTGGTATTTCCGCCCCGGATCAGGTAAAAGCAGCGATTGATGCAGGAGCTGCGGGCGCGATTTCTGGTTCGGCAATTGTTAAAATCATCGAGCAACATATTAATGAGCCAGAGAAAATGCTGGCGGCACTGAAAGCTTTTGTACAACCGATGAAAGCGGCAACGCGCATTTAATCCCACAGCCGCCAGTTCAGCTGGCGGCATTTTATCTTTCTTTAACTAAGCCAGAAAAATCCTAAATTCATTTATTATTTATCCTTTTACCGTTCCGCTTACAACAGAGGTACGTCAACTTACGTCATTTTTCCGCCCAAAAGTAATATAATCAAACGAATTAATCCCGCAACAAAACACTACTAAAATCAATAATTTTCTCTAACCCACTTATTTCTTGGGTATTTATGAATATATCGAAAGCCTTTTTCAAAATATATTTTTCACATTCCTTCTCACTTTGCTCAATTTGACTAATTCTCATTACCGACTAATTTTAATGAGTGTCGACACACAACACTCATATTTATGAAACAATACAACGTAACGGGAGAAATAACATGGCCGAACATCGTGGTGGTTCAGGAAATTTCGCCGAAGATCGTGAGAAGGCATCCGACGCAGGCCGTAAAGGCGGTCAACACAGCGGCGGTAATTTTAAAAATGATCCGCAACGTGCATCCGAAGCGGGTAAAAAAGGCGGTCAGCACAGCGGTGGAAATAAATCAGGAAAATCCTGATTCACCGTTAATTATTAATATCAGCTGAGAAAGATAATTGCATCTGCGGGCCGTATGGCTCGCAGTGATTTCACTGGAGAAAAATATGAATATGAAGTCCATTGAAGATGTATTTATTCACCTGCTTTCAGACACCTACAGTGCAGAAAAACAATTAACACGGGCACTAGCAAAACTCGCCAGAGCAACATCAAACGAAAAATTAAGTCAGGCTTTTCATGCACACCTCGAGGAAACTCATGGACAGATTGAACGTATTGATCAAGTTGTGGAATCTGAACCGAATCTGAAAATTAAGCGCATGAAATGTGTGGCAATGGAAGGTCTCATTGAAGAAGCTAATGAGGTCATCGAAAGTACCGAGAAAAACGAAGTACGTGATGCCGCACTAATTGCCGCTGCACAGAAAGTTGAGCACTATGAGATCGCCAGTTATGGGACATTAGCGACACTGGCTGAGCAATTAGGTTATCGTAAAGCAGCGAAGCTTCTGAAAGAAACTCTGGAAGAAGAAAAGGCCACCGACATGAAACTAACTGATCTGGCCCTTAATAACGTAAATAAGAAAGCAGAAAATAAAGCCTGAAATATGAACTTTAACTTTTAGTCATTTTATAAAGAGGACATTTTCATGAATCGTATTGAACATTATCATGACTGGTTACGTGACGCCCACGCAATGGAAAAGCAAGCCGAATCTATGCTTGAATCCATGGCCAGTCGTATAGATAATTATCCTGAACTACGCGCTCGTATTGAACAACATCTTAGTGAAACCAAAAACCAGATTGTTCAACTGGAAACTATTCTTGACCGTAATGACATTTCACGTTCAGTCATTAAAGATTCCATGAGTAAAATGGCTGCGCTTGGGCAGTCAATCGGTGGTATATTCCCTTCTGATGAAATAGTCAAAGGCTCTATTAGCGGATATGTCTTCGAGCAATTTGAAATCGCCTGTTACACCTCACTATTAGCAGCAGCAAAAAATGCCGGTGATACAGCCTCAATTCCAACCATTGAAGCGATTTTAAATGAGGAAAAAGAAATGGCCGAGTGGCTGATTCAGCATATTCCGCAAACAACTGAGAAATTTTTAATACGCTCTGAAACTGATGGCGTAGAAGCGAAGAAATAATACCCTTTATACCATGTCCTTATTGACCCCGTACATTACGGGGTCGTTTTTATGCGGAATTAAAAACGATATCCTGCTGAGAACATAAACACCCACGGATCGAGGCGTACGCTATCGTGTTGCTGTGCACCGCCCAGTTTATAATTGGCGGTGGTATCGATATCCATGTACCACACTGACATGTTAACCAACCAGTCACGGTTAATCAGATAATCAACCCCCACCTGCCCGGCAGCTCCCCAGGAATCTTTCAGACTGAGATCGGAAAGCCCCGCCTCTTTGCCATGATCGTTAAATCCATTATCAAAGAAGGTGGTGTAGTTAATACCTGCCCCAACGTAAGGACGGAATTTGCTACTGGCATCACCAAAATACCACTGCGCCATCAGTGTTGGCGGCAGATGATGAACGGTTGCAATATCGCCGGTCGCCCGGGTGCCGATTTTATGGCGGAACGGCGTCGCTGCCAGTAATTCCACACCAATGTTGTCGGTCGCCATATAAGTAAACGTCAGGCCCAGTTGCGTGTTATTGGTCACGCTGAATCCACCCAGACTTCCTAACGTACCACCAGCACCTTCTGTTGGACGTACGGTTGCAGAACCTGCACGCATAAAAAATTCGCCTGCTTCATGCGCAAAGGCACTGCCAGAGAGAAGAATTGTTACTGCCAAAGCCGCCACTGTTAACTTTTTCATATCCGCTCCGTCGTTATGGTTATAAAAACGTGACGAATATACCCACATTGGAGTAACAAATGATCCTACATAGATCACATTACATATGATAATTCACCATTTATTGATCTGGATTAATTTAGAAGTTGCACTGGAAATCCTGGTTAATGTGATTTAAATCAATTTTTAAATATTTTCGCTACGCAAATATTAACTCGCTCGCCACTTGCAGCGGTTTGCCCACGCCTGAAGGCCAGCAATTACCTCCGCTTTACAAAGATATGCTTTTCCATACAAGACCTGATGCTGCCACCCGAGGCTTAACCAGGGTACAATTGCCCGCTAATTAACACCTGCATAAAACTCAAGGAGAGTGCATGTCTATCACGGCGCAGTCCGTATACCGTGACACCGGAAATTTCTTCCGTAATCAATTTATGACCATTCTGTTGGTATCGTTGCTATGTGCGTTTATCACAGTGGTGTTAGGGCATGTTTTCTCACCCAGTGATGCACAGCTTGCTCAGCTCAATGACGGCGTGCCCGTTAGCGGCAGTAGTGGGTTGTTCGACCTGGTTCAGAATATGTCACCTGAACAGCAACAAATTTTGCTGCAGGCTTCAGCGGCGTCCACTTTTTCAGGATTAATCGGTAACGCCATTCTCGCCGGAGGCGTAATATTAATTATCCAGCTGGTGTCTGCGGGTCAGAGAGTCAGTGCGCTTCGAGCTATTGGTGCCAGTGCGCCGATATTGCCAAAGTTATTTATTCTGATTTTTCTGACTACCCTTTTAGTACAGATTGGCATCATGCTGGTGGTCGTTCCGGGAATTATCATGGCCATTTTACTGGCTCTGGCGCCGGTGATGTTGGTACAGGACAAAATGGGCATTTTTGCCTCGATGCGTAGCAGTATGCGGCTGACATGGGCGAAAATGCGTCTGGTGGCACCCGCAGTACTGAGCTGGTTGCTGGCAAAAACACTGTTGCTGCTTTTTGCCTCTTCCTTTGCCGCATTAACCCCGGAAATTGGTGCCGTACTGGCGAACACTTTGAGCAACATGATTTCAGCCGTACTGCTCATCTATCTGTTCCGCCTGTATATGTTGATTCGCCAATAACC
The DNA here is from genome assembly GCF_009820205.1 of Escherichia sp. HH26CH. Classification (NCBI taxonomy): domain Bacteria; kingdom Pseudomonadati; phylum Pseudomonadota; class Gammaproteobacteria; order Enterobacterales; family Enterobacteriaceae; genus Escherichia; species Escherichia sp. HH26CH. The sequence continues at coordinate 143,802 of NZ_VNXM01000032.1, forward strand.
TTAAGCATTTGATTACGGAATCGTAAAATGAAGCAGTTTCTTGATTTTTTACCGCTGGTTGTCTTTTTCGCGTTTTACAAGATTTATGACATCTATGCGGCTACTGCGGCGCTGATCGTCGCCACGGCGATTGTGCTTATATATAGCTGGGTTCGCTTTCGTAAGGTTGAGAAGATGGCCCTGATCACTTTTGTTCTGGTGGTCGTCTTCGGTGGCTTGACGCTGTTCTTCCACAATGATGAGTTTATTAAATGGAAGGTTACTGTCATTTATGCCCTGTTTGCAGGTGCCCTGTTAGTCAGCCAATGGGTGATGAAAAAGCCGCTAATTCAGCGGATGCTGGGTAAAGAACTCACGCTGCCGCAACCGGTATGGTCGAAGCTGAATCTGGCCTGGGCTGTTTTCTTTATCCTTTGCGGTCTGGCAAACATCTACATCGCATTCTGGCTGCCGCAAAATATTTGGGTCAACTTTAAAGTGTTTGGCCTGACCGCTCTTACCTTAATCTTCACATTGTTAAGCGGTATCTATATCTACCGCCACATGCCGCAGGAAGATAAATCCTAACCAGACTGCCAGTCCTTCGGGGCTGGCACTGTATCTCCTCTGTTCTCCTCAGGAAAATCATAGTAGCATCGCGCCTGTGATTTTCCTTTTAAGTCGGTTTTACCATGTCTACAACACATAACGTCCCTCAGGGCGATCTTGTTTTACGTACTTTAGCCATGCCCGCCGATACCAATGCCAATGGTGACATCTTTGGTGGTTGGTTAATGTCACAAATGGATATTGGCGGCGCTATTCTGGCGAAAGAAATTGCGCACGGTCGCGTAGTGACCGTGCGGGTTGAAGGAATGACTTTCTTACGACCGGTTGCGGTCGGCGATGTGGTGTGCTGCTATGCACGCTGTGTCCAGAAAGGGACGACATCGGTCAGCATTAATATTGAAGTGTGGGTGAAAAAAGTCGCGTCTGAACCCATCGGGCAACGCTATAAAGCGACAGAAGCATTATTTAAGTATGTCGCGGTTGATCCTGAAGGAAAACCTCGCGCCTTACCTGTTGAGTAATAGTCAAAAGCCTCCGGTCGGAGGCTTTTGACTTTCTGCTTACTGAATTTCGGTGGTGCCGTTAATTTTAAACAGGATATTCACCACAATCCCACTGCCTGGCTTACCCGGCTCATAACGCCATCTGCGCATCGCATTTTTCACCTCGCGCTCAAACATGTTCGCAGGCTTGGCTGAGAGGATTTGCACGTTATCCACGCGACCATCCGGCGTGACATCAAATTTAACTTTAACCTGCCCTTCAATGCGCAATGCCTGTGCTCGTGCCGGATACTGCGGCTGATTGCGACTTAATGCGCGTGGTCCTGAAGCCACACTTGTAACCGGCTTGCTGGTTGCAGCCGTCGCCGTACTTGATGTCGGGCGCGCGGGTGCCGTATTTTCAAACGGTGATGCCGGACGCGACTCTACGGGTTTGACATCGCGTTTTGGCTGCTCCTGTACCTTTTTCACCGGCTTCGGTTTTGGCTTAGGTTTCGGCTTAGGCTTTTCAATGACCACCGGTGCTTCTTTTGGCGGTTCAGGGATCGGCTCAGGTTCCGGTTCTGGCTCTACCACCGGCTCCGGTGGCTGCTGAACGGCTTGTGGCGGTTCGAGATCCGCAGGCGCAACCATCGTGACAGAAATTGGCTGCGCAGGCGCAGGTAGTTCAATAACCTGATGTACCGAGGTATAGAGCAGACCCGCCACAACAGCACCATGAATGCAGACCGAAAGTAACGTCGGCCAGGGGAAGCGGCGAGGTAAATCAAGGGTCATTGAAGTCATAATCATTTCAGTAGAAAAACCAGGCCTCGATTTTAAATGCAAATAGCAATCATATTCAATAAGGCAAGACGATCAGGATCAGTGAAAATGTCATTTTTGGCGTAATTGACCTTACTTTATGCATGGTCTTAACAAAGACATCATCTTTCCGTTGCAGATCTTCGCCCTTTCAAATAACGTACTTTACAACTTTCCCGAACAAGGAGTTGTGCCCGTGTTGTATGTTATTTACGCTCAAGACAAAGCTGATAGCCTCGAAAAACGCCTTTCCGTTCGTCCGGCACATTTAGCACGTTTACAGTTACTGCATGATGAAGGTCGATTGTTGACCGCCGGTCCAATGCCAGCAGTAGACAGTAACGATCCAGGGGCTGCGGGATTTACTGGCTCAACCGTTATTGCTGAATTTGAATCGCTGGAAGCAGCTCAGGCCTGGGCCGATGCTGACCCGTACGTAGCGGCAGGAGTCTATGAACACGTTTCAGTGAAACCATTTAAGAAAGTGTTCTGAATAGAGATTCAATATTTAAGGGCACGGTTTTAGCAACCGTGTTCTAGTTTGGCCTTTCCTTATAGGTCTGTCAGTGCATTCACCCCCACAAGCAGATAATAACTTTATCTGTATTTCTTTATATGATGTGAGCATATTCAGGAAAAATGCCCTTTCCTGACGCAGAGTTGCTCACTCAAAACCTTTGATTACTTCAGATAAAGTCATCTACTATTGTTTAACACATTCACGTGCTGCATGTATGTTCAGAAAATGTGCACGTTGAGATAATTAAACAAAATTGTGGTTACAGAGGTATCAGTGAGTCACTGGACTACATTCAAACAAACAGCAACAAATTTATGGGTGACCCTACGGCACGACATTCTCGCGCTGGCCGTCTTTTTAAATGGATTGCTTATTTTTAAAACAATCTATGGTATGTCGGTCAATTTGCTTGATATTTTCCATATCAAAGCCTTTTCAGAGTTAGATCTCTCCTTGCTGGCAAATGCCCCACTCTTTATGCTCGGCGTCTTTCTTGTCCTGAACTCCATTGGCTTACTGTTCCGGGCAAAGCTCGCATGGGCAATCAGTATCATTTTGTTGTTGATAGCGCTAATTTACACCCTGCATTTTTATCCCTGGCTGAAATTTAGTATTGGATTTTGCATTTTTACGCTGGTGTTTTTGCTGATACTGCGCAAAGATTTCTCCCACAGTAGCGCCGCAGCCGGGACAATTTTCGCATTTATTAGTTTCACGACGTTACTGTTTTACTCCACCTACGGTGCGCTTTATTTAAGCGAAGGTTTTAATCCGCGAATAGAAAGTTTGATGACCGCGTTCTATTTTTCGATAGAAACCATGTCAACCGTCGGCTATGGCGATATTGTCCCTGTTTCTGAATCAGCACGATTGTTCACTATTTCGGTCATTATTTCCGGCATTACCGTTTTTGCCACCTCCATGACTTCAATTTTTGGTCCGCTTATCCGCGGGGGATTCAACAAACTTGTAAAAGGAAAAAATCATACAATGCATCGTAAAGATCATTTTATTGTTTGCGGGCATTCGATTCTCGCCATCAATACGATTCTGCAATTGAATCAACGCGGACAAAATGTAACGGTTATCAGCAACTTGCCTGAAGATGATATCAAGCAACTTGAGCAACGCTTAGGTGATAACGCTGATGTTATCCCCGGTGACAGTAATGACAGTTCAGTATTAAAGAAAGCAGGAATCGATCGATGCCGGGCCATTCTGGCGCTGAGTGATAACGATGCTGATAACGCGTTTGTTGTACTATCGGCAAAAGATATGAGCAGTGATGTCAAAACAGTTCTCGCCGTCAGTGATAGCAAAAACCTGAATAAGATTAAGATGGTACATCCGGATATCATTCTCTCGCCGCAACTGTTTGGCAGCGAAATTCTGGCACGAGTTTTAAATGGTGAAGAGATTAATAATGATATGCTCGTTTCAATGTTGTTGAACTCCGGTCATGGTATTTTCAGCGATAACGATGAACAAGAAACGAAAGCTGACAATAAAGAATCGGCGCAAAAATAGAGTTTAAAGACGGAAGAGTAAACTTATTGGGCACCGCAATGGTGCCCAGTACATTTAGATATTGTAGATCGCAAACAATAACGAGTTACGCTGTTTGTTTAGAATGCACTTCCTGATGCTGTGGATACGCATATTTCGGCGCGACTGCCCCTCAAGCCAACGCGATTTACGTCGGCTAGCCTGACGCTGCATGCGCCAGCGCCCCACTTCCGTTCTACTCCGCTTCATGTTAACTACTCTATGCAATAACAGAATGGTCATTATACCCCCGACCCCGACGCTGACCAGTGCTTTTCCCGCGTTTTTATTTGCCAGATGAATCCATATGCGTAAACTCATAACAATGCGCTTTCAAAAGGATTTCTAATCTATGACAACCGTTTATACGTTGGTGAGTTGGTTGGCCATTCTGGGATACTGGTTGCTCATTGCAGGCGTAACTTTACGCATTCTAATGAAACGACGCGCAGTTCCCTCCGCGATGGCCTGGCTGTTGATCATTTACATTCTGCCCTTAGTCGGAATTATTGCCTATCTTGCCGTTGGCGAGCTCCATTTAGGCAAACGCCGCGCTGAGCGCGCCAGAGCGATGTGGCCTTCCACCGCAAAATGGCTTAACGACCTTAAAGCCTGTAAGCATATCTTCGCCGAAGAAAACAGCAGTGTCGCAGCGCCATTATTCAAGCTCTGTGAACGTCGTCAGGGTATCGCTGGGGTTAAAGGGAATCAGCTACAACTGATGACCGAGTCAGATGATGTGATGCAGGCGTTAATCCGCGATATCCAACTCGCTCGCCATAATATTGAGATGGTGTTTTATATCTGGCAACCCGGCGGCATGGCGGACCAGGTGGCAGAATCATTAATGGCCGCTGCACGTCGTGGTATTCATTGCCGACTAATGCTCGACTCCGCCGGAAGTGTGGCTTTTTTCCGCAGCCCGTGGCCAGAGCTAATGCGTAATGCCGGCATTGAAGTGGTCGAAGCATTAAAGGTCAATCTGATGCGTGTGTTTTTACGCCGTATGGATCTGCGCCAACATCGCAAGATGATCATGATCGATAATTACATCGCGTACACCGGCAGCATGAATATGGTCGACCCTCGCTACTTCAAACAGGATGCGGGTGTAGGGCAATGGATTGATCTGATGGCGCGTATGGAAGGTCCGATCGCCACCGCGATGGGGATTATATATTCCTGCGACTGGGAGATTGAAACCGGGAAACGTATTCTGCCGCCACCACCAGATGTCAATATTATGCCGTTTGAGCAGGCCAGCGGTCACACCATTCACACAATTGCTTCTGGCCCCGGCTTTCCGGAAGATCTCATTCACCAGGCATTACTGACTGCGGCTTATTCGGCACGTGAATATTTGATCATGACGACGCCCTACTTTGTGCCCAGCGATGATTTACTTCATGCGATTTGCACGGCGGCGCAGCGCGGGGTGGATGTCAGTATTATCCTTCCGCGAAAAAATGATTCAATGCTGGTTGGCTGGGCCAGTCGCGCGTTCTTTACGGAACTGCTGGCTGCTGGGGTTAAAATTTATCAGTTTGAAGGCGGGTTATTGCATACCAAGAGCGTGCTGGTCGATGGCGAATTAAGTCTGGTTGGTACCGTTAACCTTGATATGCGTAGTCTGTGGCTGAATTTCGAGATTACCCTGGCAATCGACGATAAAGGGTTTGGTGCTGACCTCGCCGCCGTTCAGGACGATTATATTTCGCGTTCTCGTCTGCTCGATGCCCGTTTATGGTTAAAACGCCCATTATGGCAACGTGTCGCCGAGCGACTGTTTTACTTCTTCAGCCCGTTGCTGTAAAACGTCGCCAACAGAGGTTAAATAGGTAGTGACTATGGATATGGATCTAAACAATCGCCTGACTGAAGATGAAACGCTTGAGCAGGCCTACGATATTTTTCTCGAACTGGCTGCCGACAATCTCGATCCAGCTGATGTTCTGCTGTTCAATCTTCAGTTTGAAGAGCGCGGCGGCGCGGAGTTATTCGATCCGGCAGAAGACTGGCAGGAACATGTTGATTTCGATTTGAACCCAGACTTTTTTGCCGAAGTGGTGATTGGTCTGGCAGACAGTGAAGATGGTGAAATCAACGATGTTTTCGCCCGCATTCTGTTATGCCGCGAAAAAGATCACAAACTGTGCCATATCATCTGGCGGGAATAAATAATCGCTTTCGGCGTGAAAAAGGGCTGACAACTGTCAGCCCTTATTTTGTTTAAAGCGGATCGACTTTCAGGCAAGACACGGCGTGTCTGAAACTCCCCTCCAGCACAGGACGTGTTTTGGCACACTCTGGACCGGCAATCGGGCAACGGGTACGGAAAACACAACCGGAAGGTGGGTTGATCGGCGACGGTAATTCCCCTTCCAGTAACTGGATAGTTTTGTTCTTCTCCAGATCCGGATCAGGTATGGGGACTGCCGACATCAATGCCCTGGTGTAAGGATGTAGCGGATTGTGGTAGACCTCATCATAGGTCCCCAGTTCTACCGCATGGCCGAGATACATCACCAGCACACGATCGGAAATGTGTTTTACCACGGCCAGGTCGTGAGCGATAAAAATTAATGACAATCCCATCTCGCGTTGCAGCTGCTGGAGCAGGTTGACCACCTGCGCCTGAATTGACACGTCCAGCGCCGACACCGGCTCATCACAGATAATCAGCTTCGGTTCAAGAATAAGAGCACGAGCAATCCCGATACGCTGGCACTGCCCACCAGAGAACTCATGCGGATAGCGGTTAATCAGGTTAGGCAATAACCCGACTTTCAGCATCATCGCCTTCACGCGCTCGCGAACTTCCTGGCGTGACATTTTCGGATGATAAGTACGCAGTGGTTCAGCGATGATCTCGCCGATGGTCATACGCGGGTTAAGCGATGCCAATGGATCCTGGAAAATCATCTGAATATCACTGCGAACGGCACGCCATTCATCGGGCTTCATGCCCAGCAACTCTTTACCTAACCAGGCAACATGACCGTCGGTCGCTTTAACCAGGCCAATGATGGCGCGAGCAAAGGTGGACTTACCGCATCCCGACTCCCCTACCACACCTAATGTTTCCCCTTCATACAGGCGAAGAGTTACACCATCTACGGCTTTGAGCGTTTTCGGCGGTTGCCAGAACCACTGTTTGCCATCTTTGATTTCAAAGTGCACTTTCAGATCGGCGATTTCGAGGAGGACTTTTCTTCCTTCGGTTACAGCATTCATAACAGTTCCTCCACCGGTTTAAAGCAAGCACGCAGACGGCCAGGCGTAAACTCTTCCAGCGGCGGTGCGCTACTACAAATTTCCATCGCATGCGGACAACGTGGCTGGAACGGGCAACCTTTCGGTAATCGCAACAGGTTTGGCGGATTACCCGGGATGGTCAACATTGTTTCACCTTCCGCATCGAGACGCGGCACCGCGTTGAGTAAACCGATAGAATAAGGATGAACGGGTTGATAAAAGACATCGCGCGCGTTGCCATATTCCATCGTGCGCCCGGCGTACATTACCAGCACTTTGTCGCAGATCCCTGCCACCACGCCAAGATCGTGGGTGATCATAATGATGGCGGTATTAAATTCCCGCTTCAGTTCATTCAATAGCGTCATGATCTGCGCCTGTACGGTGACGTCCAGCGCAGTAGTGGGTTCATCAGCAATCAGTAGCTTAGGTCGACATAGCAATGCCATCGCAATCATGACTCGCTGACGCATGCCACCAGAAAATTCATGCGGGTACATTTTCATGCGTTTACGTGCTTCCGGCATTTTTACCGCATCGAGCATCCGCACCGACTCTTCAAACGCTTCGGCCTTGCCCATGCCTTTATGCAGCATCAGCACTTCCATCAACTGCTCACCGACGCGCATATAGGGATTCAACGAAGTCATCGGATCCTGAAAAATCATTGAGATTTGTTCAGCACGCAGTTTATTGAGTTCACGCTCTGGCAAATTGAGGATTTCACGCCCATTGAAGGTTGCCGATCCGCCAATACGCCCATTGGCAGCCAGCAGGCCCATCAACGCAAATGCAGTTTGCGATTTACCCGAACCAGACTCACCGACAATGCCCAGCGTTTCCCCGGCACGTAGAGAAAAATTCAAATCATTGACCGCCGTGACGTCGCCATCCGGGGTACTAAAGGTGACACGCAAATCTTTCACGTTCAGCAGTGCGTCAGCCTGTTGTTGTGCGAGCGGCACAGTTGCAGTTTCAATTACGCTCATGGCTGCACTCCTTAACGATCTTTCGGGTCGAGGGCATCACGCAAGCCATCGCCGATAAAGTTGAAACAAAATAGCGTCACCACGAGGAATCCCGCTGGGAACAACAGTAACCATGGAGAGACTTCCATCGAGTTCGCGCCATCACTCAGCAATGCGCCCCAGCTGCTTAACGGCTCTTGCGTCCCCAACCCCAGGAAGCTAAGGAAAGATTCAAAGAGGATCATGCTGGGCACCAGTAGCGATGCGTAGACCACCACCACACCGAGTACGTTCGGTACAATGTGGCGAATAACAATGCCCGGCGTCGATACACCGCCAACTTGTGCCGCCTCAATAAACTCTTTACGCTTCAGACTCAGGGTTTGCCCACGCACAATACGAGCCATATCCAGCCAGGAAACCATGCCAATCGCCACGAAAATCAGCAGGATGTTTTGACCGAAAAAGGTCACCAGCAAAATGACGAAGAACATGAATGGGAAGGAGTTGAGGATTTCCAGCAGACGCATCATTACCGAATCCACTTTACCGCCCAGATAACCGGAAAGCGAACCATAAAGTGTCCCCACGACCACTGCCACCAGTGCCGCAGCAACACCGACCATGAGTGAGATACGCCCGCCAATCGCAACACGCACAAGCAGGTCGCGACCGGATGAGTCAGTACCAAAGTAGTGACCGGACTCCATATCTGGGGCGCTGGACATCATCGCCCAGTCAGTATCGTCATAGGCAAACTGCGAAAGCATCGGTGCCAGGATTACAAATAACGCGATTAGCACCAGCACTATCAGACTGGCAACCGCCGCACGGTTATGCATAAAACGTCGACGTGCGTCCTGCCACAAGCTGCGCCCTTCGACCTCCAGCTTTTCACTGAAATTTTCCAGCGTCTCGCTGTTTTTCTTACTTAACATCATCGCGAGCTCCAGTATCAGTAACGGATTTTCGGGTCGATAACCGCATATAGCACATCGACAATGGCATTAAACAAAATGGTTAACGCGCCAACCAGAATGGTCAGACTTAACACTAAGGAATAGTCACGATTCAATGCGCCATTAACGAACAATTGCCCAATCCCCGGTAAACCATAAATGGTTTCGATGACCATAGAACCGGTAATAATGCCGACAAATGCAGGGCCCATATAGGAGAGCACGGGTAACAGAGCAGGTTTTAGTGCGTGGCGTAAAATGATCCGCCGCATAGGTAACCCTTTCGCCCTGGCGGTACGAATAAAATTGGAGTGTAAAACCTCAATCATAGAGCCACGGGTAATACGCGCGATACTGGCGATATAGGCGAGTGACAACGCCACCATTGGCAGTATCATGAATTTAAGCGCACCACCATTCCAGCCACCGCCCGGCAGCCAATGCAAAATGATCGCAAATATCATGACTAATAATGGCGCAACCACAAAACTGGGGATAACAACCCCGGTCATTGCCAGCCCCATCACTGTATAGTCCCATTTGGTGTTTTGTTTTAATGCAGCAATAACGCCAGCACTAACACCCAGTACTACCGCAAGGAAAAATGCAGCGGCTCCCAGTTTTGCTGAAACCGGAAAGCTGGAGGCTACCAGGTCATTGACCGAATAATCTTTATATTTAAAAGACGGACCGAAATCGCCATGCGCCAGTTGTTTCAGGTAGCTGAAATACTGTGTCATGATCGGATCATTAAGATGATATTTCGCTTCGATATTGGCCATCACTTCTGGCGGTAAAGTACGTTCGCCGGTAAAAGGGCTTCCTGGCGCGAGGCGCATCATGAAGAACGAAATAGTAATAAGAATAAATAGCGTCGGAATCGCTTCCAGACAGCGACGTAGAATAAATTTTAACATTGCCCTACCTTCTGGCCTGTGCCTTCTGTAATGCGATAAAAATCAGACACCGTGGAGCAGGACACTCCTGCCCCACGTATTGCCATTAGTGCTTCACAATGTACATATTCCGCGTGTAGGTATTATCCAGCGGATCTTTGCCGGTATAGCCACCAACCCACGGTTTCACCAGACGCGCATTCACGTAGTAATAAACAGGAACAATGGCCGAATCCTTATCCAGCTGTTGTTCTGCTTTAGTGTACAGAGCTGTGCGCTGCGCCTCGTCAGTCGCTTTCAGCGTTTCCGCCATAATGCTGTCAAAGGCCGGGCTCTTATAATGCGCGGTATTCATCGAGCTGTTCGACAGCATGGTGTTCAGGAAGGAAGTTGGTTCGTTGTAGTCTGCACACCAGCCTGCACGGGCCACATCAAAAGTGCCCTGGTGACGGGTGTCGAGGAACGTTTTCCACTCCTGGTTAACCAGTTTGACGTTTACACCAATGTTTTTCTTCCACAATGAAGAGGCAGCAATCGCCAGCTTTTTATGCAGATCGGAGGTGTTATACAACAGGTTGATGGTCAACGGTTTGTCTGCGGTATAACCCGCTTCAGCCAGCAGTTTTTTTGCTTCTTCGTTACGTTTTTCCTGGCTCCAGCCAAACCATTCCGGCTGAGTCAATTTTGCGCCATCAGTATACGGTGGAGTGTAACCATAGGCGGGCATGTCGCCCTGCGCTTTCACTTTATTAACAATGATATCGCGGTCCATACCCAGTTTCAGTGCGGTACGCACACGTACATCGTTGAATGGCGGTTTCTGGTTGTTAATTTCGTAATAATAAGTGCACAGGTATGGATCAACGTGAACTTCGTCCGGGATCTCTTTTTTCAGCTTCTGGAACAATTCGATCGGCATGTTGTTATAAGTCATGTCGATTTCACCACTACGGTAGCGGTTGACATCGGTAACTTCAGAAGCAATAGGCAAATAGGTTACCTGGTTAATAACGGTTTTCGCGTTGTTCCAGTAGGTTGGGCTGCGTTCAAGAACGATTCGTTCGTTTACGACCCAATCTTTTAAGGTATAGGCACCGTTGGTGATGATATTACCAGGCTGGGTCCATTTTTCGCCGAATTTCTCGATAGCGGCTTTTGGCACCGGTGAAGTTGATGGGTGAACAAGTAATTTATAGAAGTACGGAACAGGTTCACTTAAGGTGACTTCTAATGTGTGATCATCAATAGCTTTCACGCCGAGATCGGTAATCGGTTTTTTCCCTTCAAGAATTTCATCAATACCGGCGATATGCCCATATTGCAGATAACTGGCATACGGAGAAGCGGTGTTTGGATCAACAGAACGTTGCCAGCTATACACAAAGTCTTGTGCTGTGACTGGTGTGCCATCAGACCATTTCGCATCTTTACGCAAATGGAAGGTCCAGACTTTCGCGTCTTTATTATCCCAGGATTCAGCGACGCCAGGTGCCGGATGACCGTCAAGATCGCTGACCAGTAAGCCTTCAAACAGGTCTCGGCTGATATTAGACTCCGGAACACCTTCAATTTTATGCGGATCTAATGACTGAACTTCTGAACCATTGTTACGTACCAGCGTTTGTTTTTCCGCCAGTGTGACGCCTGCGGGTACATCAGCTGCCAGCGCGACATTCCCTGCCATAAGCGCAGCCAGAACGCCAGCTGCTACTAAACTTCTCTTGGTGATGTTGGTCATTGTTTTTTGGACTCCCTCATTATAATTACTGGTATTAACCAGCATGTGTAATCCCGGATTGGGACCCTGCACAGGCTCGGAGACTTTCTGCTGTCAGGTTACTTTATCGTTACGGATTGCTATCACCGACTTTATTTATTCTGGTGATTCAGACGATCACCTTATGTCGATTCGTACTGTGTCTCCCCTGTCGAGACACATTATTCTTTTGCGACGCTCTTTAATTGTTAATTATTCTCATTACCAATAAAAATCGCCTGGCGGTTGGTCGGAAAGTACCAAATGCGCTTCTTACTCGCCAATACATTTTGCAAAATTGTTAAGCAATTCTCTTTTATTGACAATGTCAGAATCTACAGCGCGCGTCCATGATTTAACAAACATCTTTCAATTCAATCAAATAGAGAACTGTTAAGCATGTCTATCTTTTCTGGCTATAGATTAAGTCGTGAAATACACAATAATTTAACAAATGATTATTATTTAGCACTTTCCTCTACCAAAGGCAGTGGAATTACTAATATCATTTCAATTATTCTTCAGCAAGCCCAGGATTATGATGTGGCGAAAATAACATGATGGTGAGGCGAAGCAGTTAAGGAAATCCTTATAAATAACTGTAATTTCAGAGGAATATTCTTACCTATTCCTTTTGCTTTTGATAACTGCGCGGGAACAAAGTAAAAATAATGACGAAAAAACGGAGCATGTCAGCTCCGTTTCATTTGAAAGGAATTAATTAAGCAGGCCGGGGAAAATCCCCTTAATACCAGTAACGATAAATTCAATCCCCAACGCCATCAGCAATAGCCCCATAATACGCGTAATCACGTTGATGCCGGTCTGGCGTAAAACCCGTACCAGCCACGGTGCCATGCGGAACAATCCCCAGCAGCATAAAGCAAACAATGCAATAGCCACAAAGAAACCAAATAGATAGCTAATACTGTGATAACGCGTACCCCAGACGATGGTGGAACTAATCGCCCCTGGCCCCGCCATCAACGGCAACGCCAATGGCACTACACCAATGCTTTCACGTACCGCGGTTTCTGATTTTTCTTGCTTGTTCTGTTTATCCTCGCCGAGCTTGCCGCTGATCATCGACATCGCAATCGTCACCACCAGGATGCCACCGGCGATACGGAACGAATCAATTGATATACCAAAAAGCTGTAGAATCGTGTCGCCGAGAAAAAGCGAGATCCACAAGATAATGGCCACAGACAAGTTGGCTGTAAGGTTCGTTTTGTTTCGCGCTGCCGCTGTCTGATAACTGGTCATGCTGATAAAGACGGGAATAATCCCAACCGGGTTGACCAGCGCAAATAACCCGATGAAAAATTTGAAGTAAACGGGAAAATCAAAAAGGGTCTGAATCACGGTTAGCTCCGAAGCAAAAGCCGGATAATGTTAGCCATAAAAAGGTTAAAAAGACGCGCTGACAATACGCCTTTTAACCGCATTTTTCACCTCCTAACTACTTAAAATTGCTATCATTCGTTATTGTTATCTAGTTGTACAAAACATGCTAATGTAACCAACAAACCATACTACAATTTATTAACTGTTAGCTATAATGGCGAAAAGCGATGCTGAAAGGTGTCAGCTTCGCAAAAATTTGATTTGGATCACGTAATCAGTACCCAGAAGTGAGTAATCTTGCTTACGCCACCTGGAAGTGACGCATTAGAGATAAATAGCTCTAATGTTTAAACTCTTTTAGTAAATCACAGTGAGTGTGAGCGCGAGTAAGCTTTTGATTTTCATCGGTTAAGCAAATCATCACCGCACTGACTATACTCTCGTATTCGAGCAGATGATTTACTAAAAAAGTTTAACATTATCAGGAGAGCATTATGGCTGTTACTAATGTCGCTGAACTTAACGCACTCGTAGAGCGTGTAAAAAAAGCCCAGCGTGAATATGCCAGTTTCACTCAAGAGCAAGTAGACAAAATCTTCCGCGCCGCCGCCCTGGCAGCTGCAGATGCTCGAATCCCACTCGCGAAAATGGCCGTTGCCGAATCCGGCATGGGTATCGTCGAAGATAAAGTAATCAAAAACCACTTTGCTTCTGAATATATCTACAACGCCTATAAAGATGAAAAAACCTGTGGTGTTCTGTCTGAAGACGACACTTTTGGTACCATCACTATCGCTGAACCAATCGGTATTATTTGCGGTATCGTTCCGACTACTAACCCGACTTCAACGGCTATCTTCAAATCGCTGATCAGCTTGAAGACCCGTAACGCCATTATCTTCTCCCCGCACCCGCGTGCTAAAGATGCAACCAACAAAGCTGCAGATATTGTTCTGCAGGCTGCTATCGCTGCTGGTGCGCCGAAAGACCTGATTGGCTGGATCGATCAACCTTCTGTTGAACTGTCTAACGCGCTGATGCACCACCCAGACATCAACCTGATCCTCGCGACCGGTGGTCCGGGTATGGTTAAAGCCGCATACAGCTCCGGTAAACCAGCTATCGGCGTAGGCGCGGGTAACACTCCAGTCGTTATCGATGAAACTGCTGATATCAAACGTGCAGTTGCATCTGTACTGATGTCTAAAACCTTCGACAACGGCGTAATCTGTGCTTCTGAACAATCTGTTGTTGTAGTTGACTCTGTTTATGACGCGGTACGTGAGCGTTTCGCTACCCACGGCGGTTACATACTGCAGGGCAAAGAGCTGAAAGCAGTTCAGGACGTTATCCTGAAAAACGGCGCACTGAACGCAGCTATCGTTGGTCAGCCAGCCTATAAAATTGCTGAACTGGCAGGCTTTTCTGTACCAGAAAATACCAAGATTCTGATCGGTGAAGTGACCGTTGTTGATGAAAGCGAACCGTTCGCACATGAAAAACTGTCCCCGACTCTGGCAATGTACCGTGCTAAAGATTTCGAAGACGCGGTAGAAAAAGCAGAGAAACTGGTTGCTATGGGCGGCATCGGTCATACCTCTTGCCTGTACACTGACCAGGATAACCAACCGGCTCGCGTTGCCTACTTCGGTCAGAAAATGAAAACGGCCCGTATTCTGATCAACACCCCGGCGTCTCAGGGTGGTATCGGTGACCTGTATAACTTCAAACTCGCACCTTCCCTGACTCTGGGTTGTGGTTCCTGGGGTGGTAACTCCATCTCTGAAAACGTTGGTCCGAAACACCTGATCAACAAGAAAACCGTTGCTAAGCGAGCTGAAAACATGTTGTGGCACAAACTTCCGAAATCTATCTACTTCCGCCGTGGCTCTCTGCCAATCGCGCTGGATGAAGTGATTACTGATGGCCACAAACGTGCGCTCATCGTGACTGACCGCTTCCTGTTCAACAATGGTTATGCTGATCAGATCACTTCCGTACTGAAAGCAGCAGGCGTTGAAACTGAAGTCTTCTTCGAAGTAGAAGCTGACCCGACCCTGAGCATCGTTCGTAAAGGTGCAGAACTGGCAAACTCCTTCAAACCAGACGTGATTATCGCGCTGGGTGGTGGTTCCCCGATGGATGCCGCGAAGATCATGTGGGTCATGTACGAGCATCCAGAAACTCACTTCGAAGAACTGGCGCTGCGCTTTATGGATATCCGTAAACGTATCTACAAGTTCCCGAAAATGGGCGTGAAAGCGAAAATGATCGCTGTCACCACCACTTCTGGTACAGGTTCTGAAGTCACTCCGTTTGCGGTTGTAACTGACGACGCTACTGGTCAGAAATATCCGCTGGCAGACTATGCGCTGACCCCGGATATGGCGATTGTCGATGCCAACCTGGTTATGGACATGCCGAAGTCCCTGTGTGCTTTCGGTGGTCTGGACGCAGTAACTCACGCCATGGAAGCTTATGTTTCTGTACTGGCATCTGAGTTCTCTGATGGTCAGGCACTGCAGGCACTGAAACTGCTGAAAGAATATCTGCCAGCGTCCTACCACGAAGGATCTAAAAATCCGGTAGCGCGTGAACGTGTTCACAGTGCAGCAACTATCGCGGGTATCGCGTTTGCGAACGCCTTCCTGGGTGTATGTCACTCAATGGCGCACAAACTGGGTTCCCAGTTCCATATTCCGCACGGTCTGGCAAACGCCCTGCTGATTTGTAACGTTATTCGCTACAACGCGAATGACAACCCGACCAAGCAGACTGCATTCAGCCAGTATGACCGTCCGCAGGCTCGCCGTCGTTATGCTGAAATTGCTGACCACCTGGGTCTGAGCGCACCGGGCGACCGTACTGCTGCTAAGATCGAGAAACTGCTGGCATGGCTGGAAACGCTGAAAGCTGAACTGGGTATTCCGAAATCTATCCGTGAAGCTGGCGTTCAGGAAGCAGACTTCCTGGCGAATGTGGATAAACTGTCTGAAGATGCATTCGATGACCAGTGCACCGGCGCTAACCCGCGTTACCCACTGATCTCCGAGCTGAAACAGATTCTGCTGGATACCTACTACGGTCGTGATTATGTAGAAGGTGAAACTGCAGCGAAAAAAGAAGCCGCTCCGGCTAAAGCTGAGAAAAAAGCGAAGAAATCCGCTTAATAAGTAGCGCTGTCTGGCAACATAAACGGTCCCTTCTGGGGCCGTTTTTTTGTTTTACCCAAAGCAATTTTCCCATAAACCGACAGCATTTGCCTTCATCATATTTACGGCGATGTATAACGCCTACACACAGCGATATTGTACTTTACAGGTCACAAGTCAACGTCACTGTAAAAGCGATCTGTGAGGGGTATAGTGGCGTTAAAGAACTGTCGAGAAGGGTATATACACCGGATGAAGTGCGTAAAATGAACTGACAGGATAAAAGCGCCCTGCTCACCCTGTCAGTAAAGAAATTCTTATTAATCGTGGCGATGCCTTTCCTGAATAGCCGTTAATGAGCCGACTTCTAACGCCTCTTTATAGTGTTTGCGGCATACAGAAACGTAGCGTTCATTACCACCAATAACCACCTGCTCACCTTCGTTATAAGGTCTGCCTGCTTGATCAAGACGCAGCACCATGCTTGCTTTACGGCCACAAAAACAGATGGTTTTTAATTCAACCAGTTTGTCGGACCATGCCAGTAAGTATTGGCTGCCAATAAATAATTCACCTCGAAAATCGGTACGTAAACCATAACAAAGTACGGGTATATCGAGTTGATCTACAACCTCCGATAATTCATATACTTGTTGTCTGGTTAAAAACTGGCATTCATCAACCAGTACGCAATGAATTGCCTGCTGTTCATGTTCCGCACGAATCTCATCAAATAATGATGAATTTTGGTTAAATAATTTTGCAGGCGATGACAAACCTATACGCGAGCTGACTTTCCCGGCACCAAAGCGATCATCAATTTCTGCCGTATATACGACAGTGCGCATGCCGCGTTCCTGGTAATTGTATGAAGATTGCAACAATGCTGTAGACTTACCCGCATTCATTGCGGAATAGTAGAAATATAGCTGTGCCATCAGCCACAGGCCCTCAATGATATGAAATAAAGTTGGCTGGAGTTTATCATAATTCGTCAGTTTTTCAGCTCAACAGTATGCATAGAAGTGGTATATGCGTTCTCCCTTACGAAGCCTTGCATAATCCTTCTGAGCTATCATTACAACTGCCTCGCTTGTTATAAGCGGGTAAATGACTGCTGGTAACTATTCACAATCTTTAACCTGTTGCGCAAGTAATAGCCCTCTGTTGACCTCCTGGAGATAGTGCAATACTAAGTCCCTGCTCTTATTGCGACTGTTCTACTTTTCATCATTCGCTTAATAGGGAATTCTCGTAAACACGACTAATACAGAAGACTGAAAGGTCGTCAGCCTACGATAATCTCCCCATAAAATGTGACATGAATCAGGAAGTTTTAACCTCACGTGCTGCGAAATCATCGGCGCAAATAGGGCTATATGCCGCGTCTTTTCTGGCTAATTTTATGAAAAGATATTTATTGGCGGCACAAAATAAAGAACAATTTTGAATTCCTTACATTCCTGGCTATTGCACAACTGAATTTAAGGCTCTATTATTACCTCAACAAACCACCCCAATATAAGTTTGAGATTACTACAATGAGCGAAGCACTTAAAATTCTGAACAACATCCGTACTCTTCGTGCGCAGGCAAGAGAATGTACACTTGAAACGCTGGAAGAAATGCTGGAAAAATTAGAAGTTGTTGTTAACGAACGTCGCGAAGAAGAAAGCGCGGCTGCTGCTGAAGTTGAAGAGCGCACTCGTAAACTGCAACAATATCGCGAAATGCTGATCGCTGACGGTATTGACCCGAACGAACTGCTGAATAGCCTTGCTGCCGTTAAATCTGGCACCAAAGCTAAACGCGCTCAGCGTCCGGCAAAATACAGCTACGTTGACGAAAACGGCGAAACTAAAACCTGGACTGGCCAGGGTCGTACTCCAGCTGTAATCAAAAAAGCAATGGATGAGCAAGGTAAATCCCTCGACGATTTCCTGATCAAGCAATAATCTTTTGTAGATGACACTTGCTTAAAATCCCGCCATTGGCGGGATTTTTTATTGTCCGGTTTAAGACAATTTAATAAGAATAAGCTATAAAAAAACGGCGTCGATTGCTCAACGCCGTTTCGTGGATAACACCGATACGGAAGTTACTTCTTAATGCCCATCTCTTCTTCAAGCCAGGCTTTAAATTCCGTGCCAAGGGTGTTATGACGAATACCGTATTCAACGAAGGCCTGCATGTAACCTAATTTATTACCGCAGTCATGGCTCTTCCCTTTCATATGATAGGCTTCCACCGTTTCTTTTTCGATCAGCATATCAATTGCGTCGGTGAGCTGAATTTCATCACCAGCACCCGGAGGGGTTTTTGCCAGCAACGGCCAAATATCCGCGCTAAGAACGTAACGACCCACAATAGCGAGATTAGACGGCGCAACATCCGCTTTTGGTTTTTCAACCACGCCAACCATCGGTACGCTTTCACCCGGCGCTAATTCAACGCCTTTGCAATCAACAACGCCATATGCGGTCACGTCAGCAACCGGTTCAACCATGATCTGGCTATGACCCGTTTCATCAAAGCGGCGGATCATCTCTGCCAGGTTATCCTGTGACAAATCGGATTCATATTCATCCAGAATAACGTCAGGCAAAATAACAGCCACAGGTTCATCACCCACTACCGGGTGAGCACACAATACCGCGTGTCCCAGGCCTTTCGCCAGCCCCTGACGAACTTGCATAATAGTCACGTGCGGCGGACAAATAGACTGCACTTCATCAAGCAGTTGACGTTTTACACGTTTTTCCAGCATTGCTTCCAGTTCAAAACTGGTATCAAAGTGGTTTTCAATAGAGTTTTTAGATGAGTGAGTAACCAGCACAATTTCAGTAATGCCAGCCGCAATACATTCATTCACGACGTATTGAATTAATGGCTTATCGACAAGTGGCAGCATCTCTTTCGGGATGGCTTTCGTCGCCGGCAACATCCTGGTTCCTAATCCCGCAACGGGGATAACGGCTTTTTTGACTTTCGTATTAATGGCAGCCATTTAAATTCTCCTGGACTGTTCGTGTTTTGAACGTGTTCATATTTCTGTATCGCATCCCAGTATATCAGCACCCCGAAGGGGCTAAGTTCTGAAAAGGAGGCGAGTTAGCATAATTAAGACAATTACTTATACGAATGGCGACGATAGTACCACCAGCCGACATTAGCAGGTAATGCAAATTTAGCCCGCGTTATCGTTTGCTCATTCTGCAGACAACATCAAGCGAAGCCGACCACCGGTTCCCCATATTTGGCATTGCCAGGCATCGCATCGCTGGCTCAATTGATTCAAATAAGCGTTACCTAAAGTGCCTAACGGAACACCATTACTGATTTGCACCTGGTGTTCGCCAGTATTTAACGTCGCATTCAGACCCGCAGAAACCAGAATGAGATTTTTCAGTTCGCGATGATAATAGCCAACTAATAGCGGAAACTGCCCCGGCAGATTGGCCTGACGGAGTAAATGGTTTACCTGCTTCAATAACGCGCCCAACTCTGGCAACCGTTGATTTTGATGTGCAAGCTGTTCCTGTAATAATCCGTTAAACAATGCGCGTAATAACAAGGCAGCAAGTACGCCATTATGTCCAGCTCTGGTGACATCAAGGCAATAAAATGCCAGATCGTTTTCCGAAAGTGCGGCAATATCAAGCACCAGGCCGGGTTTGTCCGCGGCAACCAATTGACGATAATTAACCCGGCAATGGGAAATCACCTGCTGAACCGGCGGTTGCAATTCCTGTAATAATTTCGCCGCTGCGGCAGGGTTATCAACCATTGCATCCCAGTCGCGAAAAAGCCTCTCCTCTTCCTCAACGCGGGAATTAAACATGCTGGGATAGAGACAGGCAAAAACCATCTCGCGCAAGCGATTCAGATCTTTAACTGGTTTCAGCAAAACATCTTCAACGCCCAGACGTAACGCTTTGGCAATATCTGCCATATTTTCAGTGGCAGATATCACCAGAACCGGTGTCTGGTCACCTCTGTTGCGTATATGTTCCAGCAGTTTAAGCCCGTTCATTCGTGGCATCGCGATATCACATATCATCAGGTCTGGAGTGAAACCTCCCAGCAACTCAAGGGCATCCACCCCATCAGCCGCCAGTACCGTTGTCGCTCCCAATGAGGAAAACCACGAATCCAGAAGCGAGCGAAATACCTGCTCATCTTCAACAATGAGAATCTGTTTTCCGACCAATGGCTGCGTCATGTTCTCTCCCCTGACTGGCTTTACTCAATAGTGGCATGCTATTGCCACCTGCGCCTGTCAGAATTAACTTAAGTGTAGATAAAAATTCTGGTCAAATGTTGGTGCGTACCAACGGCAAAAGTTCGTCCATTTTCTTTTCCACTGCCAGCTGCCCAGCCGCAATGGCAGCGTGCGCGCGATGGAAATCAAGCGTAGATATTTGCGGGCAAACAGGTTGAATCAGAATATCGGGCGGATCACCTGCCATGCGGTTTCTTTTAAGGCGGTTCTCCAGCACCTGGATAGAAGTGGTCATAATCTCTGTTGCCGTTGGCGCTGTCACCGCCCGACGTGTCGTTATGCTGCCCAACCTTTCTTTCAGACGCGCATGCCACGGCAGAGAATCACCATTCTCGCTATTTTCTTCACTGACATTAAAGGAGAGCAGATCTTGTTGCATCAAATGAGCATCGTGCTGCAGGTCGACCGCTATCACAATATCAGCACCCAATGCACGCGTGAGCGAAATAGGAATTGGGTTAACTACTGCCCCATCAACCAGCCAGTAGCCGTTATGCGCAACGGGTGCCATTAGTCCTGGAATACTGCATGATGCACGAATAGCAAGATGGAGATCGCCTTCAGTAAACCATAATTCGCGCCCAGTACTTAAATTGGTGGCAACAGCCGCGAAGCGACGGGAACAATTTTCGATCTCTGTTTCCGGCATTATTTCGCGATATTGATTGAAGACACGCTCGCCGCGCAGTAACCCACCGCGCTGCCAGGAGAGATCCATCAGGCGTAAAACATCCCAATAACTGAAAGAGGTTACCCAATCTTCCAGCGCAGATAATCGATCGCATGCATAGGCCGCGCCCACCAGCGAACCAATTGAGCATCCTGCAACGATATCAATTTCAATACCCACTTTTTTTAGCGCATTAATAACGCCAATATGCGACCAACCTCTCGCCGCGCCAGATCCCAGCGCCAGCCCTATTTTTATCTTTCTCATTATTCCCGCAAGATTCCCCTGGAATGCAATCGTAGCAACATCGCTACTGCTCGGTTAACATAGTGCTACTCAGGCGGTTAATACGCCGTTATTGTTTCCAGGGAGATTATTTGTGTCTCAGCTTTGTCCCTGTGGTAGTGCTGTCGAGTATAGCCTATGTTGCCACCCTTATGTGTCTGGTGAAAAGGTTGCACCTGATCCAGAACATCTCATGCGTTCGCGTTACTGCGCTTTTGTGATGCAAGACGCAGATTATTTAATAAAGACCTGGCATCCGTCTTGTGGTGCGGCGGCGTTACGTGCCGAATTGATTGCCGGGTTTGCGCATACTGAATGGTTGGGATTGACCGTATTTGAACATTGTTGGCAGGACGGCGACAATATCGGATTTGTCAGTTTTGTTGCTCGATTTACCGAAGGTGGCAAAACAGGTGCAATAATTGAACGTTCGCGATTTTTGAAAGAAAACGGTCAATGGTACTATATTGACGGTACACGTCCGCAGTTTGGCCGCAACGATCCCTGCCCTTGTGGTTCAGGTAAAAAATTTAAAAAGTGCTGCGGCCAATAATGGTTGACGGTACGGTTTAGCAAACACTCTCAACAAGGTTTTTCCAGCAATGCATTCACTCCAACGTAAAGTTCTGCGTACTATTTGTCCGGACCAAAAAGGTCTGATCGCCCGTATTACCAATATTTGCTACAAGCACGAGTTAAATATCGTGCAGAACAATGAATTTGTTGATCACCGTACCGGGCGCTTTTTTATGCGCACGGAACTGGAAGGCATTTTTAATGATTCCACCCTGCTGGCGGATCTCGACAGCGCATTGCCAGAAGGCTCCGTACGTGAGCTGAATCCTGCCGGTCGTCGCCGGATAGTGATTCTGGTCACTAAAGAGGCGCATTGCCTTGGCGATTTGTTGATGAAAGCCAATTACGGCGGCCTGGATGTCGAAATCGCGGCAGTTATTGGTAACCACGATACTTTACGTTCTCTGGTTGAGCGTTTTGATATTCCGTTTGAGCTGGTAAGTCATGAAGGATTAAGTCGCAACGAGCACGATCAAAAAATGGCGGATGCCATTGACGCTTATCAGCCTGACTACGTGGTGCTGGCGAAGTATATGCGCGTATTAACGCCAGAGTTCGTAGCACGCTTCCCGAATAAAATTATCAATATTCACCATTCATTCCTGCCAGCGTTTATCGGTGCACGTCCCTATCACCAGGCCTATGAGCGTGGCGTGAAGATTATTGGTGCAACCGCTCACTATGTGAATGACAATCTGGATGAAGGCCCAATCATCATGCAGGACGTTATTCATGTCGATCATACATACACGGCTGAAGATATGATGCGTGCAGGTCGTGATGTCGAGAAAAACGTCTTAAGCCGCGCGCTTTACAAAGTGCTGGCGCAGCGTGTATTTGTTTACGGTAACCGGACGATTATTCTTTAATCGCCAGCAAAATAGAACTGGTTGCCATTAATCCGTTACGGATGAAAATTACGCAACCAGTTCATTTTTCTCAACGTAACCCTTTACAGCGGCGTGTCATTTGATATGATGCGCCCCGCTTCCCCACAAGGGAGCAGGCCAGTAAAAAGCATTACCCCGTGGTGGGGTTCCCGAGCGGCCAAAGGGAGCAGACTGTAAATCTGCCGTCATCGACTTCGAAGGTTCGAATCCTTCCCCCACCACCATCTCAAGCATTACATCAAAATTTGAATTATCCCTGGTGGGGTTCCCGAGCGGCCAAAGGGAGCAGACTGTAAATCTGCCGTCATCGACTTCGAAGGTTCGAATCCTTCCCCCACCACCATC
>NZ_VNXM01000023.1:0-312 GCF_009820205.1 Escherichia sp. HH26CH
TCTGCAATATCTTTCTGGCAACCCATCGCATCAGTTGTGATGATTTTTCCTTTAATATCCAGCATGTTAAGAAGTTCTGGGATAGCTGTAATCTCATTGGATTTCTCATCCGTCTTGATCTGTCCGATGACCAGACTGTGCATTGTTGAGAACGCACTAATGACATGAATCGCTCCCCTGCGGCGACTCTTGTCATAAGAGTGCCGGAGCGTTTTTCCATCAATTGCAATGACGCCTTTATCATCTGAAGAATGGCAGTCACGCATCCAGTTAATAAAGCACTCGTGAAATTTTGCAGGACTGATACAGGAT
>NZ_VNXM01000026.1:0-312 GCF_009820205.1 Escherichia sp. HH26CH
TGGCTGGGGTACGAGGATTCGAACCTCGGAATGCCGGAATCAGAATCCGGTGCCTTACCGCTTGGCGATACCCCAACTGGGTGCACTTACAAGGTAAGTGTCTTGAATAAATTGGCTGGGGTACGAGGATTCGAACCTCGGAATGCCGGAATCAGAATCCGGTGCCTTACCGCTTGGCGATACCCCAACAAATTGGTTTGTGAATTTGTCGAACGCATTCGACACATTCAGAATTTGGTGGCTACGACGGGATTCGAACCTGTGACCCCATCATTATGAGTGATGTGCTCTAACCAACTGAGCTACGTAGCC
>NZ_VNXM01000027.1:0-307 GCF_009820205.1 Escherichia sp. HH26CH
ATCGTGAACTGGCTGAACAAGCGGAAGTAACGTGTCAGACGGGCGTCAGGCTGCCGTAATGGCAATTTGCGCCCGGACCAGGCCGCAGGGATAAAACTCTGCGGCCTTTTTCGTAAGAAAAATGCAACGGTTGCAAGCGGATAATATTCTGCGGAATGCGCAGCACAGAGTGAAGAAGTGATGGATTCCGGAACAGAAAAACAGTCGTAGAATCAGCGGCAAGCCGGAAGGGTTCCGGTGAGGCGCAATGTTGCGGGGGCTTAATCCCTGGTGGCATTGGTTGCTGGAGAGAGAAAACCCCCGCACG
>NZ_VNXM01000005.1:0-158411 GCF_009820205.1 Escherichia sp. HH26CH
CCTGTTAGGGCGCGGCTGGTAACAGAGCCTTACAGGCGCATTTGAAAAACCTCCGGCTATGCCGGAGGATATTTATTACTTAGTAGAGATAAACGGAACTGTACTGCCGGGGATCATGGTATCGGGTAGCTTACCGTCCCAACGCTCAGCAGTGGTGAGGGCAACAAGTCCGGGATTATCCCGCAGAGCTTCACCGCGCAGGCGGATCGCTTCTGCTTCAGCCGCACTTTTTAAACGAATAGTTTCAGCCTCTGCCGCGCCTCTTACGCGAATAGTCTCAGCTTCTGCTTTGGCTGCCGCCAGTTTACTGTCTGCTTCTGCCTGGGCCTGAGTTACCGCTATTTGCGCCTGGATTTTCTCTGTTTCCAGATTTTGCTTACGTGTGGCAATGGCGACTTCTGCTTTCATTCGATCTTCAATCGATTTTTCATAAGCGTCAGAAAAATCAATATTTTCAATCTGGACACCATCAATCACCACCGGGCCAACAACGGCTTTACGCATTGCATTTTGCAGATCCTGAACCAGTTTTGTACGATCCTGTACCGCGCTGATGGCGGTATATTGGCCGAAAACGTTCTCCAGTTGAGTTGGCAACTGACGGACAATCAGACGATCTTTTAATGCTTCAATGGTGTTGTAGGTGGTATAAACCGCGCCTGCTTCTGAAGGTTTAATGTGGAAGCTGACTGATACTGTCATTTGTGCCGGTTGCTGGTCGCGGCTGTAGGCCTGTAATCCCTGATAAACCACAGCCTGATTACGCGTGGAAATTTTCTCTACGCTTTCCATAAAAGGGATCTTAAAACCCAGACCCGGCTCGGCAACTTTTACGATTTTTCCGTAGCGCAGCAAAATGCCGCGTTCACCTTCATTAACGGTGTAATACGAGAGAAATGGCAGCACAACCACGGTAAGCACGCCAATGGCGATAGCAATAGATTTTTGTGGGCGAAATGAGGTTATTGAAACAGGCGCTTTCATGAGAATCTTCCTTGAGTAAAGTGTGGGAATATGTCACATGAGGTGAGGAGAAAACAGCCAACAGGTGAGAATTCAGAATCTATAAAGGGGGAGAGCGAAAAACATCGGCTAAAAAAGTATGTTTTCGAACATTCAATAGATAAATAGAGATATGCATCACAAATACATAGGCAGATAAAACATTGGTTTTGTGATAAACATAACAAACACAAACTTGACTTTATAAGTATAAATTTCATGTTGTTGTTATTTAAAATTTTATTATTTTGGTTCATGTTTTTTTTCTTCTCGCGTGCCCAATTGCTTTCATTAAATCGCACGAGTATTTTATTTTTACCGCCGGACGGTACCCTAAAAATAAAATAAGGATAATTTATGCGGCTTATTGATTATTTTCCAGAATCATCAATCTCAGTTATACATTCAGCAAAAGATTGGCAGGAAGCTATCAATTTCTCGATGGCATCATTGCTGGATAAAAACTATATCAGCGAGAATTACATTCAGGCTATTAAAGATTCCACCATTAACAATGGCCCTTATTATATTCTCGCACCAGGCGTGGCAATGCCTCATGCGCGACCGGAATGTGGGGCGCTTAAAACCGGGATGTCTTTGACGTTACTTAAACAAGGCGTTTATTTTCCGGGGAATGACGAACCGATTAAATTACTTATCGGTCTTTCTGCTGCCGATGCCGATTCGCACATTGGTGCTATTCAGGCGTTAAGTGAATTGTTGTGCGAAGAAGAAATACTTGAACAACTCTTAACTGCAACATCAGAAAAACAATTAGCGGACATTATCAGCCGCGAATAATGACTCTCTCCTCTACAGGATAATATTATGGAAAACAAGTCTGCTCGTGCAAAGGTCCAGGCTTTTGGGGGCTTTTTGACTGCAATGGTCATTCCCAATATTGGTGCTTTTATTGCCTGGGGTTTTATAACGGCGTTATTTATTCCCACCGGTTGGTTGCCTAACGAACATTTCGCCAAAATTGTCGGCCCCATGATCACCTATTTATTACCGGTGATGATTGGTTCTACCGGTGGCCATTTAGTCGGCGGTAAACGCGGCGCAGTCATGGGCGGAATAGGGACAATTGGTGTAATCGTCGGCGCAGAGATTCCGATGTTCCTTGGCTCAATGATCATGGGACCGTTAGGTGGGCTGGTCATAAAATATGTCGATAAGGCACTGGAAAAACGCATACCTGCTGGTTTTGAGATGGTTATCAATAACTTCTCATTAGGTATCACCGGGATGCTCCTTTGTCTGCTGGGTTTTGAAGTTATCGGCCCGGCGGTGTTAATTGCCAATACTTTCGTCAAAGAGTGTATTGAGGCGCTGGTACATGCGGGCTATCTGCCTTTGCTGTCAGTCATCAATGAACCGGCGAAAGTGCTTTTCCTCAATAACGCGATAGATCAGGGCGTCTATTACCCGTTGGGGATGCAACAGGCTTCAGTTAACGGTAAATCCATCTTCTTTATGGTGGCGTCCAACCCTGGGCCTGGCTTAGGACTGCTGCTGGCGTTTACTTTGTTTGGTAAAGGGATGAGTAAACGTTCTGCGCCCGGGGCGATGATTATTCACTTCCTCGGTGGGATCCACGAACTGTATTTCCCGTATGTGCTGATGAAGCCGCTGACCATTATTGCCATGATTGCCGGCGGTATGTCTGGCACCTGGATGTTTAACTTACTGGACGGTGGTCTGGTGGCTGGTCCAAGTCCGGGGTCTATCTTTGCTTACCTTGCACTGACGCCGAAAGGTTCGTTCCTGGCGACAATTGCCGGTGTTACGGTAGGTACCCTGGTGTCCTTTGCTATCACTTCCGTAATACTGAAGATGGAAAAAACGGTGGAAACGGAGAGCGAAGATGAGTTTGCGCAGTCCGCCAATGCGGTTAAGGCGATGAAACAAGAAGGTGCATTCTCGTTAAGCCGGGTTAAGCGTATCGCCTTTGTTTGCGATGCGGGAATGGGCTCCAGCGCGATGGGCGCAACCACCTTCCGTAAGCGCCTGGAAAAAGTGGGGCTGGCAATAGAAGTAAAACATTACGCGATAGAAAACGTGCCTGCGGATGTGGATATCGTCGTTACTCACGCTAGTCTGGAAGGGCGCGTGAAACGCGTGACGGATAAACCGCTGATATTGATTAATAACTATATTGGCGATCCCAAACTCGACACTTTATTTAATCAATTAACCGCTGAACATAAAAACTGATTGCCGAGGTAAAAATGAAAACCAAAGTTGCTGCTATTTATGGCAAGCGGGATGTCCGTCTGCGCGAATTTGAACTGCCCGAAATTACCGATAATGAACTGCTGGTGAGTGTAATTTCTGACAGTGTGTGTTTATCGACCTGGAAAGCGGCGTTACTCGGTAGCGAACATAAACGGGTGCCCGACGATTTAGAAAATCATCCGGTCATTACCGGGCATGAATGTGCCGGGATTATTGTTGAAGTGGGGAAAAATCTTACCGACAAATATAAAAAAGGCCAACGTTTTGTATTGCAACCGGCGATGGGGCTACCAAGCGGGTATTCTGCGGGATACAGCTACGAATATTTTGGCGGTAATGCTACCTATATGATTATTCCGGAGATCGCCATTAACCTGGGCTGCGTATTACCGTATCACGGATCTTATTTTGCTGCGGCGTCTCTGGCAGAGCCGATGTGCTGCATTATTGGCGCTTATCATGCCAATTATCACACCACGCCATATGTTTATGAGCATCGCATGGGCGTGAAACCTGGTGGCAATATTGCGCTGCTGGCGTGTGCGGGCCCGATGGGGATAGGCGCTATCGATTACGCTATTCACGGCGGCATACAACCGTCGCGGGTAGTGGTGGTCGATATCGACGACAAACGCCTGGCACAGGTGCAGAAGCTGCTGCCGGTGGAGCTGGCGGCCAGCAAAGGCATTGAGCTGATATATGTGAATACCAAAGGAATGGCCGATCCGGTACAGAAGCTGCGGGCGCTGACAGGAGATGCTGGGTTCGATGACATTTTTGTTTATGCGGCGGTGCCTGCTGTCGTTGAGATGGCTGACGAATTACTGGCGGAAGATGGCTGCCTGAACTTCTTTGCCGGGCCGACGGATAAAAACTTCAAAGTGCCGTTTAATTTCTACAACGTCCATTACAACAGCACGCACGTCGTCGGTACATCCGGTGGTTCAACGGACGATATGAAAGAGGCGATTGCCCTTAGCGCCACGGGACAGTTGCAACCGTCGTTTATGGTGACGCATATCGGTGGCCTGGATGCAGTGCCAGAAACCGTTCTCAATTTACCGGATATCCCCGGTGGTAAAAAACTCATTTACAACGGCGTTACCATGCCGCTCACCGCCATTGCCGATTTTGCCGAAAAAGGTAAAACAGATCCGCTGTTTAAAGAGCTTGCGCGGCTGGTTGAGGAAACGCACGGCATCTGGAATGAACAGGCCGAGAAATATCTGCTGGCGCAATTTGGCGTTGATATCGGGGAGGCCGCGCAATGATGTCCCTGGCGTGGCCATTATTTCGCGTTACGGAGCAGGCAGCGTTGGCTGCCTGGCCGCAAACCGGATGTGGCAACAAAAATAAAATTGATGGCCTGGCGGTCACCGCGATGCGCCAGGCATTAAACGATGTCGCTTTTCGTGGGCGAGTGGTTATCGGCGAGGGAGAAATTGACCATGCGCCGATGCTGTGGATTGGCGAAGAGGTGGGCAAAGGCGATGGGCCAGAAGTCGATATCGCGGTTGATCCGATTGAAGGCACGCGGATGGTGGCGATGGGGCAGAGCAATGCGCTGGCGGTCATGGCTTTCGCCCCTCGAGATAGCCTGTTACACGCGCCCGATATGTATATGAAAAAACTGGTTGTTAATCGGCTGGCGGCGGGCGCGATTGATCTGTCTTTGCCTCTGGCGGACAACTTGCGCAACGTGGCGAAAGCGTTAGGCAAACCGCTGGACAAGTTGCGTATGGTTACGCTGGATAAACCGCGCCTGAGTGCCGCAATTGAGGAAGCAACACAGCTGGGCGTGAAGGTTTTTGCCCTGCCGGATGGCGATGTCGCCGCCAGCGTGCTGACCTGCTGGCAAGATAATCCTTACGACGTGATGTACACCATCGGCGGTGCGCCAGAAGGCGTGATTTCTGCCTGCGCCGTTAAAGCATTAGGCGGGGATATGCAGGCCGAGCTGATTGATTTTTGTCAGGCCAAAGGGGATTACACGGAAAATCGGCAGATTGCAGAACAGGAACGCCAGCGTTGCAAGGCAATGGGCGTTGACGTTAACCGTGTGTACTCGCTCGATGAGCTGGTGAAGGGGAACGATATCCTTTTTAGCGCTACGGGCGTGACGGGCGGCGAGTTGGTGAATGGTATCCAACAGACGGCGAATGGAGTGCGGACGCAGACATTACTGATCGGCGGCGCGGACCAAACGTGTAATATAATAAACTCCCTGCATTGATGGTGATCTATCGGAAGACCAATGGCGACGCTGACAGAAGATGATGTGCTTGAGCAACTGGACGCACAGGACAATTTATTGTCATTTATGAAAACTGCACATGCCATTTTGCTCCAGGGGATACGCCAGTTTCTGCCGTCGCTGTTTGTCGATAACGATGAAGAGATCGTGGAATATGCAGTGAAGCCGTTACTCGCTCAAAGCGGCCCGCTTGACGATATTGATGTTGCGCTACGTTTGATTTTTGCGCTGGGGAAAATGGACAAATGGCTGTATGCCGATATCACGCACTTTTCCCAGTTCTGGCATTACCTGAATGAACAGGATGAAACGCCCGGATTTGCCGATGACATTACCTGGGATTTTATCAGCAACGTCAATAGCATAACCCGCAATGCGACGCTCTATGACGCGTTAAAAGCGATGAAGTTCGCTGATTTCGCCGTCTGGTCAGAGGTGCGTTTTAGTGGGATGGTCAAAACGGCGCTGACGCTGGCAGTAACGACCACCTTAAAGGAATTAACGCCGTGAAAATCGAACTGACGGTGAATGGATTGAAGGTACAGGCGCAGTACCCGAACGAAGAGATTGAAAATGTGCATAAACCGTTGCTGCGTATGCTGGCAGCCTTACAGACGGTAAATCCGCAGCGGCGTACCGTGGTTTTTCTTTGCGCTCCGCCGGGGACGGGTAAATCTACCCTAACCACTTTCTGGGAATATCTCGCGCAACAAGACCCGGAACTACCCGCTATTCAGACGCTGCCGATGGATGGTTTTCACCATTACAATAGCTGGCTGGATGCGCATCAATTGCGCCCCTTTAAAGGCGCACCAGAGACATTCGATGTGGCAAAACTGGCGGAAAATCTGCGCCAGGTAATGGAAGGGGATTGTACGTGGCCGCAGTACGATCGACAAAAGCATGATCCTGTTGAAGATGCGTTGCACGTTACCGCACCACTCGTCATCGTCGAAGGAAACTGGTTGTTGCTGGATGACGAGAAGTGGCGGGCGTTGGCATCTTTCTGCGATTTTTCTGTTTTTATTCATGCCCCCGTTCAAATTCTGCGGGAACGCTTGATTAGTCGTAAAATTGCGGGGGGATTATCGCGGGATGAAGCTGAAGCTTTTTATGCCCGAACCGATGGTCCCAATGTCGAGCGTGTGCTGCTGAATAGTTGTCAGGCCAATCTGATATTAGAGATGACGGAAGAAGGCAGGTATAACTTCATAAGCTGACAATTTATTCCAGTTATTGTGCGGTTATTATTACGCCAGTCTGGAATAAAGCCTCCTACAAGAAGGGAAGAAAATGTGACGTAAGTCAGATAATTGTCTTCTTTGACTGGACAATCATTCCTTTTATTCCACGTTTCGCTTATTCTAGCTGAAGCGTTTCAGTCGATTAAATGTTCGACAATTAACCAATCAGTCGCAGTTTGCGACAGGTAAGGTTTCCCCGGACGATTTGCTGGATTACTCTGTCTGGCAAATTTGCTCAGGGAAAACCTTGCAGGAGATCTATGACCGTACGCGTAGCGATAAATGGCTTCGGTCGCATCGGGCGTAATGTGGTTCGTGCTTTGTATGAATCCGGACGCCGGGCGGAAATTACCGTGGTGGCAATCAACGAACTGGCGGATGCTGCGGGCATGGCGCATTTGTTGAAATATGACACCAGTCATGGCCGTTTTGCATGGGAAGTACGACAGGAACGCGATCAACTTTTTGTTGGTGATGACGCCATCCGCGTATTGCATGAACGTTCGCTGCAATCGCTTCCCTGGCGTGAACTAGGCGTTGATGTGGTTCTCGACTGCACCGGCGTATATGGCTCCCGCGAGCATGGCGAAGCACATATTGCCGCCGGGGCCAAAAAAGTGCTCTTTTCACATCCTGGTAGTAACGATCTCGACGCGACCGTGGTTTACGGCGTCAATCAGGATCAACTTCGTGCGGAACACCGCATCGTTTCTAACGCTTCCTGTACCACGAATTGCATAATTCCCGTCATCAAATTGTTAGATGATGCGTACGGTATTGAGTCCGGCACTGTGACCACAATTCACTCCGCCATGCACGATCAACAGGTTATTGATGCATATCATCCTGACCTGCGTCGCACCCGGGCAGCCAGCCAGTCGATCATTCCAGTCGATACTAAACTGGCCGCCGGTATCACACGATTTTTTCCGCAATTTAACGATCGCTTTGAAGCAATTGCGGTGCGTGTACCAACCATAAATGTGACGGCAATCGATTTAAGCGTGACGGTGAAGAAACCTGTAAAAGCCAATGAAGTCAACCTGTTGCTGCAAAAAGCAGCACAAGGTGCATTTCATGGTATAGTTGACTATACGGAATTGCCGTTGGTCTCTGTAGATTTTAACCACGATCCGCACAGTGCCATTGTCGATGGCACCCAAACCCGGGTCAGTGGCGCACACCTGATCAAAACGTT
The DNA here is from genome assembly GCF_009820205.1 of Escherichia sp. HH26CH. Lineage (NCBI taxonomy): Bacteria > Pseudomonadati > Pseudomonadota > Gammaproteobacteria > Enterobacterales > Enterobacteriaceae > Escherichia > Escherichia sp. HH26CH. The sequence continues at coordinate 7,937 of NZ_VNXM01000005.1, forward strand.
GGTCTGGTGCGATAACGAATGGGGCTTTGCTAACCGAATGCTCGACACGACGTTAGCTATGGCTACTGTTGCTTTCAGGTAAGACGCAAGCAGCGTCTGCAAAACTTTTAGAATCAACGAGAGGATTCACCATGTCTGTAATTAAGATGACCGATCTGGATCTTGCTGGGAAACGTGTATTTATCCGTGCGGATCTGAACGTACCAGTAAAAGACGGGAAAGTAACCAGCGACGCGCGTATCCGTGCTTCTCTGCCGACCATCGAACTGGCCCTGAAACAAGGCGCGAAAGTGATGGTAACTTCCCACCTGGGTCGTCCTACCGAAGGCGAGTACAACGAAGAATTCTCTCTGCTGCCGGTTGTTAACTACCTGAAAGACAAACTGTCTAACCCGGTTCGTCTGGTTAAAGATTACCTCGACGGCGTTGACGTTGCTGAAGGTGAACTGGTTGTTCTGGAAAACGTTCGCTTCAACAAAGGCGAGAAGAAAGACGACGAAACCCTGTCCAAAAAATATGCTGCACTGTGTGACGTGTTCGTAATGGACGCATTCGGTACTGCTCACCGCGCGCAGGCTTCTACTCACGGTATCGGTAAATTCGCTGATGTTGCGTGCGCAGGCCCGCTGCTGGCAGCTGAACTGGACGCGCTGGGTAAAGCACTGAAAGAACCTGCTCGCCCGATGGTGGCTATCGTTGGTGGTTCTAAAGTATCTACCAAACTGACCGTTCTGGACTCCCTGTCTAAAATCGCTGACCAGCTGATCGTGGGTGGTGGTATTGCTAACACCTTTATCGCGGCACAAGGCCACGATGTGGGTAAATCCCTGTACGAAGCTGACCTGGTTGACGAAGCAAAACGTCTGCTGACCACCTGCAATATTCCGGTTCCGTCTGACGTTCGCGTAGCAACTGAGTTCTCTGAAACTGCACCGGCTACCCTGAAATCTGTTAACGATGTGAAAGCTGACGAGCAGATCCTGGATATCGGCGATGCTTCTGCGCAGGAACTGGCTGAAATCCTGAAGAATGCGAAAACCATTCTGTGGAACGGCCCGGTTGGCGTGTTCGAATTCCCGAACTTCCGCAAAGGTACTGAAATCGTGGCTAACGCTATCGCAGACAGCGAAGCGTTCTCCATCGCTGGCGGCGGCGACACTCTGGCAGCAATCGACCTGTTCGGCATTGCTGACAAAATCTCCTACATCTCCACTGGCGGCGGCGCATTCCTCGAATTCGTGGAAGGTAAAGTACTGCCTGCAGTAGCGATGCTCGAAGAGCGCGCTAAGAAGTAAAAAATCACAGGGCAGGGAAACCTGCCCTTGTTGCAGCGCGCTTTTAGAGCACGCATTTTTTCATACTCTAAATAATTCGAGTTGCAGGAAGGCGACAAGAGAGTGAATCCCCAGGAGCTTACATAAGTAAGTGACTGGGGTGAGCGAACGCAGACGCAGCACATGCAACTTGAAGTATGACGAGTATAAGGCCCGACGATACAGGACAAGAGACATGTCTAAGATTTTTGATTTCGTAAAACCTGGCGTAATCACTGGTGATGACGTACAGAAAGTTTTCCAGGTAGCAAAAGAAAACAACTTCGCACTGCCAGCAGTAAACTGCGTCGGTACTGACTCCATCAACGCCGTACTGGAAACCGCGGCTAAAGTTAAAGCGCCGGTTATCGTTCAGTTCTCCAACGGTGGTGCTTCCTTTATCGCTGGTAAAGGCGTGAAATCTGACGTTCCGCAGGGTGCTGCTATCCTGGGTGCGATCTCTGGTGCGCATCACGTTCACCAGATGGCTGAACACTATGGTGTTCCAGTGATCCTGCACACCGACCACTGCGCGAAAAAACTGCTGCCGTGGATCGACGGTCTGCTGGACGCGGGTGAAAAACACTTCGCAGCTACCGGTAAGCCGCTGTTCTCTTCTCACATGATCGACCTGTCTGAAGAATCTCTGCAAGAGAACATCGAAATCTGCTCTAAATACCTGGAGCGTATGTCCAAAATCGGCATGACTCTGGAAATCGAACTGGGTTGCACCGGTGGTGAAGAAGACGGCGTGGACAACAGCCACATGGACGCTTCTGCACTGTACACCCAGCCGGAAGACGTTGATTACGCATACACCGAGCTGAGCAAAATCAGCCCGCGCTTCACCATCGCAGCTTCCTTCGGTAACGTACACGGCGTATACAAGCCGGGTAACGTTGTTCTGACTCCGACCATCCTGCGTGACTCTCAGGAATATGTTTCCAAGAAACACAACCTGCCGCACAACAGCCTGAACTTCGTATTCCACGGCGGTTCCGGTTCTACTGCTCAGGAAATCAAAGACTCCGTAAGCTACGGCGTAGTGAAAATGAACATCGATACCGATACCCAATGGGCAACCTGGGAAGGTGTTCTGAACTACTACAAAGCGAACGAAGCTTATCTGCAGGGTCAGTTGGGCAACCCGAAAGGCGAAGATCAGCCGAACAAGAAATACTACGATCCGCGCGTATGGCTGCGTGCCGGTCAGACTTCGATGATCGCTCGTCTGGAAAAAGCATTCCAGGAACTGAACGCGATCGACGTTCTGTAAGATATTCCTTTCTGCTTATCTCAAGGCCCGCTCTGCGGGTCTTTTTTTCGCCAAAAGCAAAATTGCCTGATGCGCTACGCTTATCAGGCCTACATGTATCCTGCAATATACTGAATTTACAGGCTTTTGTAGGCTGGATAAGGCGTTCACGCCGCATCCGGCATGACAAAGTGCACATTGATATCTGTCTGAGCCCCGCTCTGCGGATCTTTTTTCACCAAAAGCAAGGTGATGCAGATGAGAAATCTGTGATCTATTTGGCAAAATTATGCTTTATTGTTTACCCTTGTCAGACTGCCCGTCATAAGGCGGCGGAGTGTATTTCTCCATTTTGAGTCAGTTGAAAAGGAATATTGAATGGAAGATTTGAATGTTGTCGATAGCATAAACGGCGCGGGGAGCTGGCTGGTGGCTAACCAGGCGCTGCTGCTAAGTTATGCAGTAAACATCGTGGCGGCACTCGCGATCATCATCGTTGGTTTGATTATCGCGCGGATGATTTCCAACGCGGTGAATCGCCTGATGATCTCCCGTAAAATCGATGCCACCGTTGCTGATTTTCTTTCTGCATTAGTCCGTTACGGAATTATCGCCTTTACGCTAATCGCTGCACTGGGCCGCGTGGGCGTACAAACAGCGTCAGTCATTGCTGTACTCGGTGCCGCCGGCTTAGCTGTTGGTCTGGCTTTGCAGGGGTCCCTGTCTAACCTGGCCGCTGGCGTGTTACTGGTCATGTTCCGCCCGTTCCGTGCCGGAGAATATGTTGACCTCGGCGGCGTAGCCGGTACTGTGCTGAGCGTGCAGATTTTCTCCACCACCATGCGTACTGCAGACGGTAAAATTATCGTTATTCCGAACGGTAAAATTATTGCCGGGAATATTATTAACTTCTCCCGCGAGCCAGTTCGCCGTAACGAATTTATTATTGGCGTGGCGTATGATTCCGATATTGATCAGGTTAAGCAGATCCTGACCAATATTATCCAGTCTGAAGACCGCATTTTGAAAGATCGCGAAATGACTGTGCGTCTGAACGAACTTGGCGCATCGTCGATTAATTTTGTGGTCCGCGTCTGGAGCAAAAGCGGCGATCTACAAAACGTGTACTGGGATGTGCTGGAGCGTATTAAACGTGAATTTGATGCCGCCGGTATCAGCTTCCCATACCCGCAAATGGATGTGAACTTTAAGCGGGTGAAAGAGAATAAAGAGAGCGAAGCGGTAATACGTTAATCATGTAAAGCGCCCATGAAGTTCATGGGCGCACTACCAATTTAACGCATTGTTTCATCAAGTATATTGGCAACTTTTTGCATGACTTCCCCGGCTTTCTCCACGCCTTCATTATTTTGCTTTTCTACCCACTGAGTTTGCTCTTGCTGATAACCAATTGCTTTCTGCCAGGCGTCCAGTTCTGATTTTTTCAGATAGCGAACCTGTGCTCCTTCCTGCTCAAGCGTTTTTACCATGCTGATCAGGTTGTTATCTAATGCCTTGCCCAGCGCTTTCTCGGTTGTAATGGCAGCTCGTTGAATAGCCTCGCGATCTCTTTTATCAAGGTTTTCCCACGTTTGTTTATTCATTACCAACAGATAAACATGACCAAGCCAGAGAGAAGGGGAGAGCAACACATTCGGCGCAGCACGTTCAGCATGGATGTCATATCCGCTATCAAGATTGACCATTAAGCCATCGAGTTTTCCGTCGCGGAGTGCTGTCGTAATTTGCTCATTCCGCGGTAAGGTTACGGTTTTTGCTCCCGTATGATTTAAATAAGCCCGATGCCAGAAAATGGCTGTTCGCCAGGTGGTTCCCTGAAGCGCAGTCAATTTATCAATGGGCCTGGTAGAGAAAAAGCCTACCGGGTAGCCAAGGAAAAACTGTAAATTCACGATATTGTTACGGTCAAGTTCAGCGTTAACTCAGGTATTTCTGCATAAACGCGACGAAAAAATTCTACCTGACTGGCTCCATAATCCGGACCAATAGAAAAGCTCTTGAAGATTTGATGAAGCGGCAATTGTTTCGCTGTGTATTCCGGCACTACTATACCCATATCAGCTTTACTGCCATCGCTTATCGTCGCCAGTGCATCATAGCTGATGGCGGTTTCACCGTTCCAGTGTGGTTCGATTTTCAAACGCCCCTGAGATTCTTTTTCGATTTCTGCAAAAAATGTATTTTGAATTAGCTGAGTACGCATTCCACTATAAGATTCATGATCGTTATAGCGCAGAATTTTTTCTGCTGCAAAATTGGGCGTAGATATCAGAAGTGATCCTGATAACACAGAGAATAAGAATGGCTTGAATATCATGTCAGTTCCTTCTGTAATTTTATTGGTCATCATTAATATTAAAAGCTGTGAACTTTAACAACTAAAATCAAACTTCATATTTTTAAAGTCCAGCCAGGCATTACCTGCACCGAAATTATACCCACCGAAATACTCTTCAAACTCAATATAATAAGGCGACATTTCGTTTGGTATAGACTGCACGGGCGCCATTGAACCACCGAGATGATTGGGCAGATGTGCACTATGCCACTGATGAGTTTCACATTTACTCTTTCCCTCTGCATCTTTAGAAAAATAATGAATGGACTGATATTCCGTATTATTTCTTTCTGTGGGGCTAATTCCCGCATTAGGATCAAAAGCGCGCGGCTCGCATGAAATCGCCAGATTGTAAGCCAGCGACTGCTCAGGAATGGTGCCCATTTTACGGTATACAAAATTGCTTTCAGGCGTATCTTTTGGTCTGACGTTAGCCTGAAAATAACTAAAAGCACTGCCGCTAGTCAGCCATTCTGGCGTATCTTGCTGGTCGCGATAGTGGTTAGGTATAAGTTCAGGTGGCTGACAAAATGGGCCGTTGAACTCGTGCTGGGTGAGTAAAATTACCGCATAAGAACAGCCTAATATATCTTCCATCCGAAATAGCCGTGGATGTCGTTGCTTTTCTGCCTGCCAGAAAACATAAAGGTCTGGATCTTCGGGTGGGGTGCTGGATTCAAAATTCTCAAACACATCCAATATTTCTTCTGTACATGGTGTTCCGCCATCGTTGTGCTCGGGCGCAACAGCAAAGAAAGATAATGCGACAATCTCTGGCCCATAAATCCGATAATCTTCCGGCAACAGCAGGGTAAATCCATGATTCAATGGGAAACCATTATTTGGATCCAGCGGCCACTGTTCGGGCGTTATGCCTGGTGGTAGGCCAAAGCACCAACCTTGTCGGCGTGGCATATTTTCGTGGATAGGGTAGGGGAGAAGAGTGAGATCATAGGCTTGCATAGTGTTAGTCCTTTACAACGCTAGCAGGAAAGAGAGCCATAACGCCGTTTATGTTATGGGGAATGATGAGATCTTTATCCTAAAATAAGTTACCGAATAGAATTATTTATTTTTTTATTAAAATTATTTATATGCTATTAGCATTATAAATTTTATCTAATAACAATCCCGCGATATAGTCTCTTCATCAGATACTTAATTCGGAATATCCAACGTGTTTTCTTATTACTTTCAAGGCCTTGTACTTGGGGCAGCTATGATCCTGCCGCTCGGTCCACAAAATGCTTTTGTGATGAATCAGGGCATTCGTCGTCAGTACCACATTATGATTGCCTTACTTTGTGCTATCAGCGATTTGGTCCTGATTTGCGCCGGGATTTTTGGTGGCAGCGCGTTATTGATGCAGTCGCCGTGGTTGCTTGCGCTGGTCACCTGGGGCGGCGTAGCCTTCTTGCTGTGGTATGGTTTTGGCGCTTTTAAAACAGCAATGAGCAGTAATATTGAGTTAGCCAGTGCCGAAGTCATGAAGCAAGGCAGATGGAAAATTATCGCCACCATGTTGGCAGTGACCTGGCTGAATCCGCATGTTTACCTGGATACTTTTGTTGTACTGGGCAGCCTTGGTGGGCAGCTTGACGTCGAACCAAAACGTTGGTTTGCGCTCGGGACAATTAGCGCCTCTTTCCTGTGGTTCTTTGGTCTGGCTCTTCTCGCAGCCTGGCTGGCACCGCGCCTGCGCACGGCAAAATCACAGCGCATTATCAATCTGGTAGTGGGATGTGTTATGTGGTTTATTGCCTTGCAGCTGGCGAGAGACGGTATTGCGCATGCACAAGCCTTGTTCAGTTAGGCGCTATCTGATGGAAAAATAAAACAGAGGCGCTAAGCTTGCCTCCAGAGGTCCTGAATTTTGGGCAAGTCAATTAACACGGAGAGACTAACGTGAAGTTCAAAGTTATCGCCCTGGCGGCATTAATGGGTATTAGCGGGATGGCAGCGCAGGCTAACGAATTGCCGGATGGACCGCATATTGTCACCTCCGGTACGGCAAGCGTGGATGCGGTGCCAGACATTGCCACTCTTGCGATTGAAGTCAACGTGGCCGCGAAGGATGCCGCTACTGCCAAGAAACAGGCGGATGAGCGCGTCGCACAATACATTTCCTTCCTTGAACTCAATCAGATCGCGAAAAAAGATATCAGCTCAGCGAACTTACGCACCCAGCCAGATTATGATTATCAGGATGGTAAAAGTATCCTGAAAGGCTACCGTGCTGTGAGAACGGTGGAAGTCACGCTCCGTCAGTTAGACAAACTGAATTCCTTGCTGGATGGTGCGCTGAAGGCGGGTCTTAACGAAATTCGTTCTGTATCGCTGGGCGTGGCGCAGCCGGATGCCTATAAAGACAAAGCGCGTAAGGCAGCGATTGATAACGCGATTCATCAGGCGCAGGAACTGGCGAACGGCTTTCATCGTAAACTAGGGCCGGTATATAGCGTGCGCTACCATGTTTCCAACTATCAGCCCAGCCCAATGGTGCGGATGATGAAAGCCGATGCCGCGCCGGTCTCAGCCCAGGAAACTTACGAGCAGGCTGCTATTCAGTTTGATGATCAGGTCGATGTGGTCTTCCAGTTAGAACCTGTGGATCAACAACCCGCTAAAACACCTGCCGCACAATAATACTTGTAGCCCGACGTATTGGTCGGGCTAATGCCTTTACCCGATATTGCCTCCTTTTTCTGTAATTTTCTGTAAAACCATGACGTAATCACCTATCTTTGCTCGCGGTTTCATCAAGGATAGGCTGACTGAAACGGTTAAGCGGACAAGGATGCGGGGGAGCGGGGATGGACATTTTTATTTCGAAAAAGATGCGCAATTTCATTTTATTAGCGCAAACCAATAATATTGCCCGGGCGGCAGAAAAAATCCATATGACGGCTTCGCCATTTGGCAAAAGCATTGCCGCGCTGGAAGAACAAATTGGCTATACGCTATTTACCCGCAAAGATAATAATATCAGCCTCAATAAAGCCGGGCAGGAACTGTATCAAAAACTGTTCCCGGTTTATCAACGGCTTTCTGCGATTGATAATGAAATCCATAACTCAGGACGTCGTTCACGAGAAATTGTGATAGGCATAGATAATACTTATCCGACCATTATTTTTGATCAGTTGATTAGTCTCGGAGATAAGTACGAAGGCGTGACCGCCCAGCCAGTTGAGTTCAGCGAAAACGGCGTTATCGATAATCTTTTTGACCGTCAGTTAGATTTTATAATCTCCCCACAGCATGTATCTGCACGAGTTCAGGAACTGGAAAACCTGACTATCAGTGAACTACCACCGCTGCGATTGGGCTTTCTCGTTTCTCGCCGTTATGAAGAGCGACAAGAGCAAGAGTTGCTTCAGGAGCTACCCTGGCTACAAATGCGCTTTCAGAACCGGGCCAACTTCGAAGCAATGATTGATGCGAATATGCGTCCTTGTGGGATCAATCCCACAATTATTTATCGACCTTACAGTTTTATGGCCAAAATCAGCGCCGTGGAGCGCGGACATTTTCTGACGGTGATCCCGCATTTTGCCTGGCGACTGGTGAATCCGGCAACGCTGAAATATTTTGATGCGCCGCACAGGCCGATGTATATGCAGGAATATCTTTATTCAATCAGAAATCATCGTTATACCGCCACGATGCTTCAGCATATTGCTGAAGATCGTGACGGGACGAGTCATTAACCCAGCATTGAGCCGGTTGCAATTAAATTACGGTGTAAATCGAATACGTGGCTAAGATCGTGGTGAATATGTCCGCCGGGCGCATTTTCCAGATAGCGATGCAGATAATCCCGATACATAGGATGTGCACAATTATCAATGATGGTGCGGGCGCGTTGAAGCGGGGAAAGACCACGCAGATCGGCGATCCCTTGTTCGGTGATGATCACTTTGACGCTGTGTTCGCTGTGATCAACATGGCTGCACATTGGCACGACGGTTGAGATCTTGCCTTCTTTAGCAATCGACGGGGCCATAAAGATCGACAGATACGCGTTGCGTTCAAAATCACCGCTGCCACCGATGCCGTTCATCAGATCGACCCCGGCTACGTGCGTTGAGTTGGCATGCCCGTAAATATCAAACTCCAGGCCGACGTTCAGAGCGATGACGCCCAGACGACGGATGATTTCCGGGTTATTGGAAATCTCCTGCGGACGCAACACAATGCGGCTGGCAAAGTAATCCATATTGTCGTAAATCTTGCGCAGGGAATCGGCCGAGATAGTCAGGCTGGAGGCGCTGGCCCCGCTGATTTTGCCCGTTTCCAGTAAATGCACCACCGATTCCTGTAGCACTTCCGAATACATCATGAACGGAGGAATTTCCGGGTTTTCCCCTAGTCGCGCCATGACTGCATTATTGATATTGCCCACGCCACTTTGCAGCGGCAGAAATTCCGGCGGAATACGCCCATGCGCCATTTCCTGCAACAAGAACGTGACCACGTTATCGGCAATCTGCTGGCACATGGGATTTTGCTTATCCAGCATATTACCGGCGTCGGGCAAGTTGGTTTCCACGACGGCGACAATCTTTTTCGGATCGATTTGCACATAGCGGGTACCGACGCGATCCATTGCATGGAAGATCGACACGCTATTGCGCCGCGGTGGCGCGCCAGGAATCACAATATCCGCCAGTTCTGCAACGCGCGGATCGTGATAGTGATTGAGTTCAATGATCACTTTCTTCGCCCGCAGCAGCCAGGTCGGCGCATTACCGATCCCGCTGGTTAACCAGACTCGACCATCCGGTGCCAGTGCCGATGCTTCAATGACGGCAACATCAATTTCGCCGAAGAAACCGTAATTGACCATTTGCGCCACTTCGCTCAAATGCAGGTCAACGAAACTCACCGCGCCCTGATTGATCTTTTTACGTAAACCGGACGATGTTTGATATGGCGCACGCCAGGAAACAGCATCGGCGTCAGAAAGTATATCGTCAGCGGCGGCGCTGATTGACGCCCCCGTCAGCAGGCGGATTTGATACGGCTTTTTGGCCTCATGCTGTTCGTTAGCTCTGCGGGCAATGGCGGTGGGAAGGGCTTTCGGCGAACCCGCCGGGGTAAAGCCGCTAAATGCCACCATGTCGTTATGCTGGATAATTTCTGCCGCTTCATCGGCGGTCATCCTTGTCCACTGAGTTTCCATTTTTACTCCTTCGTTCGCAGGGATTAATGACCAACGAAATTAGGTTTACGTTTTTCGAGGAAAGCGTTCATCCCTTCCTGGTAATCTTCGCTGTCATAAACCGCGCGGCGCATCCCCTGAATACGTTCAAATTCATCGGAGTTCATGGTGTGCGCTTCGCCCAGTACACGCAGTTCTTCTTTGATAACGGCAATGGCTAACGGCGCTTTCTCAGAGATGTGGTGCGCCATTTGTAAGGTGAAATCTTCCAGTTCTTCCACTTCCACAACATGGTTGAGGATGCCGACAGCCAGCGCGCGCTGGGCTGTGATTGGCGAAGCGGTAAAAATCAGCTCTTTGACAATGTGGAAGCCCGCGTCGCGGGTCAGGTTGTGAATGCCGACCAGGTTATACGGGACGCCGAGGTTTACAGGCGTCATTGAGAAGGTTGAGGTACTGGCGGCGATGATCAGATCGGAACTCATGATCATTTCAAATGCGCCCCCCCAAACACTACCTTCCACCATCGAAATGATCGGTTTCGGGAATTTTTGGATCATGCGGGTGATTTGACGCAACGGATCATCATAGGAGAGCGGATCGCGACCGCCAGACGGCAGTTCGTGAATATCGTGACCTGCGGAGAAGACTTTGGATCCACTCGGCGCGCGCAAAATGATACAGCGAATTTCCGGCCGGTTGAGATCGCTTAATGCCTGCATAAGATCATCAATAAAGACTTTACTTAAGGCATTAAGTTTTCGGCCATAGTTAAACTCAATGACCGCCACTTTGTTGATAGTGACAACGTTCACATACTGATAAGACATAAAAATTCCTTTAATCAAAATATTGCGTCTGGATAAATTCACTGAGCTGTCGCAGGCCGGTGCGCGGTGAGAGCGTATTGTTTTTGACCGCTAAAAGCGTCTGGCGGTAATAGCGATCGAAATCTTCATTCGCGAACAGGTGATTCAGTACTTCTTCTTCGGTTTGTTTACGCAGCCATTCCACAGATTGTTGTTGCCGCACTTGCTGTAAACGACCACTGGCAGTTAGCGCGGTTTTGAAGTCGATGATGGCGTGCCAGATCTCATCGATTCCACGTTTTTCCAGTGCGCTACAAGTCAGAACTCGTGGCTGCCATTCGTCGTATTTACGTCGCAGAATATGCAGGGCACTCTCGTACATATGCCGGGCAATGGCGACATTGGTATGGTTATCGCCATCGTCTTTGTTGATAACGATCAGATCTGCCACTTCCATCAGCCCCTTTTTAATCCCCTGCAGATCATCGCCGCCACCGGCAATTTGCAACGAGATAAAACAGTCCACCATGCGGGCGACTTCCGTTTCCGACTGTCCGACGCCAACCGTTTCGACAATCACTACGTCATAACCCGCCGCTTCGCATAACAGCATTAATTCCCGCGCTCGCTGACTGGCACCGCCCAGATGGCCGGAGGATGGTACCGGGCGAATAAACGCCGCCTCGGCACGCGCCAGGTCATTCATGCGGGTTTTATCCCCGAGAATGCTACCGCCAGTGACCGGGCTGCTGGGATCGACCGCAATAACTGCAACCTTTAATCCCTCACGAATCAACAACATGCCAAAGGCTTCAAGAAAGGTGCTTTTCCCCGCACCGGGTGTGCCAGTAACGCCCAGTCGCAGGGCGTTACCGCAGTACGGCATAATGGCATCAAGCAGTTGCGTACTTAGCGCCTGATGACGCGGGTGACGGCTTTCCACCAGCGTCATGGCCTGGGCGAGCGTGGCACGCTCACCCTGACGTAAGCGGCGAATACTTTCTGCCAGCGTGGCTTCATTAATCATGATGCTGGCTTATCAGATTCAGTACGTCGCGCACGCTGTCGAGCATAGGCGTACCTGGACCATAAATCGCCGCCACGCCGCGCTCCTGCAGGAAGGCGTAATCCTGCGGCGGAATGACGCCACCCGCGACCACGCAGATATCTTCGCGTCCCCATTTTTTCAGCGCTTCGACCAGTTCCGGGATCAGCGTTTTATGACCGGCAGCCAGTGAAGATGCGCCCACTACGTGAACGTCGTTTTCTACTGCCAGGCGGGCGATCTCTTCAGGTGTAGAGAACATCGGGCTTAAATCTACGTCGAAACCGAGATCGGAATAGGCGCTGGCGATCACTTTCGCGCCGCGATCGTGCCCATCCTGGCCCATTTTGGCGATCAGAATGCGCGGGCGACGACCATTGTCGGCAAGGAACTGCTCCGTTTGCGCAACAATGGCATCGAACTCGGAGGCCGATTTCTCAGACTGATGATAGCTTTGCGCAATCACGCCGGTAACACACTGGCTTGGCACCAGATAACGGTCGAAAGCGGCTTCCAGCGCATCGGAAATTTCACCCAGGGTGGCGCGAACGCGAGCGGCATTAACAGCGGCAGCCAGCAGGTTTTCGTTATGCTGTGCGGCGTGAGTCAGGGCGCTCAACGCGGCGGTTACGGCGGCATCATCACGGGTGGCGCGAATGCGTTCCAGCGAAGCAATTTGCTCGTTACGCACCATCACGTTGTCGATCTCAAGTACATCGGTTTCGTCTTCGTGATCCAGTTTGTACTTGTTGACACCAACGATGACACGCTTGCCCTGGTCGATCAACGACTGTTCGCGTGCGGAGGCCTCTTCGATCATTCGTTTTGGCAGACCTGCTTCGATCGCTTTCGCCATGCCACCGGCTTCGTCGATCTGTTGGATAATGGCTCTGGCTTGTTTGACGATTTGATCGGTCAGCGATTCAACGTAATAGGATCCGGCCAGTGGATCGACGGTGCGGCAGAGTTCTGATTCTTCCTGAATGATGATCTGGGTATTGCGGGCAATGCGTGCTGAGAAATCGGTAGGCAAACCAAGCGCTTCATCAAAGGCGTTGGTATGCAGTGACTGAGTACCGCCCAGCGTTGCAGCCAGTGCTTCAATGGTGGTGCGGATAACGTTGTTATACGGATCCTGTTCAGTCAGGCTCCAGCCTGAGGTCTGGCAGTGGGTACGCAGCGCCAGTGATTTCGGATCCTGTGCGCCAAATCCACTGACCGCTTCGCTCCATAAATAACGTGCCGCACGCAACATGGCGACGTTCATAAACAGATCCATGCCAATGCCGAAGAAAAACGACAGGCGAGGAGCGAAGTCATCAATTTTCAGCCCAGCGGAGATTGCTGCTTTGATGTACTCAATCCCATCAGCGAGCGTAAATGCTACCTGCTGCACGCAGTTGGCACCCGCTTCACCCATATGGTAACCGCTGATACTGATGGTATTAAATCGCGGCATGTTGCCGGAACACCAGGCGATGATGTCTGCGATAATACGCATTGACGGTTTTGGCGGGTAAATATAGGTGTTGCGGCAGAGATACTCTTTGAGGATATCGTTCTGAATGGTGCCTGTCAGTTTATCGGGCGTAACTCCTTGCTCTTCTGCGGCGACAATATAAAACGCCAGTACTGGTAGTACTGCGCCATTCATGGTCATCGAAACCGACATTTTATCCAGCGGGATCTGGTCGAACAGGACTTTCATATCTTCCACGGTGTCGATGGCGACGCCCGCTTTGCCGACGTCACCCGCAACGCGCGGGTTATCGGAGTCGTAGCCACGGTGGGTGGCAAGGTCAAACGCAACGGAAAGACCTTTTTGCCCGGCGGCCAGGTTACGGCGATAAAAAGCGTTGGACTCTTTTGCTGTTGAAAAACCAGCATACTGACGGATGGTCCACGGTTGGGCGGTATACATAGTGGCACGCGGGCCACGAACGTAGGGCGGCAAACCAGGAAGGGTATCTGTCACCTCCAGATTATCGAGATCGGCTTCGGTATACAGCGGCTTGATGGCGATCCCTTCTGCGGTTTGCTGAACCAGCGAGTCGACAGTTTTCTCCCGACGGCTCAATTCCTTGTTGGCAAGCTGTTGCCACTCCTGCACGTTAGACATTATTTGCTCCATAAAACGCAATCAAAATGAGGGTATTTGCGCTTACGGTGAGCTTTTTACGTGGGTTTGTCGCCAGCAAAAAAAATGCATTCAGACGTCGTTTTTTGCCGCCTGAGATTTGTCTATTTTGTGATGTGATTCAAGGAATACAAAAAGAACTGGAGGTGATGCCTGGTATGTATTACCAGGCATTATTTGATGGATTATTCCTGACGAAGAACTTTGTGACCATAATCGAGCAACGCATCAGTGACTTTACGCATCATGCGGCTTTCAGGAGCAAAGCGGTGCCAGTAGAGCATCCGGCGTTGAAATAGCCCTGGCGTTAAGTCAATCAGTTCGCCGCTGGCCAGTTCTTTCTCGATTTGCAGATGTGGGATCATACAGCAGGTGGTCCCCTGACGAGCAAGTTGCACGAACGCTTCTGAAGAATTAACGATATGGCAGGGTACGCTGCCTGGAGGCAGATCAAAGTTTTGCTGCAAAAAGGCCTGGTGCATATCATCAAGATGGTCAAACGCGACCACTGGCGCTTTCAGTAATGCCGAACGCGTTACGCCGTTAGGGAAATATTTTTCGGCGAACGGTTTTGAGCTGACGAACAGATAGTCGAGCGCACCGAGCTTATCGACAAGACAACTCGGTAGCGCCTGATGTTGAATACTCACCGCGCCGACCACTTCGCCGCGACGCAGACGTTCCTGAGTGCGGGTTTCATCTTCTACCTGCAAGTTGAGGCGGATAGGCGAATCAGCTAACACAGGAGCCAGCGCCGGAAGCAACCACGTTGCCAGACTGTCAGCGTTGACCGCCAGTGAAAGCAGCAGCGGAGTTGAACCGGTTTGTTCATCGCCCAGCCACTCTTCTTCCAGTAACTCCACCTGGCGTAGCAGTGCCAGCAGTTTTTGACCTTGTTCTGTCGGGCGCGGTGGTACGGTACGCACCAACAGCGGCTGCCCGAACATATTTTCCAGTTGCTTAATGCGCTGTGAGACGGCTGATTGTGTAATGCACAGCTTTTGTGCCGCGCGCTCAAATCCTCGTTCACGTATCACCGCATCCAGTGCCTGTAATGTTCTGTAGTCCGGGCGTTTCATTGCTGTTGTCTGCTCCTGGTAAATGCTTTTTCCTGCACTATGACACAATTTTGCGTCAGGTTGCATATACCGAAGCCGTCGGCGGGTACATTTGTATCAGTGGTTAAACACGCAGCTTAAAAGATCAGGGATTTGCGCTATTGCATTTCGCTCAGCGAGTTCACGCCCTGGTTGTGTTGAATGGCGTGGCGTTATTGCCTCAATTTGCCTGTAAACAGGGGCTTGCCAACGGTGAACTGGTGCGCCTGTTCGCACCGTGGAGCGGCATACCCAGACCGTTGTATGCTTTATTTGCCGGGCGAAAGGGGATGCCCGCCATTGCGCGATATTTTATGGATGAGTTAACCACGCGGCTTGCCAACGGGGTCTGAATCGCTTTTTTTGTATATACTCGTCATACTTCAAGTTGCATGTGCTGCGTCTGCGTTCGCTCACCCCAGTCACTTACTTCTGTAAGCTCCTGGGGATTCACTCTCTTGTCGCCTTCCTGCAACTCGAATTATTTAGAGTATAATGCGAGTGAAATTTCATACCACAGGCGAAACGATCATGACGCAGGATGAATTGAAAAAAGCAGTAGGATGGGCGGCACTTCAGTATGTTCAGCCCGGCACCATTGTTGGTGTAGGTACAGGTTCCACCGCCGCACACTTTATTGATGCGCTCGGCACGATGAAAGGCCAGATTGAAGGGGCTGTTTCCAGTTCAGATGCTTCCACAGAAAAACTGAAAAGCCTAGGCATTCACGTTTTTGATCTCAACGAAGTCGACAGCCTTGGCATCTACGTCGACGGTGCAGATGAAATCAACGGCCACATGCAGATGATCAAAGGCGGCGGCGCGGCGCTGACCCGTGAAAAAATCATTGCTTCGGTTGCGGAAAAATTTATCTGTATTGCAGACGCTTCTAAGCAGGTTGATATTCTGGGCAAATTCCCGCTGCCAGTAGAAGTTATCCCGATGGCACGTAGTGCAGTGGCGCGCCAGCTGGTGAAACTGGGCGGTCGTCCGGAATACCGTCAGGGCGTGGTGACCGATAACGGCAACGTGATCCTCGACGTCCACGGCATGGAAATCCTTGACCCGATAGCGATGGAAAACGCCATAAATGCGATTCCTGGCGTGGTGACTGTTGGCTTGTTTGCTAACCGTGGCGCGGACGTTGCGCTGATTGGCACACCTGACGGTGTCAAAACCATTGTGAAATGATCTGACGGGGGAACCTCCCCCGTTAAAAAAATTCTCTTCATTAAATTTGGTGACATGTGTCACGTTTTTACCTGGCTATTGTCGATTGCTCTAAATAAATCCTCTAATCCAGCATATTCATCCAAGAAAAACCTTTGCGTGATATTTCCTCAACATCGCGACGCAAACGTTCATATTGCCGCAATATTATTTTTTGATATGTTGAAAGACGGATGCAAATCCGCACACAACATTTCAAAAGACAGGATTGGGTAAATGGCAAAGGTATCGCTGGAGAAAGACAAGATTAAGTTTCTGCTGGTAGAAGGCGTGCACCAAAAGGCGCTGGAAAGCCTTCGTGCAGCGGGTTACACCAACATCGAATTTCACAAAGGCGCGCTGGATGATGAACAATTAAAAGAATCCATCCGCGATGCCCACTTCATCGGCCTGCGATCCCGTACCCATCTGACTGAAGACGTGATCAACGCCGCAGAAAAACTGGTCGCTATTGGCTGTTTCTGTATCGGAACAAACCAGGTTGATCTGGATGCAGCTGCAAAACGCGGGATCCCGGTATTTAACGCACCGTTCTCTAATACGCGCTCTGTGGCGGAGCTGGTAATTGGTGAACTTCTGCTGCTATTGCGCGGCGTACCGGAAGCCAACGCTAAAGCGCACCGTGGTGTCTGGAACAAGCTGGCGGCGGGTTCTTTTGAAGCGCGCGGCAAAAAGCTGGGTATCATCGGCTATGGTCATATTGGTACACAGTTGGGCATTCTGGCTGAATCGCTGGGAATGTATGTTTACTTTTATGATATTGAAAACAAACTACCGCTGGGCAACGCCACTCAGGTACAGCATCTTTCTGATCTGCTGAATATGAGCGATGTGGTGAGTTTGCATGTGCCAGAGAATCCGTCCACCAAAAATATGATGGGCGCGAAAGAGATTTCACTAATGAAGCCCGGCTCGCTGCTGATTAATGCCTCGCGCGGAACGGTGGTGGATATTCCGGCGCTGTGTGACGCGCTGGCGAGCAAACACCTGGCAGGTGCGGCAATCGATGTCTTCCCGACGGAACCGGCGACCAACAGCGATCCATTTACCTCTCCGCTGTGTGAATTCGACAACGTCCTTCTGACGCCACATATTGGCGGTTCGACTCAGGAAGCGCAGGAGAATATCGGCCTGGAAGTTGCGGGTAAATTGATCAAGTATTCTGACAATGGCTCAACGCTCTCTGCGGTGAACTTCCCGGAAGTCTCGCTGCCACTGCACGGTGGGCGTCGTCTGATGCACATCCACGAAAACCGTCCGGGCGTGCTAACTGCGCTGAACAAAATCTTCGCCGAGCAGGGCGTCAACATCGCCGCGCAATATCTGCAAACTTCCGCCCAGATGGGTTATGTGGTTATTGATATTGAAGCTGACGAAGACGTTGCCGAAAAAGCGCTGCAGGCAATGAAAGCTATTCCGGGCACCATTCGCGCCCGTCTGCTGTACTGATCTCCCTTCTTTAATAATCAACGGGCAAGTCACTGGCTTGCCCGTATTTTTTTATCTGTTTTCCCCACATTTGCAGTGCCGTACATATGTCTTTGCGAGCCTGCTCGAATAAAGAAATTAATGTCAGATCAATGCGTTGTCTTTGTATGTGAAGGATTTACGATGGCGAAGCAGCACAGGACTGTAACGGTAAAGCCCTCACCGAAGCGAGGGCTTGAAGGAGAAGGGTTATGATGCGACTCGTCATCATACTGATTGTACTGTTACTCATAAGTTTCCCAGCTTATTAACAGTCAGTCTCAGGGGAGGAGTCATCCTCCCTTACCCTTACTCACTAAATTAGGTTAAAGAATCAACGATGTCAATCAGGGCGATGCAGGTGTATCGCCCTTACCACTCCCAGACTTTCGACGGTGTAACCACCGCAGGAAGAGGGATATCCCACTCTTCAACGGGGAGTTTTTCCACCAACTGACAATCATGCGCATAACCCACCGGTTGCATTTTATAGTGCTGCCAGCTTTGTAAGGTTCGATCATAAAAACCACCGCCCATTCCCAGGCGCTGACCGTACTCATCAAAGGCGACCAGCGGTGTGATCAACACGTCTAATCGGGAAAGGGGTAGCACGTCACGCACATCCAGTTTTGGCTCATGGATCTTCAACCTGTTCATCACCAGTTCGCTTTGCGGATGGTAATTCAGGAACAGCAAATTACCGGCACTAAAGGGATGCAAAACTGGAAGATATACGCGCTTACCGGCGCGCCAGAGTTGTTCTATGAGTGGCTGGGTGTCGAGTTCGCCATCAAAAGAGAGGAATACAGCGACCGTATGTGCCATCACCACCGGGGGATACGTCATCATCCGGGTAGCGGCTTGTTGACCCATTTCCTGCTGTTGTTCCGGCGTTAACGCACGACGACGTTGCCGAATCATTTTGCGGATTTCTTGTCGAGATAATGTCAGTGGGATTTCTGGTAGTTGCGTCATGGCTGGTGCCAGATAAGAAGGGAATCTCCGAGATGCCGCCGCAGGCTGTAACCCTTGAACCCTTGGTTCAAGGTGAATGTGTCGTCACAGTTTTAAGGCTTCTCGGACGGACCGAGCATGCTCACCAACCGCGGAGCGCCACATTCTTGTGGTATGAAATATCGGCTCAGGGGACTGGCCCGCTTGCGAACATCTCAGAGAAATTTTGTCTTCACGGTTACTCTACCACAGTAAACCGAAAAGTGTCATTCAAAGTTTTGGTTAGTTTTTTCGGTGATGCGACCTTGTTCAAGTAACGCTTGTTCTATGGTCTGCTGCAGCATCCGAATACGCTGTTCCATGCTTGCCGCGTAATCACGAGTCTTCGCTTTTTCTTGCGCTAACTCATAGCTGATATTCAATGCGGCAATGAAGACCAACTGTTCAGTATTTGTGACTCTAGTGCGTTCTTTCAGATCTTGCAACCGTTGGTTCAGATCGTCCGCTGCCTGATTCAACGCATCCCTTTGGTCAGGCGGGCAGTTCACACGCAGTGAACGGCCAAAAATTTGGATATCGACGGGTTGTGCAGACATGCCACCTTCCTGCTGATTGACTGCGCTGCCTTCGTCTTTAGACCCATGGTCTGCGAAGGGGCGACACTATAGCTACCCTGATGAGAAGAGACAAGCCCTTTTCTGGTCCACCAGGGCCCAAAGTGGTAGCATATCATGAATATTCCTCCCTTTGACGACGAATGCTTATGTCTATACAGAACGAAATGCCTGGTTACAACGAAATGAACCAGTATCTGAACCAACAAGGGACGGGTCTGACCCCTGCTGAGATGCATGGTTTAATCAGTGGGATGATATGTGGTGGTAACGATGACAGCTCATGGCTGCCGCTGCTACACGACCTGACGAACGAAGGCATGGCTTTCGGTCATGAGCTGGCACAGGCATTGCGCAAAATGCACTCTGCTACCAGTGATGCCCTGCAGGATGACGGTTTCCTTTTTCAGCTTTATCTGCCTGATGGCGATGATGTCAGTGTTTTCGATCGTGCTGATGCGCTGGCAGGTTGGGTCAATCACTTCCTGCTTGGTCTTGGCGTTACGCAACCGAAGCTGGACAAAGTGACCGGCGAAACCGGTGAAGCCATCGACGATCTGCGTAACATCGCGCAGCTGGGCTACGACGAAGACGAAGATCAGGAAGAGCTGGAAATGTCGCTTGAAGAGATCATCGAGTACGTCCGTGTTGCCGCGCTGTTATGCCACGACACCTTTACTCATCCGCAACCGACCGCGCCAGAAGTACAAAAACCGACTCTACACTAAAAACAAAAAACGTAAGGAGAGTGTTATGAGTGAGATATCCCGGCAAGAGTTTCAGCGTCGCCGTCAGGCCCTGGTGGAGCAAATGCAACCCGGCAGCGCCGCGCTGATTTTTGCTGCACCAGAAGTAACACGTAGCGCCGACAGCGAATACCCCTATCGTCAGAACAGTGACTTCTGGTACTTCACCGGCTTTAACGAACCGGAAGCGGTGCTGGTGCTGATTAAAAGCGACGACACTCATAACCACAGCGTTTTGTTTAACCGCGTTCGCGACCTGACGGCAGAGATCTGGTTTGGTCGTCGCCTAGGCCAGGATGCCGCGCCAGAGAAACTGGGCGTTGACCGCGCACTGGCGTTCAGTGAAATCAATCAGCAACTTTATCAACTGCTTAATGGTCTGGATGTGGTTTACCACGCTCAGGGCGAATATGCCTATGCTGATGAAATCGTGAACAGCGCGCTGGAAAAGCTGCGTAAAGGTTCGCGACAGAATCTCACCGCCCCGGCAACGATGATCGACTGGCGTCCTGTTGTTCATGAAATGCGCCTGTTCAAATCGCCGGAAGAGATTGCCGTACTTCGCCGCGCGGGTGAAATCACTGCCCTGGCGCATACACGGGCGATGGAAAAATGCCGTCCGGGAATGTTCGAGTACCATCTGGAAGGCGAAATTCACCACGAATTTAACCGCCACGGTGCGCGCTATCCTTCCTATAACACTATTGTCGGCAGCGGTGAAAACGGCTGCATTCTGCACTACACCGAAAACGAGTGTGAACTGCGTGACGGTGACCTGGTGTTGATTGACGCGGGTTGTGAATACAAAGGTTACGCGGGCGATATTACCCGCACCTTCCCGGTCAACGGCAAATTCACCCAGGCCCAGCGTGAAATCTACGACATTGTGCTGGAGTCTCTTGAAACCAGCCTGCGGCTGTATCGTCCGGGAACGTCCATTCAGGAAGTCACCGGTGAAGTGGTGCGCATCATGGTTAGCGGCCTGGTAAAACTCGGCATCCTGAAAGGTGATGTTGATGAACTGATCGCTCAGAACGCCCATCGTCCTTTCTTTATGCATGGCCTTAGCCACTGGTTAGGTCTGGATGTCCATGATGTTGGTATTTATGGTCAGGATCGCTCGCGCATTCTGGAACCGGGCATGGTACTGACCGTAGAGCCGGGGCTGTACATTGCGCCGGATGCGGATGTACCAGAACAATATCGCGGTATCGGCATTCGTATCGAAGACGACATTGTGATTACCGAAACCGGCAATGAAAACCTCACTGCCAGCGTAGTGAAAAAGCCGGAAGAAATTGAAGCGTTGATGGCTGCTGCGAGAAAGCAATGAGCGTAATCATCGTCGGTGGCGGCATGGCGGGCGCGACGCTGGCGCTGGCTATTTCCCGGTTAAGTCACGGGGCGCTGCCGGTACATTTGATTGAAGCGACTGCGCCAGAGTCACATGCTCATCCGGGCTTTGATGGACGAGCTATTGCGCTGGCGGCGGGTACTTGTCAGCAACTGGCGCGCATCGGCGTCTGGCAATCTCTGGCTGATTGCGCAACCGCCATCACCAGCGTGCATGTCAGCGATCGTGATCATGCCGGATTCGTCACCCTCGCCGCAGAAGATTACCAACTGGCGGCGCTGGGGCAGGTTGTCGAATTGCATAATGTCGGGCAACGGCTGTTTGCATTGCTGCGCAAAGCACCTGGCGTAACGCTGCATTGCCCTGATCGCGTGGCTAACGTTGCCCGTGCTCAGAGTCACGTTGAAGTGACGCTGGAGAGTGGCGAGACGCTGACGGGCTGCGTGCTGGTAGCCGCTGATGGCACCCATTCCGCGTTAGCCACCGCGTGCGGCGTTGACTGGCAGCAGGAGCCTTACGAACAACTGGCTGTGATTGCTAACGTTGCGACTTCCGTTGCGCACGAAGGCCGGGCGTTTGAGCGTTTCACACAATATGGCCCGTTGGCGATGTTGCCGATGTCTGACGGACGCTGTTCGCTGGTCTGGTGCCATCCACTGGAACGGCGCGAAGAGGTGCTGTCGTGGAGCGACGAGACGTTTTGCCGTGAACTCCAGTCGGCCTTTGGTTGGCGACTTGGGAAAATTACCCACGCTGGTAAACGCAGTGCTTACCCGCTGGCGTTAACCCGCGCCGCCAGACCTGTTACCCATCGTACCGTGCTGGTGGGCAATGCGGCGCAAACTCTGCACCCGATTGCCGGGCAAGGGTTCAACCTCGGTATGCGAGATGTGATGAGCCTTGCGGAAACCCTGACTCAGGCGCAAGAGCGCGGAGAAGACATAGGTGATTACGGCGTCTTGTGCCGTTATCAGCAGCGTCGACAGAGCGATCGAGAAGCAACCATCGGCGTCACGGACAGCCTTGTACATCTTTTTGCCAACCGTTGGACGCCGCTGGTTGTCGGGCGCAACATCGGGCTGATGGCAATGGAATTATTCACTCCGGCACGCGATGTGCTGGCGCAGCGCACTCTCGGTTGGGTGGCGCGTTGAAGGCGGTTTTAAGGAATAAACAATGCAAAGTGTTGATGTAGCCATTGTTGGCGGCGGCATGGTGGGGCTGGCGGTTGCCTGCGGCTTACAGGGGAGCGGCTTACGCGTTGCCGTACTGGAGCAGCGCGTACCGGAACCCCTGGCGGCGGATGCACCACCACAACTGCGCGTTTCGGCTATCAATGCCGCCAGCGAAAAATTACTCACCCGTCTTGGCGTCTGGCAGGAGATTCTCTCCCGCAGAGCCAGTTGCTATCACGGCATGGATGTGTGGGACAAAGACAGTTTTGGTCACATTTCGTTTGACGATCAAAGCATGGGCTATAGCCATCTTGGGCATATCGTTGAAAATTCAGTCATTCACTACGCGCTGTGGAACAAAGCACAGCAGTCCTCAGATATCAGCCTGTTAGCCCCTGCAGAATTACAGCAGGTCGCCTGGGGAGAGAACGAAACCTTCCTGACGCTGAAAGACGGCAGCATGTTAACGGCGCGTCTGGTAATTGGCGCAGACGGCGCTAATTCCTGGTTGCGCAACAAAGCCGATATTCCGCTGACTTTCTGGGATTATCAGCATCACGCGCTGGTGGCGACCATTCGCACGGAAGAACCGCATGATGCGGTGGCGCGACAGGTTTTCCATGGCGAAGGCATTCTGGCCTTTTTGCCGCTTAGCGATCCGCATCTTTGCTCAATTGTCTGGTCACTGTCCCCAGAGGAAGCACAGCGGATGCAGCAGGCAGGCGAAGACGAATTTAACCGCGAGTTAAATATCGCTTTTGATAATCGCCTGGGCTTATGCAAGGTTGAGAGTGAACGTCTGGTGTTCCCGCTGACTGGGCGTTATGCGCGCCAGTTTGCCGCGCACCGTCTGGCGCTGGTGGGCGACGCCGCGCATACCATTCACCCGTTGGCGGGGCAGGGGGTGAATCTCGGCTTTATGGATGCTGCAGAGCTGATTGCTGAACTGAAACGGTTGCATCGTCAGGGTAAAGACATCGGGCAGTACATTTACCTGCGTCGCTATGAGCGTAGCCGCAAGCACAGTGCGGCGCTGATGCTGGCAGGTATGCAGGGATTCCGCGATCTGTTTTCCGGGGCTCATCCGGCGAAAAAACTGCTGCGTGATATTGGCCTGAAACTGGCCGACACGCTTCCTGGCGTTAAACCACAACTTATCCGTCAGGCAATGGGATTAAACGATTTGCCTGAATGGCTGCGCTAAAAATTTCTCTTCTGCTGTTTATTTGATACCCATCACACTTTCATCTCCCGGTTTTTTCGCCGGGAGATTTTCCTCATTTGAAATAAACTAATTTCACCTCTGTTTTCGCATTATATTTTCTAATGTCACGAATTTTTGATTTAGTGTTTTTTGACATTTTTTCAGTTCTTAATGTTGTATTATTCAAATTAACTTTCTCATCTAATTATCTTTGTATAGAGAATGGTTAATTTTTTGGTTTTTTATTCTGTTGCGATTTTGGCGTTTTTTAACCATAAGCTAATGTGATGTTCAATTTTACCTTATGGTTAACAGTCTGTTTCGGTGGTAAGTTCAGGGAAAAGAGAACGATTGCGTTGGGGACCGGGAGTGGCTCCGATGCTGGGTTTCGTGGTGATAATTTCACCATGAAAAAGTTGTCAGCCCCGCTTATTCAATGAGGACAAGATGGCACAACAGACTCCTTTGTACGAACAACACACGCTTTGCGGCGCTCGCATGGTGGATTTCCACGGCTGGATGATGCCGCTGCATTACGGTTCGCAAATCGACGAACATCATGCGGTACGTACCGATGCCGGAATGTTTGATGTGTCACATATGACCATCGTCGATCTTCGCGGCAGTCGCACCCGGGAGTTTCTGCGTTATCTGCTGGCGAACGATGTGGCGAAGCTCACCAAAAGCGGCAAAGCCCTCTACTCGGGGATGTTGAATGCCTCTGGCGGTGTGATAGATGACCTCATCGTCTACTACTTTACTGAAGATTTCTTCCGCCTTGTTGTTAACTCCGCCACCCGCGAAAAAGACCTCTCCTGGATTACCCAACACGCTGAGCCTTTCGGCATCGAAATTACCGTTCGTGATGACCTCTCCATGATTGCCGTACAAGGGCCGAATGCGCAGGCAAAAGCTGCCACACTGTTTAATGACGCCCAGCGTCAGGCGGTGGAAGGGATGAAACCGTTCTTTGGCGTGCAGGCGGGCGATCTGTTTATTGCCACCACCGGTTATACCGGTGAAGCGGGCTATGAAATTGCGCTGCCCAATGAAAAAGCGGCGGATTTCTGGCGAGCGCTGGTGGAAGCGGGCGTTAAGCCCTGCGGTCTGGGCGCGCGTGACACGCTGCGTCTGGAAGCGGGTATGAATCTTTATGGTCAGGAGATGGACGAAACCATTTCTCCTTTAGCAGCCAACATGGGCTGGACCATCGCCTGGGAACCGACTGATCGTGACTTTATCGGTCGTGAAGCTCTGGAAGCGCAGCGTGAACATGGCACAGAAAAACTGGTTGGTCTGGTGATGACCGAAAAAGGCGTGCTGCGTAATGAACTGCCGGTACGTTTTACCGATGCGCAGGGCAATCAGCATGAAGGCATTATCACCAGCGGTACTTTCTCCCCGACGTTGGGTTACAGCATTGCGCTGGCACGCGTGCCGGAAGGTATTGGCGAAACGGCGATTGTGCAAATTCGCAACCGTGAAATGCCGGTAAAAGTGACGAAACCTGTTTTTGTGCGTAACGGCAAAGCCGTCGCGTGATTTACTTTTTGGAGATTAATTGATGAGCAACGTACCAGCAGAACTGAAATACAGCAAAGAACACGAATGGCTGCGTAAAGAAGCCGACGGCACTTACACTGTTGGCATCACTGAGCACGCTCAGGAGCTGTTAGGCGATATGGTGTTTGTTGACCTGCCGGAAGTGGGCGCAACGGTAAGCGCGGGCGATGACTGCGCGGTTGCCGAATCGGTAAAAGCGGCGTCAGACATTTATGCGC
This sequence comes from Escherichia sp. HH26CH, assembly GCF_009820205.1. Classification (NCBI taxonomy): domain Bacteria; kingdom Pseudomonadati; phylum Pseudomonadota; class Gammaproteobacteria; order Enterobacterales; family Enterobacteriaceae; genus Escherichia; species Escherichia sp. HH26CH. Next base: position 33,641 of record NZ_VNXM01000005.1, read on the forward strand.
CAGTAAGCGGTGAAATCGTGGCGGTAAACGACGCACTGAGCGATTCTCCGGAGCTGGTGAACAGCGAACCGTATGCAGGCGGCTGGATCTTCAAAATCAAAGCCAGCGATGAAAGCGAACTGGAATCACTGCTGGATGCGACCGCATACGAAGCATTGTTAGAAGACGAGTAACGGCTTTATTCCTCTTCTGCGGGAGAGGATCAGGGTGAGGAACTTTTACGCCTCACCCTCACTCTCTTCGCAAGGAGAGAGGTTCACAATTCACTGCACGTTTCAGGAACCATCGCTCATGACACAGACGTTAAGCCAGCTTGAAAACAGCGGCGCTTTTATTGAACGCCATATCGGACCGGACGCCGCGCAACAGCAAGAAATGCTGAATGCCGTTGGAGCACAATCGTTAAACGCGCTGACCGGCCAGATTGTGCCGAAAGATATTCAGCTTGCGACACCACCGCAGGTTGGCGCACCGGCGACCGAATACGCCGCGCTGGCGGAACTCAAGGCTATTGCCAGTCGCAATAAACGCTTCACGTCTTACATCGGCATGGGTTACACCGCTGTGCAGCTACCGCCGGTTATCCTGCGTAACATGCTGGAAAATCCGGGCTGGTATACCGCGTATACTCCGTATCAACCTGAAGTCTCCCAGGGTCGCCTTGAAGCACTGCTCAACTTCCAGCAGGTAACGCTGGATTTGACCGGGCTGGATATGGCTTCGGCTTCTTTGTTGGATGAAGCCACCGCTGCCGCCGAAGCAATGGCGATGGCAAAACGCGTCAGTAAACTGAAAAATGCCAACCGCTTCTTCGTTGCTTCTGACGTGCATCCGCAAACTTTAGATGTAGTACGTACACGCGCAGAAACCTTTGGTTTTGAAGTGATTGTCGATGATGCACAAAAAGCGCTCGATCACCAGGACGTCTTCGGCGTGCTGTTACAGCAGGTTGGCACTACCGGTGAAATTCACGACTACACTGCGCTTATCAGCGAACTGAAATCACGCAAAATTGTGGTCAGCGTCGCCGCCGATATTATGGCGCTGGTGCTGTTAACCGCGCCGGGTAAACAGGGCGCGGATATTGTTTTTGGTTCGGCGCAACGCTTCGGCGTGCCGATGGGCTACGGTGGCCCACATGCGGCATTCTTTGCGGCGAAAGATGAATACAAACGCTCAATGCCGGGCCGTATTATTGGTGTATCGAAAGATGCTGCGGGCAATACCGCGCTGCGCATGGCGATGCAGACTCGCGAGCAACATATTCGCCGTGAGAAAGCGAACTCCAACATTTGTACTTCGCAGGTACTGCTGGCAAACATCGCCAGCCTGTATGCCGTTTATCACGGTCCGGTTGGCCTGAAACGTATCGCTAACCGCATCCACCGTCTTACTGATATCCTGGCTGCAGGTCTGCAACAAAAAGGTCAGAAGCTGCGCCATGCGCACTATTTCGATACTTTGTGTGTGGAAGTGGCCGACAAAGCGGGCGTGCTGGCGCGTGCCGAAGCGGCTGAAATCAACCTGCGTAGCGATATTCTGAATGCGGTGGGGATCACCCTTGATGAAACCACCACGCGCGAAAACGTGATGCAGCTTTTCAGCGTACTGCTGGGCGATAATCACGGACTGGACATCGACACGCTGGACAAAGACGTGGCTCACGACAGCCGTTCTATTCAGCCTGCAATGCTGCGCGATGACGAAATTCTCACCCATCCGGTGTTTAATCGCTACCACAGCGAAACCGAAATGATGCGCTATATGCACTCGCTGGAGCGTAAAGATCTGGCGCTGAATCAGGCGATGATCCCGCTGGGTTCCTGCACCATGAAACTGAACGCCGCCGCCGAGATGATCCCAATCACCTGGCCGGAATTTGCCGAACTGCACCCGTTCTGCCCGCCGGAACAGGCCGAAGGTTATCAGCAGATGATCGCGCAACTGGCTGACTGGCTGGTGAAACTGACCGGTTACGACGCCGTCTGTATGCAGCCGAACTCTGGCGCTCAGGGCGAATACGCGGGGCTGCTGGCGATTCGTCATTATCATGAAAGCCGCAACGAAGGGCATCGCGATATCTGCCTGATCCCGGCTTCTGCGCATGGCACTAACCCGGCTTCCGCGCATATGGCAGGAATGCAGGTGGTGGTTGTGGCGTGTGATAAAAACGGCAACATCGATCTGACTGACCTGCGCGCGAAAGCGGAGCAGGCGGGCGATAATCTCTCCTGCATTATGGTGACCTATCCTTCCACCCACGGCGTGTACGAAGAAACGATCCGTGAAGTGTGTGAAATCGTGCATCAGTTCGGCGGTCAGGTTTACCTTGATGGCGCGAACATGAACGCCCAGGTTGGCATCACTTCGCCGGGCTTTATTGGCGCGGACGTTTCGCACCTTAACCTGCATAAAACTTTCTGCATTCCGCACGGCGGTGGTGGTCCGGGTATGGGACCGATCGGCGTGAAAGCGCATTTGGCACCGTTTGTTCCGGGTCATAGCGTGGTGCAAATCGAAGGCATGTTAACCCGTCAGGGCGCGGTTTCTGCGGCACCGTTCGGTAGCGCTTCTATTCTGCCAATTAGCTGGATGTACATCCGCATGATGGGCGCAGAAGGGCTGAAAAAAGCAAGCCAGGTGGCAATCCTCAACGCCAACTATATTGCCAGCCGCCTGCAGGATGCCTTCCCGGTGCTGTATACCGGTCGCGACGGTCGCGTGGCGCATGAATGTATTCTTGATATTCGTCCGTTGAAAGAAGAAACCGGCATCAGCGAGCTGGATATTGCCAAGCGCCTGATCGACTACGGTTTTCACGCGCCGACTATGTCGTTCCCGGTGGCGGGGACGCTGATGGTAGAACCGACTGAATCTGAAAGCAAAGTGGAACTGGATCGTTTTATCGATGCGATGCTGTCTATCCGCGCAGAAATCGACCAGGTGAAAGCCGGTGTTTGGCCGCTGGAAGATAACCCGCTAGTGAACGCGCCGCACATTCAGAGCGAACTGGTCGCCGAGTGGGCGCATCCGTACAGCCGTGAAGTTGCAGTATTCCCGGCAGGCGTGGCAGACAAATACTGGCCAACAGTGAAACGTCTGGATGATGTTTACGGGGACCGTAACCTGTTCTGCTCCTGCGTACCGATTAGCGAATACCAGTAATTTACTGATTCGACTATCTTCTAAAGGCGCTTCGGCGCCTTTATTTTTTTAGGAAAACAAATGACTATAGCACTTGTGACCGGTGGCAGTCGCGGAATCGGGCGGGCAACTGCATTACTGTTGGCGCAAGAAGGATATACGGTGGCGGTTAATTATCAGCAAAACCGCCACGCAGCGCAGGAAGTTGTGAACTTAATAACTGAAGCAGGTGGCAAAGCGTTTGCGCTCCAGGCGGATATCAGTGACGAAAACCAGGTGGTGGTGATGTTTGCGGCAATCGACCAGCGCGATGAACCGCTAGCCGCACTGGTCAATAACGCCGGGATCTTGTTTACCCAGTGCACCGTAGAAAACCTTACCGCAGAGCGAATCAACCGGGTACTTTCCACCAATGTGACGGGATATTTTCTCTGTTGCCGCGAGGCGGTAAAACGCATGGCGCTTAAAAATGGCGGTAATGGCGGTGCTATCGTCAACGTCTCTTCAGTGGCCTCACGGCTGGGATCTCCGGGGGAATACGTTGATTATGCGGCCTCGAAAGGGGCGATTGATACGTTAACCACAGGGCTGTCGCTGGAAGTCGCCGCGCAGGGGATCCGCGTTAACGGCGTGCGGCCAGGGTTTATTTATACCGAAATGCACGCCAGCGGTGGCGAACCTGGACGCGTTGATCGCGTTAAGTCGAACATCCCCATGCAGCGCGGTGGGCAGGCGGAAGAGGTCGCGCAGGCCATCGTCTGGCTGTTAAGTGATAAAGCCTCTTATGTCACGGGAAGTTTTATCGATTTGGCGGGTGGAAAATAAAACAGGACAGTTGTCTGACCGGATGCAACGCAACAAGTATTGCATCCGGTACTTCATCGACTTAAAGCTTCTCGCCGTTGCTGGCAATCACCTCTTTGTACCAGTTAAAGCTCTTCTTACGTGAACGCGACATATCGCCAGTACCGTCGTCATGTTTATTCACATAGATAAAGCCGTAGCGTTTGCTGTACTGCCCGGTGGTGAACGACACGCAGTCGATGCAACCCCACGGTGTGTAGCCCATCAGATCCACGCCATCGTAAGTCACCGCTTTTTTCATCTCTTCAATATGGGCGCGCAGGTAGTCAATGCGGTAGTCGTCGTTGATGCTGCCATCTTCTTCCACTTTGTCGTAAGCGCCAAAACCGTTTTCGACAATAAACAGCGGCTTCTGGTAACGCTCATACAGTTCGCAAAGTGCGTAACGCAGACCCACCGGATCAATCTGCCAGCCCCAGTCCGAAGCCTTAACATAAGGGTTCGGTACGCTGCCTTCAAAACCAGAGATCGCATCGCCGGTGCCGCCTTCGGCTTTCACTGCGTTGGTCATGTAATAGCTGAAACCAAGATAATCGCAGGTGCCTTCACGCAGTACATCGAGATCGCCTTCTTCCATTTTGATGTTAAATCCGCGACGCTCCCACTCGTTCAACACATAGGATGGGTAATAGCCACGCAGTTGCACATCGGTAAAGACGTAGCGTTCGCGCATCGACTCCTGGGCGAACATCACATCGTCCGGATTACAGGAGTAAGGGTAAAGCGGCACCATCGCCAGCATACAGCCGACTTTCATTTCCGGGTTAATGCGACGCGCGGCTTTCACCGCCAGGGCGCTGGCGACAAACTGGTGATGCAGCACCTGATACATCGTCTCTTCCGGGTTTTCATGTTCGGTATACACCACGCCAGAGCAGCAGTAACCGAACAGAGGTGCACGCCAGTTACGCTGGTTGTTAATTTCGTTGAAGGTCATCCAGTATTTGACTTTATGCTTATAGCGTTCAAATACCACTTCCGCGAAACGTACAAAGAAATCAACCACTTTACGGTTGGTCCAGCTACCGTATTGCTGCACCAGATGCAGCGGCATTTCAAAGTGGGAGAGGGTGATCACCGGTTCGATGTTGTATTTCAGCAGTTCATCGAACATATCATCGTAGAACTTCAGCCCTTCTTCGTTTGGCTGAGTTTCATCACCTTTTGGGAAAATGCGCGTCCAGGCGATGGAAGTGCGAAAACATTTGAAGCCCATTTCGGCAAATAGCTTGATGTCTTCCTTGTAGTGACCATAAAAATCAACGGCTTCATGGTTTGGATAGTATTTTCCTGGCAAGACTTCTTTGGTGATTTCGCGCGGCACGCCGTGTGCGCCACCGGTCAGAACGTCACAAATGCTCGGCCCTTTGCCGCCTTTGTTCCAGCCGCCTTCGACCTGATGAGCGGCAACTGCGCCGCCCCATAAGAAATCTTTCGGTAAGGTGAGTTTTTTCACTATCATAGGCTCCAGATGAGTCAATTCTTACAGGAAATAGTACCATGCAGCCAAACGACATCACTTTTTTTCAACGTTTCCAGGATGACATTCTGGCTGGGCGTAAAACCATCACCATCCGCGACGAGTCTGAATCGCACTTCAAAACGAGTGATGTGCTTCGTGTCGGGCGTTTTGAAGATGACGGTTATTTTTGCACGATTGAAGTCACCGCAACCTCAACCGTAACGCTGGATACACTGACGGAAAAACATGCAGAGCAGGAAAATATGACCCTGACTGATCTGAAAAAGGTCATTGCCGATATCTATCCCGGCCAGACACAGTTTTATGTGATTGAATTTAAATGCCTTTAAATTGAACTCACGCCTGTTAGTTGAAATTTCGCATTTAATTTCATGATTTTTCGGAGATTAGTCTCAAATCAGAATTTATTTTAGCTAACAGGTGTTCACTGGAACTATTCTCAGTTACGCTGGAGAAGTGTTCACGTGCGTGTACGTTTCTCCGGAGTAAGTTATGGTTCAGAAGCCCCTCATTAAGCAGGGATATTCGCTGGCAGAGGAAATTGCCAACAGCGTCAGTCACGGCATTGGGCTGGTGTTTGGTATCGTTGGGCTGGTGTTGCTACTGGTTCAGGCGGTGGATCTCAATGCCAGCGCCACAGCGATAACCAGTTACAGCCTCTATGGCGGCAGTATGATCCTGCTGTTTCTTGCTTCGACGCTTTATCACGCCGTTCCCCATCAACGGGCAAAAATGTGGCTGAAGAAATTTGACCACTGTGCCATTTATCTATTGATTGCCGGAACCTACACGCCGTTTTTGCTGGTGGGGCTGGATTCTCCGTTAGCGCGCGGGTTGATGATTGTTATCTGGAGCCTGGCGCTGTTGGGGATTCTGTTCAAGCTGACCATCGCGCACCGATTCAAAATTTTATCTCTGGTGACTTATCTGGCGATGGGCTGGCTGTCGCTGGTGGTGATTTATGAAATGGCCGTTAAGCTCGCGGCGGGCAGCGTTACCTTACTGGCGGTAGGCGGAGTGGTTTATTCGCTCGGGGTGATTTTCTATGTCTGCAAACGCATTCCGTACAATCATGCCATCTGGCACGGCTTTGTGCTCGGCGGCAGCGTGTGCCACTTTCTGGCGATCTATTTGTATATTGGGCAGCCGTAATTGGTGCGCCGTTGTAGGCATGATAAGACGCGTCAGCGTCGCATCAGGCATCGGATCGCTACCGCCGGATGCGGCGTGAACGCCTTATCCGACCTACGGGCCGCGTCCTTGTTGTGATAAAGGCATCAAATCCCAGGCATGATTAGACGCGTCAGCGTCGCATCAGGTGATAAATGCCTGATGCGATACAGAGATTTACTCTTCGAGTGAATACGGCAGCGGCTCAATATGCAATGTATTCGCATCGTCGCGTACGCGGAAGATGCTGTCCGGTTCCATATCGTTATTCATGACGACCTGTACCACGACCTGACCATCTTCCAGTTTTACCGCAGCCAGCACCGTACCGGTACGACGCCAGTTCTCGCCCATTTTCAGCTCTAAATCTTCACCCGCTTCCGGCAGTCGGCTGGCGCTACCTGCCAGCAGCCAGAGGGCACGTTTGTTGGCACCGCGGAATTTAGCCCGTGCCACCATCTCTTGTCCGGTATAGCAGCCTTTTTTAAAGCTGATGCCGCCCAACGCCTGGAGGTTGGTCGCCTGTGGGATAAACTGCCCGCTGTTGGCGGCATCAATCACCGGGAAACCCGCTTCAATGTTTAATGCCAGCCACTGTTGGCTATTGTTCAGTTCTGCTTCACCGCGCAGTTTATCGGTCAGCATATTGGCGGTAGCTTCATCGGTTACAATCAGGAAACGTTCTGCCGGGTGTTCAAACCATAGCAGGGTAGTCGCACCTTCTCTGATAACCTGCTTTTCCTTCGAAGGTAATTCACTAAAGAGGTTTGCCAGCGCAGCACGTGCCTGAAAACCGGCAACACCAAGCAGCACACGTTCATCGTCTGGCGCGATGGTCACTTTAGAGAACACCGCATATTTTTTCAGTTCAGTCAGTTGCGACTCGCGCACGCTGCGCCGTTCAATCCACGCAAAGCCGTCGCCGTCGCGGAACAGACGTAAATTGCTCCACATTTTACCTTTGGCGTCGCAATGGGCGGCGAGCAGGTGCTGATCTTCTGTCATCTGGCTGACATCTGCTGTCACCTGACCCTGCATATATTTTTCGCTGTCCGTGCCAGTAATGGTGGCAAGCGCCCAGTCATCAAGCGTCATCAGCGTCAGCGGTAAACGGGCAGAAGCCGTAGGCTGACGGGGAGGAAAAGGTGTAAAAGCCATAATGGAGTCCTGTTTTACAAACGGCGTATTTATGACTAATGGTAAAAGAGCTATGAGGCAATGCAAGTGCTTTCACTACGCGATCTGTGCCTTCTGATATGCTTTGCGAGGCGACTTCCAAAAAAATGAATCCCTTGAAATATTGTGGGTTAATTTCGCGATCGCGATTGTGTTTACTGATATTCCCGCAAAAGAAGTCGAAAAACACGTTACAATAGCCTGGTACTGGATTTTCGTGAGACAGGAAGAAGATGGACATTAATAACAAAGCCCGCATTCACTGGGCATGCCGCCGTGGTATGCGCGAACTCGATATTTCAATCATGCCGTTTTTCGAACATGAGTACGACAGCTTAAGTGATGACGAAAAACGCATCTTTATTCGTCTGCTGGAATGTGACGATCCCGATCTGTTCAACTGGCTGATGAATCATGGTAAACCGGCCGATGCAGAACTGGAAATGATGGTCCGACTCATCCAGACACGGAATCGGGAACGTGGTCCTGTGGCAATCTGATTTACGCGTCTCCTGGCGCGCGCAGTGGCTTTCCTTGCTGATTCATGGGCTGGTTGCCGCTGTTATTTTACTCATGCCCTGGCCGTTAAGTTACACTCCGTTATGGATGGTGTTACTTTCGCTGGTGGTGTTTGATTGCGTTCGCAGCCAGCGACGCATTAATGCCCGCCAGGGGGAAATTCGCCTGTTGATGGACGGGCGTTTGCGTTGGCAAGGGCAGGAGTGGAGCATCGTCAAAGCGCCGTGGATGATTAAGAGCGGCATGATGCTGCGTTTACGTTCTGACAGCGGTAAACGGCAACATTTATGGCTGGCAGCCGACAGCATGGACGAAGCCGAATGGCGGGATTTACGGCGGATTTTGTTGCAACAAGAGACGCAAAGATAAAGATGACGGCAAAGCCTGTGCGCTAAGCCGTCAGTGACATCAGGCGTAATGCTCTGCCATTTCGTTGAGGATTTGCTCGCACCAGCTCTGAATACGCTCGTCGCTAAGGTCATACTGGTTAGTTTCGTCCAGTGCCAGACCCACGAACAGTTGCCCGTCAGCAATCACCGGTTTCGGGCTGGTAAACTCATATCCTTCCGTTGGCCAGTAGCCGACGAACTTCACGCCTTTGGTCGAGAGTTTCTCATGCAGCATGCCGAGCGCATCGAGGAACCACTCGCCGTACCCCAGTTGATCTCCAAGCCCATATAGCGCAACAATTTTACCTTCGAGATTCAGGTCGTCGAGCTGATCCCAGACGGCTTCCCAGTCTTCCTGGATTTCGCCAAAATCCCAGGTCGGGATACCCAGAATGAGCACATCGTACTGCTCCATTAATTTCGGGGAGTCGTCCTTGAGGTTATGTAAGGTCACCAGTTCTGGGCCGATAATATCGCGGATTTTTTCTGCCGCCATTTCGGTGTAACAGGTGCTGGAACCGTAAAAAAGACCCATATTCATAACGTAAGCTTCTCGATTCTGCTGTGGCTTTTGCGGCTAGTGTATCAGAATCGCTTTAGTCACGGCACAATAAGGCATAATGGATCAAATGAGTGACCATAAGGGGCGCAAGTGAAACAGGATCTGGCACGCATCGAGCAGTTTCTTGATGCTCTGTGGCTGGAAAAAAATCTGGCTGAAAATACGTTGAACGCATACCGTCGCGATCTGTCAATGATGGTGGAGTGGTTGCATCACCGCGGGTTGACGCTGGCGACGGCGCAAAGTGACGATTTGCAGGCATTACTGGCAGAACGGCTGGAGGGGGGGTATAAAGCCACCAGTTCAGCACGTTTGCTGAGTGCGGTGCGCCGATTGTTCCAGTATCTTTATCGCGAAAAATTTCGTGAAGATGATCCCAGCGCGCATCTCGCTTCGCCGAAATTGCCCCAGCGTTTGCCAAAAGATTTAAGCGAAGCGCAGGTCGAACGATTATTACAGGCACCATTAATTGATCAGCCACTGGAGCTGCGCGATAAAGCCATGCTTGAAGTGTTGTATGCTACCGGGCTGCGTGTCTCTGAATTGGTCGGGCTGACAATGAGTGATATCAGCCTGCGTCAGGGCGTAGTGCGGGTCATTGGTAAAGGCAACAAAGAACGCCTGGTGCCGTTAGGTGAAGAGGCGGTTTACTGGCTGGAAACGTATCTCGAGCATGGGCGACCGTGGTTGTTGAACGGTGTCTCTATTGACGTGTTGTTTCCCAGCCAGCGCGCGCAGCAGATGACGAGACAAACCTTCTGGCACCGCATTAAACATTATGCTGTGCTGGCGGGGATCGACAGCGAAAAGCTGTCACCGCATGTGTTGCGTCACGCCTTTGCCACTCATTTATTAAATCATGGTGCGGATTTACGCGTGGTTCAGATGCTACTGGGCCACAGCGATCTCTCCACCACGCAAATTTATACGCATGTCGCTACCGAGCGTCTGCGGCAACTTCATCAACAGCATCACCCGCGGGCGTGATGTCTGAAAAGAACGGGAAGATTTATGAAGAAAGGTTTTATGTTATTTACGTTGTTGGCGGCGTTTTCTGGTTTTGCTCAGGCTGATGACGCGGCAATTCAACAGACGTTAGCCAAAATGGGCATCAAAAGCAGCGATATTCAGCCTGCGCCCGTGGCTGGTATGAAGACAGTTCTGACTAACAGCGGTGTGTTGTACATCACTGATGATGGTAAACATATCATTCAGGGACCAATGTATGAAGTTAGCGGAACGACTCCGGTCAATGTCACTAATAAGATGTTGTTAAAGCAGCTGAACGCGCTTGAAAACGAGATGATCGTTTATAAAGCGCCGCAGGAAAAACACGTCATTACCGTGTTTACTGATATTACCTGTGGTTACTGCCACAAACTGCATGAGCAAATGGCAGACTACAACGCGCTGGGGATCACCGTGCGTTATCTTGCTTTCCCTCGCCAGGGGCTGGAGAGCCAGGCTGAGCAACAAATGAAAGCCATCTGGTGTGCGAAAGATAAAAAGAAAGCGTTTGATGATGTGATGGCGGGTAAAGCTGCCACTCCGGCAAGTTGCGATATCGATATTGCCGATCATTACGCACTTGGCGTCCAGCTTGGCGTTAGTGGCACTCCGGCAATTGTGCTGAGCAATGGCACACTTGTTCCGGGTTACCAGCCGCCGAAAGAGATGAAAGAATTCCTCGACGAACACCAAAAAATGACCAGCGGTAAATAATTCGCGTGAAACAACAGATACAACTTCGTCGCCGTGAAGTCGATGAAACGGCAGACTTGCCCGCTGAATTGCCTCCCTTGCTGCGCCGTTTATATGCCAGCCGGGGAGTACGCAGTGCGCAAGAACTGGAACGTAGTGTAAAAGGTATGCTGCCCTGGCAGCAACTGAGCGGCGTCGAAAAGGCCGTTGAGATCCTTTACAACGCTTTTCGCGAAGGAACGCGGATTATGGTGGTCGGTGACTTCGACGCCGACGGTGCCACCAGCACGGCTCTAAGCGTGCTGGCGATGCGCTCGCTTGGTTGCAGCAATATCGACTACCTGGTACCAAACCGTTTCGAAGACGGTTACGGCTTAAGCCCGGAAGTGGTCGATCAGGCCCATGCCCGTGGCGCGCAGTTAATTGTCACGGTGGATAACGGCATTTCCTCCCATGCGGGGGTTGAACATGCTCGATCGTTGGGCATTCCGGTTATTGTTACCGATCACCATTTGCCGGGCGAAACATTACCCGCGGCGGAAGCGATCATTAACCCTAACTTGCGCGACTGCAATTTCCCGTCGAAATCACTGGCAGGCGTGGGTGTGGCGTTTTATTTAATGCTGGCGCTGCGCACCTTTTTGCGTGATCAGGGCTGGTTTGATGAGCGTGGTATCGCAATTCCTAACCTGGCAGAACTGCTGGATCTGGTCGCGTTGGGGACAGTGGCAGACGTCGTGCCGCTGGATGCTAATAATCGCATTCTGACCTGGCAGGGGATGAGTCGCATCCGTGCCGGAAAGTGCCGTCCAGGGATTAAAGCGTTGCTGGAAGTGGCCAACCGCGATGCGCAAAAACTCGCCGCCAGCGATTTAGGTTTTGCGCTGGGGCCACGTCTCAATGCAGCCGGGAGACTGGATGATATGTCCGTTGGTGTGGCGCTGTTGCTGTGCGACAACATCGGCGAAGCGCGCGTACTGGCAAATGAACTCGATGCGCTAAACCAGACGCGAAAAGAGATCGAACAGGGAATGCAGGTTGAAGCCCTGACCCTGTGCGAGAAACTGGAGCGCAGCCGCGACACGCTACCCGGCGGGCTGGCAATTTATCACCCGGAATGGCATCAGGGCGTGGTTGGTATTCTGGCTTCGCGTATTAAAGAGCGTTTTCACCGTCCGGTTATCGCTTTTGCGCCTGCGGGTGACGGTACGCTGAAAGGTTCCGGTCGCTCCATTCAGGGGCTGCATATGCGTGATGCGCTGGAGCGATTAGACACACTCTACCCCGGCATGATGCTGAAGTTTGGCGGTCATGCGATGGCGGCAGGCCTGTCGCTGGAAGAGGATAAATTCGAACTCTTTCAGCAACGGTTTGGCGAACTGGTTACTGAGTGGCTGGACCCTTCGCTATTGCAAGGCGAAGTGGTGTCAGACGGCCCGCTAAGCCCAGCCGAAATGACCATGGAAGTGGCGCAACTGCTGCGCGATGCTGGCCCGTGGGGGCAGATGTTCCCGGAGCCGCTGTTTGACGGTCATTTCCGTCTGCTGCAACAGCGACTGGTGGGTGAACGTCATTTGAAAGTCATGGTCGAACCGGTCGGCGGCGGTCCGCTGCTGGACGGTATTGCTTTTAATGTCGATACCGCCCTCTGGCCGGATAACGGCGTGCGCGAAGTGCAACTGGCTTACAAGCTGGATATCAACGAGTTTCGTGGCAACCGCAGCCTGCAAATTATCATCGACAATATCTGGCCAATTTAGCGTCATATTATCTATAAAAAAGAGCGTGGATTCGGTACAATCCCGCTCTTATCACCGCATTTTGACTAGCTCAATAAAAGAAATCAGACCATGTTTGAAATTAATCCGGTAAATAATCGCATTCAGGACCTCACGGAACGCTCCGACGTTCTTAGGGGGTATCTTTGACTACGACGCCAAGAAAGAGCGTCTGGAAGAAGTAAACGCCGAGCTGGAACAGCCGGATGTCTGGAACGAACCCGAACGCGCACAGGCGCTGGGTAAAGAGCGTTCCTCCCTCGAAGCCGTTGTCGACACCCTCGACCAAATGAAACAGGGGCTGGAAGATGTTTCTGGTCTGCTGGAGCTGGCTGTAGAAGCTGACGACGAAGAAACCTTTAACGAAGCCGTTGCTGAACTCGACGCCCTGGAAGAAAAACTGGCGCAGCTTGAGTTCCGTCGTATGTTCTCTGGCGAATATGATAGCGCCGACTGCTACCTCGATATTCAGGCAGGTTCTGGCGGTACGGAAGCACAGGACTGGGCGAGCATGCTTGAGCGTATGTATCTGCGCTGGGCTGAATCGCGTGGTTTCAAAACTGAAATTATCGAAGAGTCGGAAGGTGAAGTGGCGGGTATTAAATCCGTGACTATCAAAATCTCCGGCGATTACGCTTACGGCTGGCTGCGTACAGAAACTGGCGTTCATCGCCTGGTGCGTAAGAGCCCGTTTGACTCCGGCGGTCGTCGCCACACGTCGTTCAGCTCCGCGTTTGTTTACCCGGAAGTTGATGATGATATCGATATCGAAATCAATCCGGCGGATCTGCGCATCGACGTTTATCGCGCATCCGGCGCGGGTGGTCAGCACGTTAACCGTACCGAATCTGCGGTGCGTATTACTCACATCCCAACCGGGATTGTGACCCAATGCCAGAACGACCGTTCCCAGCACAAGAACAAAGACCAGGCCATGAAGCAGATGAAAGCGAAGCTTTATGAACTGGAGATGCAGAAGAAAAATGCCGAGAAACAGGCGATGGAAGATAACAAATCTGACATCGGCTGGGGCAGCCAGATTCGTTCTTATGTCCTTGATGACTCCCGCATTAAAGATCTGCGCACCGGGGTTGAAACCCGCAACACGCAGGCAGTGCTGGACGGCAGCCTGGATCAATTTATCGAAGCAAGTTTGAAAGCAGGGTTATGAGGAACCAACATGTCTGAACAACACGCACAGGGCGCTGACGCGGTAGTCGATCTTAATAATGAGCTGAAAACGCGTCGTGAGAAGCTGGCGAACCTGCGTGAGCAGGGGATTGCCTTCCCGAACGATTTTCGTCGCGATCATACCTCTGACCAATTGCACGCAGAATTCGACGGCAAAGAAAACGAAGAACTGGAAGCGCTGAACATCGAAGTTGCCGTTGCTGGCCGCATGATGACCCGCCGTATTATGGGTAAAGCGTCTTTCGTTACCCTGCAGGATGTGGGGGGCCGCATTCAGCTGTACGTTGCTCGTGACGATCTGCCGGAAGGCGTTTACAACGAGCAGTTCAAAAAATGGGACCTCGGCGACATCCTCGGCGCGAAAGGTAAACTGTTCAAAACCAAAACCGGCGAACTGTCTATCCATTGCACCGAGCTGCGTCTGCTGACCAAAGCACTGCGTCCGCTGCCGGATAAATTCCACGGCTTGCAGGACCAGGAAGCGCGCTATCGTCAGCGTTATCTGGATCTCATCTCTAACGATGAATCCCGCAACACCTTTAAAGTGCGCTCGCAGATCCTCTCTGGCATTCGCCAGTTCATGGTGAATCGTGGCTTTATGGAAGTTGAAACGCCGATGATGCAGGTGATCCCAGGCGGCGCGGCGGCGCGTCCGTTTATCACCCATCACAATGCGCTGGATCTCGACATGTACCTGCGTATCGCGCCGGAACTGTACCTCAAGCGTCTGGTAGTTGGTGGCTTCGAGCGTGTATTCGAAATCAACCGTAACTTCCGTAACGAAGGTATCTCCGTACGTCATAACCCAGAGTTCACCATGATGGAACTCTATATGGCTTACGCGGATTACAAAGATCTGATCGAGCTGACCGAATCGCTGTTCCGTACTCTGGCACAGGATATTCTCGGTAAGACGGAAGTGACCTACGGCGACGTGACGCTGGACTTCGGTAAACCGTTCGAAAAACTGACCATGCGTGAAGCGATCAATAAATATCGCCCGGAAACCGACATGGCGGATCTGGACAACTTCGACTCTGCGAAAGCGATTGCTGAATCTATCGGCATCCACGTTGAGAAGAGCTGGGGTCTGGGCCGTATCGTTACCGAGATCTTCGAAGAAGTGGCAGAAGCACATCTGATTCAGCCGACCTTCATTACTGAATATCCGGCAGAAGTTTCTCCGCTGGCGCGTCGTAATGACGTTAACCCGGAAATCACTGACCGCTTTGAGTTCTTCATTGGTGGTCGTGAAATCGGTAACGGTTTTAGCGAGCTGAATGACGCGGAAGATCAGGCGCAGCGCTTCCTGGATCAGGTTGCCGCGAAAGACGCAGGCGACGACGAAGCGATGTTCTACGACGAAGATTACGTCACCGCACTGGAACACGGCTTACCGCCGACAGCAGGTCTGGGAATTGGTATCGACCGTATGGTAATGCTGTTCACCAACAGCCATACCATCCGTGACGTTATTCTGTTCCCGGCGATGCGTCCGGTAAAATAAGCATTACGTTATGCTCACAACCCCGGCAAATGTCGGGGTTTTTTAATTGTGCTGCGCGAAAGCAGACAACAATTTTCTTGCTTCACTATTGGCTGCCTGCATCACCATCCACGGACTGAACGCCCACGGCGTGGCATCAATACCGCGTAAAACCGCTGCTAAATCACACCATTGATAATCCATCACTTCATCATCGTTGATCTGTAACGCACTGGTCGTGCGTGCGGCAAATACCGGACATACTTCATTTTCTACAATGCCATTCGGATCGGTGGCGCGGTAGCGAAAGTCAGGATAGACCGGTTCTGGTGCTGTTATTTCCACACCCAGTTCAAAGCGGCAACGGCGGATCACCGCGTCTTCGTTGCTTTCGCCCAGTTGTGGGTGCCCACAAACCGAGTTAGTCCACACGCCCGGCCATGCTTTTTTGCTAAGGGCGCGGCGGGTAACTAATAATTGCCCTTTGGCATTAAACAGCCAGCAGGAGAACGCGAGATGTAAGAGAGTGTCTGCCGTGTGTGCGGCATACTTTTCCAGCGTACCCGTGGGAACTCCCTGTGCATTCAATAAAATGACGTGTTCCGTTTGCATAATTTCTCACATGTAATTCTAATCACTCATCATTATAGATAATTGAAGAGTGAAATGATTAACCAAGTGAGCGTTTATCGACAACCGCCCGTTTTGAGCGGATGTCGACAGGTAAAACCATTTAAAAAAGCAGCATCATATATTTGAAGCGACTTTCAATGGCCATTGCAACACAGTCAGAAATGACAGGAATAGAGAGAGTAAAAAGCAACAACAGACTGAATATAGCGCGCATTAAAAGATTCATATTATTCTCCATGCTCATTTTTCTTCAGCTTGCGCATCAGAAGCCACATACGTACTGTCCTGACTTTTAAATCTTTATCAGAGACGGATTCCTTCACCAGATCAGCATGATGCTGATAGCCATTAAAGAAGACGTTCAGCACAACGGCGCTAAGGGTTGCGAGCATAATGCCGCTATGCAGCAACGGTTGCAGTACGGCCGGTAACTTAGAAAAGAAATCGTGAGAGAGCGTCGGAGTCATGCCAACGCCGAGACTGATCGCCACAATATAGAGGTTGTAACGGTTAGTGGTGTAGTTACAGCGCGACAGAATTCGAATCCCCGTCGCCAGTACCATGCCGAACATCACCAGCCCTGCGCCGCCAAGCACAAATTGCGGAATCGAGGCTACCAGCACCGCCATTTTGGGCACCATGCCAAACATGATTAATATGATCCCCGAAGAAATACACACCCAGCGACTATGAACGCGCGTCACGCTAACCAGGCCAACGTTTTGAGAAAATGACGTGTGGGGGAAGCTGTTAAACGTTCCGCCTATCATTGTCCCTACACCATCGACACGCAGCCCGCGAATAATATCGTGCGAAGAGAGTTTACGACCGACTATTTCACCCAGTGCCAGGAACATCCCCATCGACTCGATAAACACGATGATTAACACAGCGGTCATGGTTAGAATAGAAACGGGGTCAAATACCGGCATACCAAACGACATTGGGGTGACAATCGCAAACCACGAAGCATCATGTAGCCCGGACAAATTGACTTCATTCATCATCCACGAAAGTAAAAAGCCAAATACAATCCCCAGTAATACGGCGACGTTGGACATAAATCCTTTCGCATAGCGAGTAATGAGCAAGATAAAAATTAAGACGGCAAAGGAGATACCTAAATAAACGGGATTACCATATTGCGGATTCCCTTTACCTCCAGCGGCCCAGTCAATACCGACCTGAATAATGCTAAGCCCGATAGAAGTAATAACCACACCGGTAACCAGTGGCGGGAATAAAGGCATTAAGCGACCGATAAGTGGTGCTAATAATGTGGTGATAAATCCCGCGGCGATAGTGGCACCAAATATCCCCAGCAGGCCGATATCCGGGTTCATGCCAATGGCTATCATTGGTGTTACAGCAGCAAAGGTTACCGACATAATCACCGGCAGACGGATCCCCATAAAGCGGCCGATACCGATACATTGTAATAATGTGACGATCCCGCAGCAAAAGAGATCCGAGCTAATGAGCATCGCAATAGCTTCTTTTGAGAGGCCCAGTCGGTCACCAATCATAAGAGGAACAGCGACTGCACCTGCGTACATTACAAGGACGTGTTGCAGACCGAGTATGATCAGCTTTCCTGGTGATAATATGCGGTCAACCTCATCAGTTGGGCGGTCTTGCCCTTGAGATGAGGGAAGTTGGGAATCTATGGCGCTCATCAGTGTTTCTCCTTTCGCCCGCCAGAGTAAAAAGCAACCGTTTACGTTATTGAAACTGTCTAAACATATGCTCGTGGAATGCCAGTTTTTGCGAGGAAGGGGAGTTAGAGACAGGAATTGCGGAGGCAATCACATAATCGTGGTTAAACCATGAAAATGAGAAGAGAACCTGACAATGGAATTATCTGTAATTTTCTCATATTGATATTTCATTAATCATTCTGGCATGTCGCACTCTCGCATTTAATCGTTTTTATCTGGATAGCGCTCTTTTGGTCGGCAATGTTGAAATAATGAAAGCGGCACAGATTGAGGGGCAATAATTTGAACTCAGTCGCAAAATTATAATTAAAACGGTCATGCTACCTAATATATGCCCGTTTATTGCATCGCGAAATTTGAGAAGACATAACTCATTAAATGAAAGGGATGCAAATGAATAAGTTTATCGCTGCTGAAGCTGCGGAATGTATAGGCTGTCATGCCTGTGAAATTGCCTGTGCGGTGGCACATAATCAAGAAAACTGGCCGCTGAGTCACAGTGACTTTCGACCGCGTATCCACGTTGTAGGGAAAGGCCAGGCTGCGAATCCGGTGGCCTGCCATCATTGCAACAATGCCCCTTGCGTTACGGCTTGTCCGGTTAATGCTCTGACTTTCCAGCCCGATAGCGTACAACTGGACGAGCAAAAATGTATTGGTTGTAAAAGATGCGCAATCGCTTGCCCCTTTGGCGTCGTTGAGATGGTCGATACGATTGCGCAGAAATGCGACCTTTGTAACCAGCGCAGTTCCGGCACGCAAGCCTGTATTGACGTATGCCCAACACAGGCGTTACGGCTGATGGACGATAAAGGGTTGCAGCAGATAAAGGTGGCCCGCCAGCGCAAAACGGCAGCAGGAAAAGCGTCATCAGACGCTCAGCCATCTCGCAGTGCAGCGTTGCTCCCCGTTAACTCGCGTAAAGGCGCAGATAAAATTTCAGCGAGTGAACGGAAAACCCACTTTGGCGAAATTTATTGCGGGCTGGATCCACAACAAGCGACTTATGAGAGTGACCGCTGTGTTTATTGCGCCGAAAAAGCTAACTGCAACTGGCATTGCCCGCTGCATAACGCTATTCCGGATTACATCCGTCTGGTGCAGGAAGGAAAGATTATTGAAGCGGCAGAACTTTGCCACCAGACCAGTTCCTTACCAGAAATCTGCGGCAGGGTATGTCCACAGGACCGTCTTTGTGAAGGCGCATGTACTTTGAAAGATCACTCTGGCGCAGTCTCTATTGGTAATCTGGAACGCTACATCACCGATACTGCGCTGGCGATGGGCTGGCGTCCTGATGTCAGCCATGTTGTTCCCCGTATCGAAAAAGTGGCGGTGATTGGCGCTGGGCCTGCAGGGTTAGGGTGTGCTGATATTCTGGCGCGCGCGGGAGTTCAGGTTGATGTCTTTGATCGCCATCCAGAAATTGGCGGTATGCTGACTTTTGGCATTCCTCCTTTCAAACTCGATAAAACGGTATTAAGCCAGCGGCGAGAGATATTCACCGCAATGGGAATCGACTTTCATCTCAACTGTGAGATTGGCCGCGATATTACCTTTAGCGATTTAACTTCTGAATATGATGCCGTTTTCATCGGCGTGGGGACTTACGGGATGATGCGAGCAGATTTGCCGCATGAAGATGCGCCCGGTGTCATTCAGGCTCTACCGTTCCTGACCGCCCATACTCGCCAGTTGATGGGATTGCCGGAATCTGAAGAGTATCCGCTGACGGATGTTGAAGGTAAGCGAGTCGTGGTATTGGGAGGTGGCGATACGACAATGGATTGTTTGCGTACCTCCATCCGCCTCAATGCCGCCAGCGTGACCTGCGCGTATCGTCGTGATGAAGTCAGTATGCCGGGCTCGCGCAAAGAGGTGGTCAATGCGCGCGAGGAAGGTGTCGAGTTTCAGTTCAATGTTCAGCCGCAATATATCGCTTGTGACGAAGATGGGCGTTTAACTGCGGTGGGCCTTATTCGTACCGCTATGGGTGAGCCGGGTCCGGATGGACGCCGTCGTCCTCGTCCGGTAGCGGGTTCAGAGTTTGAGCTGCCTGCCGATGTTCTGATTATGGCCTTTGGTTTCCAGGCGCATGCCATGCCGTGGTTGCAAGGCAGCGGAATTAAGCTCGATAAATGGGGCCTGATTCAAACCGGGGACGTCGGGTATTTACCCACCCAGACGCATCTGAAAAAAGTCTTTGCTGGTGGGGATGCAGTTCATGGCGCGGATCTGGTTGTCACGGCAATGGCCGCAGGAAGGCAGGCGGCGCGCGATATGTTAACTCTGTTTGATACGAAGGCATCGTGATGAAATCGTTAATTATCGTTAATCCGGCTGACTGTATTGGCTGCCGTACTTGTGAAGTGGCCTGTGTGGTCGCTCACCCTTCAGAACAGGAGTTGAATGCCGATGTCTTTTTGCCTCGGCTGAAGGTACAGCGACTGGACAGCATCAGTGCGCCGGTGATGTGCCATCAGTGTGAAAACGCCCCTTGTGTTGGCGCTTGCCCCGTGGGAGCGCTGACGATGGGCGAGCAGGTGGTGCAGGCCAATTCTGCCCGTTGTATTGGCTGTCAGAGTTGCGTCAGTGCGTGCCCGTTTGGGATGATAACCATTCAGTCGTTGCCGGGGGATACCCGGCAACAAATTGTGAAATGCGATCTCTGTGAACAGCGGGAAGAGGGGCCTGCCTGCGTTGAATCTTGCCCGACACAGGCGCTGCAGTTGCTTACTGAAAGAGAACTCAGGCGAGTCCGCCAGCAGCGTATTGTTGCCAGCGGTGAGAATCCTCTCTGAAAGAATTCTCCGCGCTGAAAGGCGCGGAGAATCTATTAGATAGCCCATCCACCCGCGTAAAATGCGACCAGTGCGGCAGTAATGATTACCGTACCAATATTCAGCTTTTGCCATTCGCGTGCAAAGACGCGGCCTACGACCAGTGTCACAAAGCCCAGCATAATACCGGTAACGATATTACAAGTCAGAACGATAAACACGGCACACACCAGGCCAGCCATTGCGTCAATAAAATCGTTGAAATCCAGCTTCGAGACGTTACTTAACATCAGCAAACCTACGTACATCAGAGCGGGTGCAGTGGCGTAACCAGGGATCAAAAATGACAGTGGTGATAAAAACAGAATCAACAGGAATAACGCCCCCACTACGGTTGCGGTCAACCCTGTTTTACCCCCGGCGGCGGTTCCTGCCGCTGATTCGATATAAACCGCTGCGGGCGCAGCACCCACCAGGCCGGAGAATATTGAACTTACTGAGTCACTGGTCAGGGCTTTACCGCCGTTGATGATCTGGTTGTCTTTATCTAACAAATTCGCCTGACCGGCGACGGCACGGATGGTACCGGTGGCGTCGAACACTGCGGTCATCACCAATGCCAGTACACTCGGAAGTACAGTTGGCTGGAGTGCCCCCATAATATCGAGGCTGAAAATCAGAGACTTACCATCTTCGCCAGTCAGACTGGGCATCGCCACCAGACCGTGGTACTTCACCGCTGGATCAAAGATTAAGCCGATGATCGAAATTGCAATAATCACCAACAAGATCCCGCCAGGTACGCGGCACTTTTCCAGACCGAAGATGACCGCCAGACCCAGTAAGCTCATCATCACCGGGAAGGAGGTAAACGCACCGAGCGCCACCGGCAAGCCTTCAATCGGGTTTTTGATAACCATTCCCACACCGTTAGCAGCAATCAGCAGCAGAAACAGGCCGATACCGATACCTGTGCCGTGAGCGATACCCATCGGTAAATTACGTAATATCCAGGTTCGCACACCGGTTACAGAAATGGCGGTGAAGATGACGCCCATCAGAAAGACCGCACCCAGTGCGACAGGAACGCTAATTTGTTGCCCGAGTACCAGACTGAATGCGGTAAATGCCGTTAAGGAAATAGCGCAACCAATCGCCATTGGCAAGTTGGCCCACAAGCCCATCAGCAACGAGCCGAAGCCCGCGACCAGACAGGTGGCAACAAACACAGCTGCGGGAGGAAAACCTGCTTTGCCCAGCATTCCCGGAACGACGATAACGGAATAAACCATGGCCAGAAAGGTCGTTAAGCCAGCCAGTACTTCCTGACGAACGGTACTGCCACGAGCGGTAATTTTAAAATAATTATCCAGCGCGCCTTGTGGCTTTGGTGCGTCCGGTGTTTGTAGGATGTCTCCAGACATAATGATGTCCTCACGAGGATGTTAAAGTTTTATTATTAGTTGCGTTCGTACACCAGACGACCATCAACGTAGGTGCGGTAGATCGAACGGTCATCGCCCAACGTCATCATCACGAACAATTTGTCGACTAAAGAAACAGAGTTGTCATAGCGCAGCTGCTGTAGCGGGGTGGCGGTGGGTTCCATCACCACGAAATCAGCCTCTTTGCCAGGTAAAAAGTTGCCAATCAAATCGTCAAGGCCCAGAGATTTCGCCCCGCCGAGCGTGGCAAGGTAAAACGCTTCATATGCCGAGAGGCGATAGCCTTGTAATTGCAACACTTTGTAGGCTTCGTTCAGCGTTTGCAGCATGTTGAAAGTTGTTCCTGCGCCAATGTCAGTCCCCATGCCCACTTTGACTTTCTTCTGCCATGCTTTTTTCAAGTTGAATAAGCCACTGCCGAGGTAAAGGTTGGAGGTAGGACAGAAAGCAATGCTGGATTTGGTTTCGCTGAGACGATCCCACTCTTTCTCTTCGAGATGGATGCAGTGAGCGAAGACACAATTTTTACCTGTCAGACCGTACTGATGGTAAACATCCAGATAACCATCATGGTCAGGATAAAGCGATTTGACCCAGGCAATTTCATCTTTATTTTCACAAAGATGGGTATGTACCCATGTGTCGGGATACTCTTCTTTCAGGCGTTGCGCCATCGCCATCTGTTCAGGAGATGAGGTTGGGGCGAAGCGTGGCGTAATCGCATACAACAGACGACCATTTTTGTGCCAGCGTTCGATCAGTTCTTTGCTTTGGTGATAGCTGCTTTCGGCAGTGTCGAGCAGATAATCCGGTGCGTTGCGGTCCATCATCACCTTACCGGCAATCATACGCATATTGATATGACTGGCGGCTTCAAACAGCGCATCAACGGATTGCGGATGAACGGTACCAAACACCAACGCTGTGGTGGTTCCGTTACGTAAAAGCTGCTTGATGAAGAACGCCGACATTTCGCGGGCGTACTCTAAATCCTCATAACGACGTTCAGTAGGGAAGGTGTGTTTATTCAACCACTCCAACAATTGTTCACCATAGGCCCCAACCATTTCACTTTGCGGATAATGGATATGTGTATCGACAAAGCCCGGTACTACCAGTTTGCCGCGATAGTCGCGCACGCGAATGGTGTCAGGAATTTGATGCTTTCCGTCTTCCCATTCGCCAAACCATTCCACTTTTCCCTGTTTAATGAGTAATAAACCATCCTCAATAAACCGCAGCGCAGAGGCAATCTCTTCCGGGTTATCGACCGTACGGGTGACATCAATAAAACTGCCTCGTACCGCTTTTAACGTGTGTTCTCCTGACATCATTGACTCCTTTACTGTTAATCTATCTCTTCCGCTGAGGTAATACCAGGCAGAACGTTTTCCTGTCGGTAGCCACCAGGGAGGATAATATTTAATAAAATCGCAGTTAACCCACCAGCACAAATAGGGTTTTCAACTAATACATAAATAGAGGCTGGCAATATTTTAAAAATTTCCGGATCGTAGGAGACGCCAAGCCCTAAACCTAAAGAAGTGGCGACAATAAGTGTTTCACGGCGCTTTAATCCGTTGGTGATGATGATGCGAATCCCAGCGATGGCAATCATGGAAAACATCAACGTCA
This sequence comes from Escherichia sp. HH26CH, assembly GCF_009820205.1. Classification (NCBI taxonomy): domain Bacteria; kingdom Pseudomonadati; phylum Pseudomonadota; class Gammaproteobacteria; order Enterobacterales; family Enterobacteriaceae; genus Escherichia; species Escherichia sp. HH26CH. Next base: position 57,315 of record NZ_VNXM01000005.1, read on the forward strand.
TTGCGCCTCCCAGAACAGCCGAGGGAATGGTCGTGAAGAAGCCGCCAATCATCGGAAACAAGCCGAGAATAACCAACATGACCGCGATGGTTCGCCCGACATAACGTGAAGCGACACCGGTCATCTGAATAACCCCATTATTTTGCGCAAACGTGGTTAACGGTAATGAACCGACAGCGGAAGCGATAACCGAAACCAGGCCATCTGCCAGTACGCCGCCTTTCAGACGCGACTGATACTCTTCTCCCTGGATGGGGCGGCGGGAAACCATTGCCGTGGCGGTGATATCCCCGACAGCTTCCAGCACGCTAAGCAAATAAATCGTGCCGACCACCAGGAACTGATGGAAGCTGAAACTAAACCCGTATTTGAACGGATGCGGGATGGTGATTAACGGCAAATTGCGCATACTGCTGAAATCCACCATGCCCAGGCATAACGACGCGATATAACCGACACATAGCCCAATGGCAATCCCTCCCATGCGTAGTAACGGACTGCGGCAGCAGTTAAAGCCGATCACCACAATCAAAACCAATAAACCAACGCCGAGATGTTCGTAATTGCCGAACGTACCGCTGCTTTTGGCAGCAAATCCTCCACCAAAATCGATAATGCCGACTTTAATCAGACTTAAGCCGATCATCAGCACCACAATGCCGCTAACGGTAGGTGTAATAACCCGACGTAAATAGGGCAGGATAAAAGAAGAGCCGACAACCAGAAATGCGCCAACGAAGGAGACGCCGAGAAGCGACGACATGATTAACTCTTCGTGAAAACCATCGCTTTTCATGCTGCTGCCCAGCGCAATCATGACTGTAACAAATGAAAAATTGACTGACTGAATTGAGAGTAGGCCAGAACCGACGATGCCATAGCGGTTTACCTGTAACCAGGTACCAATACCAGAGGCGATCATCGCCATAGAAACAAGATAGGCGGTTGTTTCAGCGGAAAGCTGTAAGGCCGCACCCACGATTAACGCAGGGGTTACCATCGGAACGAAAATTGCCAACAGATGGGTAATGGCACCAACGAGAGCCTGATGAAAGGGAGGGCGATCCTCCAGTTCAAATATAAGGTCAGAACCTGCATGGTTTATATCAGACATCCCTTCACTCCTTTTAAAGTAAATTTGATCATCTGAATCAGTAAAATAAATTCCCACGAATTTGGGGCGCAGGACGCCTTGAGAACGGCTTATCTCATTTTCGCAGTCACTATTTAGTCATCGTTCAAACAGAGAAACAGGCCGCCGAAGCGGCCATTTATTATTTATATTTTTTCCAGCGCGGTGAGTATTTTCTCCGGTGTGAAATGCCATTCGCGTAACCAGATGCCGCAGGCATCGTGAATTGCGGTAGCAATCGCCGGAGCTGCGCCATTTACACCGATTTCTGAGATTGATTTCGCCCCGAATGGGCCGACTTTATCGTCGCTCGGCACCAGCACAGCGCGGAAATCACGCGGAATGTCACCAATTTTCGGTGCGCCGTAACTGCGTAAATCACGCGTTAACGGGTGGCCTTCGGCGTCATAAATGATTTCTTCGCTCATACTGTGCCCGATAGCACGCAGGGTGGCTCCGTAGATTTGTCCCAACGCTAACTCTGGATTGACCGGTGTACCACAGTCCAGCAAGGCATAGAATTTATCCAGGCGGATTTCACCCGTACGTGTGTTGACGGCAACTTCAGCAAAGTTTGCGCCATACGGGAAGGCGAAATCAGGCGTGATATAACTGGCAGTTCCCACCAGTGAACCAAAACCGGTGCCGGTTTCGCCTTTATGGGCAATATCCCCGAAACTAACTTCGCCTTTCTTGCCGCGCACGACGCCCGGCGTTGCTAGTTGAACATCTGCCACTGGCTCACCCAACATTTGCGCGCCGTGGAACAGAATTTTCTCCCGCAGATTTTCCGCTGCCAAACGCGCCGCGTTACCCGAGAAGCAAGTACCGGACGAGGCATATGCGCCTTTATCAAACAACGCATGATCGGTATCACCGGAGATAACATGCACGTCCTGCGGTGGGCAGTGCAGCACTTCTGCTGCCAGTTTCGTCACCACAGTATCCAGACCAGTACCAATATCCGCACCGCCAGAATGAACGATAAAGGTACCGTCTGATTCCAGTTTGATCATGCAGTTAGCCTGATCGATATCCGGGATCCCTGATTTCTGCATGATAATGGCGACGCCACGACCGATGTGCCAGTCACCGTTTTGTGGTTTTGGTGAAGACCATTGGATCATCTCGCGACCCTGACGCAGGATCTCTTCCAGTGCGCAGCTGGCGGCGGAAGGAACGGAGGTCGGCGCTTTACCTTCACCGATTGCACCGAGAATTTTCAGCTCTTGCCCTTCGTGTACCCGGTTACGTTCGATAATTTCCAGTTGGTCGATCTGTAACTGTTCAGCCAGTTCGGCTAATGCCATGGTGATAGCGAAGTTACCTTTCGGTGCGCCATAACCCTGATAAGCACCATTTGGGCAAATGTTGCTGTAGTAGGTGGTGACCTGGAAATCGACGTTATCGCACGGATATAACGGCAGCGACAGCGCCGGTCCGTTACACGGTACGGTGAGTGAGTGGTTGCCGTAAGGGCCTGTGTTGGCGCGGAAATCCATCTTCACAGCCGTCAGGCGACCATCTTTCTTTGCCCCCAGTTTGACGGTGACTTTCGCGACGTGACGAGAGGTGTTAGCAATAAACTCTTCTTCACGGGTGTAGCGGAACAGTACCGGACGCCCGGTCACGCAGGTTGCCCAGGCGCACACTTCTTCCAGCAGGATGTCCTGTTTAGACCCAAAACCGCCGCCAACTCGCTCTTTAATGACATGAACTTTATGTTGTTTCATGCCCACGAGGCGCGCGACCTGGCGGCGTAAGTGCCATGGTACCTGGGTGGAGGCGTGGATAACCAGACGATCGCCGTCCATACGGGTAAAGCAGATATGAGTTTCAGTCGGGCATTGCTGCGCCTGAGTTGAGTTATAGGTTCGCTCAATGATCACATCGGCATCGGCAAAGCCTTTATCCATATCGCCAATATGACCATGAATACTGGCGGCGATATTTTTACGAGGGCGAGAACCGATAGGGAAGTTGATAATCATATGCTCGCCGCGCTGGGCTGCATGGCTGTTATCGTCTTCCAGAGTGTCTGGCGCACCCGCCACATACACCACCGGTTCATCGTGTACGACAGGCGCATCTTCCGCCATTGCCTCGTCAATCGACATTACCGGCTTAAGCACTTCATATTCAACGTCGATGAGCTTCAGTGCTTCGAGCGCAATTTCTTCACTTTCAGCGACTACCGCAGCAACGCGATCGCCGACGTGACGCATTTTCTTGCCGAACATACGGCGGTCAAGCGGTGACGGTTCCGGTGCGCTCTGACCACCCGGGGTGTAGTAGATATCCGGGCAATTCAGATGAGTAATAACGTGAACGACGCCTGGTAAGGCTTCAGCTTTGCTGACATCCAGGTGAGTAATCAGTGCGTGAGCGTGAGGGCTACGTAACATTTTAATGACGCAGGCGTCAGCCGTTACGCGGTCTTCAACATAGCAGGGTTTCGCCTGCACCATTTTTGCGGCATCAGTTTTAGGATAATGCTTACCAATGACTTCAAGGTCATTGCGGAAAGTCGGAGCGATATCAATGGTGGCCTGCGGGTTATTTTTACGTGCAACCGCCAGTTCAATGACCTGATAGTATTGTTGCCAGCCTGCATCGCGACTGAACAAACCAGAAAGCGCGTCGTCGATCTCTTCGCGGGTCGGTGCGGCGATACGCTCGAGCAGATCAGTGATAATCAGAGCAGCAGCTGGATCGTTATAACCAGACTGCACCACGCCAACATCAACCATTGCCTGTTGAACCAGACTTAACTCGTTCCATTTTCCCAGAGACTCTGCGGTACGAATATTAGCCTTCTCTATCTGTGCGGCAATAAGTAAGGACGCGTTGACGATATTACCGTTAAAGATAATTGCGTCAGAACCGGCAAAACCGAATCCATCATCGCTGTTGCGTACAGAGTGCATTCCCATGTTAAACAACAGCTTTTGCACGTTTTCACCAGGATTAACGGTTAGCTCCTGGGGCGTGCCATTTAATGTAAAGTGGATGATCATACGGCTTCCTCCCCAGCCTGTTGGCAGTCGGCATAAAGGTCGGCTACCAGAACTCCCGTGATATAGCGTTTATAGGCCACGCTGCCCCGCAAATCTTCCTGCGGGAAAATGGCGTTGGCGACAGCCTGTTCAAGGGCATCGCCTTCCAGGTTTTGTTTTTCAACATCGTGCAGACGCAGTGCTTTACTGGCCACGCCATCCAACGCAATTCGCATACCGTCGTGATCGGTTAACGCAACGGCTGCCGTTACTACCGTTAACCCAGCCTGAGAACGGCTAATTTTGCGAGTCGCACAGGTGCGATACGGATCTTTAATGATGATTTCGGTTAGCAGGTGATCGCATGGGCAGGCCAGGTACTCCTCAATTGACAGAGTTTCACCGTTGCCAAAAACCAGTTCGGCATCCAGTGCCAGCAGGACGGGAAGCAGCACCGACTCTTCCTGCCGGGCGGCGATTTCACCACCAATGGTCGACTGATTACGAATATGGCGAGAGTAGACAAAGCCGAGGGCCTCACGCAGTGCTGCAGGAATAAACCGTGCATCACGTAGTGTTTGCAAGCGAGACATTGCGCCAATCCGCAATGCACCGTTATCCCAGTCAACCCAGTCCAGTTCCAGATCCTGTAAGGATATGGCAATCTTTTTATCGGTACGGGTTGGTGTGGCGTTGAGTTTACTGCCTCCGGCAAACCAGACAGCTTCATCCTGATAGCGGCGCTTCAGTTCCAGCGCCTGTTCGACAGAGTCGGGCCTGAAAAATTGTTCAATCATCTTCTTTCCTTATTTAACCCTCTTCCCTGCGGGAAGAGGGTATTTGTCATTTATGCCAGCGCATCCATCCGACGCCACATACTGGCAGCGGCTTTTCTGGCTTGCGCATAAATGGAATCGCAATCGAAGTTAAACTGACGGTCTTCATAGACCATCATGCCATTGACCATCACGCTATGAACGCTGCCTGAACCCATGCCGAAAGCGATATGTCCAGCGATATTGTCTGCCAGCAGTGGCGTCGGCGAGTTGTAATCGCAAATGGTTAAATCGGCTTTATAACCGGTTTCCAGCAGGCCAAATTTCGCGCCAAAGTTGCGGCTCATCAGTTCGTTGCCGTTAGCCAGAGCTTTGGCAAAGCTGTCAGGCCACAGCGGACCACCCGCATCGCGATGTTTAAAGAAGGCAAATTTCATCTCTTCAAACATATCTGAACCAATACCGTCCGTACCCAACGCCAGATTGCGGATGTCGCAAAGATGATGGTTGTAGCCGACATGGTTGTTCATGTTTGAACGGGCGTTATGCACCAGGAATGCATCACGCTGATTGAGCAACGCGATGTCGTCTTTAGACAGATAAAGCCCATGAGCGACCAGCGTTTTGCTGTCGATGAGATCGAATTGCGCTAATCGTGCCAGCAGATCTTTGCCGTACCAGTGATGACTATGGGAAACATCGTAAAGGTCTTCCGCAGCGTGAATATGTAAACCACGGCCTGTGGCTTTCACGGCCTCACGCAGCATTTCCAGACCGGCATCCGGCACAGTAAACGGCGCGTGAGCACCAATATGAGCCTCTACCAGATACGGTTCAGTTGCCGCTTTCTTCGCATCATCAATCTGACGGGCGAAGCGGATATTTTCCTCTACTCCTTCCTGTAGTTCTTTAATGCCGTTGTTACGGTCAGTGGTTTCAAAACAGGTCATCGCACGCAGGCCAACTTTTAAAAATGCGTTGCGCAATGTGGAGAGCGACCCGCTGATATACGCCGGAGAGGCATGGTGATCGATAACAGATGTACAGCCGCTCTTAATCGCTTCCAGTGAACAAATCAGCCCGCTGTAATAGAGCGACTCTTCATCAAGGGCGCGATCGAGCCGCCACCAGAGATTTTTCAGCGTTGAAATGAAATCCGGGCAGGGGGCGATGTTTGCCATAATTCCACGGGAAAGCCCCGAGTAAAAATGGTTGTGCGAGCAGACAATTCCCGGCATCACAATCCGACCATGCATCTCTTTGTAGTTGGCATCGGGGTAGCGTTGCGTCAGCGCATCGCCGATAGCGACAATCACATCATTTTCGATGGCGATATCAACGCCTTCCTGCACTTTCGCCGGGTGTAACTGCACTGCGGTGACATTCTTCAGAATCAACATGATTACACCTCCACGCGGCCCAGCAGATAATGATGATGCTGGTGGACATGGCTAATGATGCGGCACATATCGTTCAGCTCCGGTGGTACGTTGTTGAACTGACCTTCGCTGTCGATGTTTAACACCCAGCTTTGGTTATTCAGACGTATGCGTACCTGGCAATCTTCCACAAGGAAGCCTGGGTTGCTGCTGTTATCAAAGTCTTGCGACAGGCTGAATACGGTGATTTTGTCTTTATATGGTTTACCGTTCCACGGGCAGAACTGGGCGCAGTTGCCGCATTCGTTACAGTAAGCGTCGAGGTGCAGCGTCTGGAAACGGTTCTGGAATCCAGGGACCGCAATTGAGACATTGGCGCGGTTAGGGCAGACATCCACACACTTGCTGCAAACGTAGTTACATTCAAGACAGCGAGAAGCTTCCTGAGCGACAAACGCATCACGATCGTCGCTATCCACTAGGGTGATAGAGATATCGCCTTTGCGTTGATAGATTTCCGCCGGATTGACGTTGTTCCAGTATTTATCGTTCTGGTGGGAACGGATATTTTCCCGACTAAGGATGGCATCGGTCGCCCGACGCGCGGTTCCGACAGCAGCGACAATGGAGGATGGTCCGCGCTGTACGTCGCCGATCATAAAGACGTCAGTCAGACGAGTTTCGCCATTATGGTCGACGTCTGGCCAGCCATTTTTGTCCAGCGGCACGCCCATCGCATTCAGGGCTTCAGTATCCTGCTGTTCGCCAATGGCGGTGATCAGGCTGTCTACATGCAGTGTTACTGTTTCGTTGGTTTCAACCGGACGGCGACGACCTTTCTCATCAGGTTCGCCAAGCGACATAACGCGCAAGGTTAAGGTGCCATCAGCATCGAAACGTTCCGGATTATTCAGGAAACGGAACTCCACGCCGTCGTGCAACGCTTCTTCATACTCTTCGCGCCATGCGGGCATCTCTTGCAGTGAACGACGATAAACGACCGTTGCTTTTTCTACGCCTGGAACGCGTAACGCCGCACGAGCGCAGTCCATTGCGGTGTTACCCGCCCCGACAACGACCACATGCTTGCCCAGCTTGAGCGTAGTGCCTTTGTTGTATTCACGCAGGAAGGGGAGTGATTTCCACACATTTTGGTTGTCGCCCGCCAATTTCACACCGCTATTTTTATCAGTGCCGGTGGCAATCAGAACATAGTGGAAGCCCTGATTTTTTAACTGTTCAACGGTCAGATCGGGTGAGCAGCCATACTCAAATTTCACGCCGTGAGCGGCAACAAAATCGATATCGTGCTGAATTAACTCTGCAGGAATACGGAACTGAGGAATGATATTTTTCACCACGCCGCCCGCATTGGCTTCGCGTTCAAACAGCGTAACCGGATGGCCCGCTCTGGCAAGGAAGTAACCTGCTGCCAGACCCGCCGGACCTGCACCAATCACGGCAACCGGATGGCGTGAACCAGAACCGGCTGGTTTGTGCCAGCGTTGCTTATATTCATCCCAACCTTTTTCCAGCGCGACTTTTTTCAGTTCGCGGATATTCAGCGCACTGTCGTAATCCAGGCGGGTACAGTTGTATTGGCACTGGTGATCGCAAATATGACCGGTAATGGCGGGCAGGGCGTTGCGTTGGTAGATGAGTTCCAGTGCGTCGGCATAGCGGTGTTCGCCAAGCAGACGGATGTATTCCGGAATATCCTGTTTAATGGCGCAAGCAGTAACGCACGGTGCAACGTAGCAGTCGGTCAGCGGCAGGTCTTCTGCCACTTCAATACGCTCTTCTGGCTTCCAGTGTTTCTGCGTGTATTCCATGGTTAACGCGTCTGCTGCCAGTTTGTTCAGTCGTTCGACGTCAACATGGTCAAGCCCCCAGGCGTCGGAGCCTTCCAGCTCGCGCATGCAGGCACTTAAGCGCAGATAGCCGCCGGGTTTCAGCAGGTCGGTTGCCATAGTAATAGGGCGAATACCAGTATCAAAAATATCGCGGATAGTCAGCTGACTGGCACCACCGGAATAAGAAATGGGCAGTTTGCCGTCAAAGGCGCGAGAGAGAACTGCTGCAACATTGATGGAGAGCGGGAACAGCGCACGGCCTGACATATACATCTCTTCACCAGGCAGTGCGCCTTTATTGTTGATGGTGCCGAGAGTGTTAGTCAATTTTACGCCAAAGCCGAGTGATTTTTCTTTTGCCAGTACCATCAGGCGTTCCAGCATTTCCAGCGCTTGCGTCAGCTTGAGGTCGTGATCAAATGACTCTTCTTTTAAGCCAATGTAACCGAAACCGCAGACATTGAGGATCTCACGAACACGCGCGTACCCCAGTAAGGTCGGGTTGAGTTTCACAAAGGTATTGAGCCCTTTTTCTTCCAGCATGTAGCGGCAAATGGCTTCGATTTCATGCGGAGGACAGCCGTGCATCGTGGAGAGGGTAACGCCTTGTACCATGCTGGTGGGGATGCGTGCCGGTAAGGCCTGCAAGCATTCGCGTTTTTCCTGTAAGCCGTGGCGGGCTAAAAATGCGTCATCCTGGAGTAATTTATTCAGCGTATCGCGATATTGAGCGAATTTCGGATGGTCAGATGCGTCCATCATATTGTCGATGAACTGTTGCATCGGCGGTTGCTTAATACCTTCGAGGTTGTAACCGACGCTCATATTAAAGATGAACGATTTACCGGAATCAGAAGGCTGGAACATCGCTTCGAGAAGGTGCAGGGCAAACCAGGCTTTGAGGTATTCATCCCAGGCTTTAAGCAGGGTAAATTCGGTAGACCATTCGGTGTTAAAGCACTCGTCTTCAGCGTCGATACAGGGCTTTTCCAGTTCCAGGCGGTCAAGAATTTGGACAGTTTTTAGTTCGATGAAGCGTCCGCCAGTCAGCCAGGATGTGACAATATTTTGCGCGAGCTGCGTGTGCGGACCAGCGGCAGGGCCGACGGGAGTGGCACAGGTTTCACCGAAGACGCTAACAGTTTTACCTTTTACGGGTGAGTAAAACTGTTGCTCGGGAATACCAAAGATTGAGCGTTGTTGTTGGTATTCATCAAATATGCGCGTCAAAAGTTCCTCAAACGGAATGGGACGCATAATATCCCCCATAACCCTCTCCTTAGCTTATACAGATATCATTGAGTGACCGGTGTTGAGAAATCCGGTGGTTTAGGGGGATAGAGCAACAATCGCACCACTCTTGCCAGGTTTGGCGGGAAATATAAAAAAATGTGAGGCGGCTCGAAACTTAAGGGCTTTTTGTGAATGAACTCACAGGTGCCAAATGAGAATTAAAATCACTCCTGGAAATTATTATTACCAGCCCATTTATCACTTTTTCTCTTTTCTCAAAATCAGTGATTCCTTATCATAATGATAAAGCAGGCTGGATGGTTTAAATATTTGAACGCAAACGTTTAACTACGTTTTCTAAATTTTAGTATACCTTTTTTGCGCTGTAATAAAGTCGTCCGGAGTATCAATATCTAAAATTATTTCTGCATTTTCTATTTCGACGGAATAATGTTCTCCCATAAGGAGAGCCTGACGCATATTGGTGACATTGGGTCGCTGGGTTGCCTGCATCAGGCATGGCTTTGACACTAAAATCGGATGGCCGGGGATACCTTTATGGAGTGGCAGTATTGCGCCATCATTACGTAACGGCCAGATTTTTCTAAAAATATCGATGGTGAGGGTTGGCATGTCACCGTGGGTGAGAAAACAATGTTCGGTTTGCACCGCGGGTACTGCGGCCTTTACTGATGTCAGTAAACCCTGCGCATAATCTGGGTTGTGGATAATAGTGATATTACTCTGGTTCGCATAACGTTCGTGCAGTTCATTACCACGATAGCCGGTGACTAAAATAATTCGGCTACAAAACTGCAACGCATTTTTGATACTTGCATCAAGAATTGTTCCCTGTTGCCAGGGTAACATCATTTTCCATTGCCCCATTCTTGATGATAATCCGGCAGCGGTAATTATACAGTCGATGGCTGACATAGTGGTTCCATTATTTATAGGGGCTAATAACGCCTGATAATTGCGTTACTTCCTGATGGATTAAGTTGGGGATAATTTATCCCAGAGAGGTCATAAAGACTCGTGAAAAGTATAGTTGACCCATCGGCATTATTCATTGATTTAGGCGCGCAGAAACGTCCCACTGTGATTTCTGTTGTTGGGGCTGGGGGGAAAACCAGCTTGCTTTTTTGGCTGGCAGAACTGCTCCAGGCTAGCGGCAGGCGTGTGTTAATCACTACGACGACACATATGTTTATGCCAACGTCTCACTGGCCCGTGGTTTTCTGTCGTGATCCCGCCATGCTTCCTCATGCGTCTCTTACATCCCCCATTTCATTTTGTTTTCACAGCTGGAAAGCGAACCAGGGAAAAGTGCAGGGATTTATGCCAGAAGCGATTGATGCACTGGTGCAACGACCAGAGTGTGACGTAATTCTCATTGAGGCAGATGGCTCGCGTGGAATGCCGTTAAAAGCGCCTGATGAGCACGAACCTTGCATACCCAAAAGCAGTTGCTGCGTAATTGCTGTGATGGGAGGACATATTTTGGGTGCGAAAGTGAGCACAGAAAATGTCCATCGCTGGTCGCAGTTTGCTGATATTACCGGGTTAACACCTGATGCGACCTTGCAACTGAGCGATCTCGTTGCGCTGGTTCGCCACCCTCAGGGCGCATTTAAAAACGTACCGCAAGGTTGTCGGCGAGTCTGGTTCATTAACCGTTTTTCTCAATGTGAGAATGCGATTGCGCAAAGCGAGCTCCTTCAACCGCTGCAACAACACGACGTAGAGGCAATCTGGCTGGGCGATATACAAGAACATCCTGCAATCGCGCGCAGATTTGTGAATTAGCGGCCCGGGTATTCCGGGTTACTGAAAGGATATCCATTGAGGTTGGTATGAATATTTTCACAGAGGCTGCAAAACTTGAAGAGCAAAATTGTCCGTTTGCGATGGCGCAAATTGTTGATAGCCGAGGCTCGACTCCCCGCCATTCTGCACAAATGTTAGTGCGCGCCGATGGTTCTATCGTCGGTACAATTGGTGGTGGAATGGTTGAGCGGAAGGTGATTGAAGAGTCGCTTCAGGCATTGCAGGAACGTAAGCCGCGATTATTCCATGGACGTATGGCTCGTAACGGTGTGGATGCTGTCGGGTCAGATTGTGGAGGTGCAATGTCCGTGTTTATCAGCGTCCATGGTATGCGTCCTCGTCTGGTGTTGATTGGCGCGGGGCATGTCAACCGGGCGATAGCCCAGAGTGCGGCGCTATTAGGATTTGATATTGCCGTTGCCGATATTTATCGCGAAAGCCTTAATCCTGAATTATTCCCACCATCAACCACGCTTCTCCATGCTGAGTCGTTTGGTGCGGCAGTGGAAGCACTGGATATTCGCCCTGATAATTTTGTCCTGATTGCCACGAATAATCAGGATCGTGAAGCCCTCGACAAACTCATTGAACAGCCCATTGCTTGGCTGGGGTTGCTGGCAAGTCGCCGCAAGGTTCAGCTTTTCCTACGTCAATTGCGTGAGAAAGGCGTGGCTGAAGAACATATTGCCCGTTTACATGCGCCCGTTGGTTACAACATAGGTGCGGAAACGCCGCAGGAGATCGCCATCAGCGTGCTGGCAGAAATATTACAGGTGAAAAATAACGCGCCGGGTGGGCTGATGATGAAACCTTCTCATCCTTCCGGACACCAGCTGGTGGTGATTCGCGGTGCGGGGGATATCGCCAGTGGTGTGGCGCTACGTCTGTATCATGCGGGTTTTAAAGTGATCATGCTGGAAGTGGAAAAACCGACAGTGATTCGTTGTACCGTGGCGTTTGCCCAGGCCGTGTTCGATGGCGAAATGACGGTCGAAGGCGTCACTGCCCGCCTGGCAACCAGCTCTGCGGAAGCGATGAAACTTACCGAACGCGGATTCATCCCTGTGATGGTAGATCCCGCCTGTTCATTGCTTGATGAACTGAAACCGCTTTGCGTGGTGGACGCTATTCTGGCGAAACAGAATTTGGGTACGCGGGCAGATATGGCACCAGTAACAATCGCGCTTGGGCCGGGCTTTACTGCTGGGAAGGATTGCCATGCGGTAATTGAAACAAATCGCGGGCACTGGCTCGGTCAGGTGATTTACTCTGGTTGTGCGCAGGAGAATACCGGTGTTCCCGGCAATATTATGGGGCATACCACCCGACGGGTGATCCGTGCTCCTGCTGCAGGCATTATGCGATCCAACGTGAAATTAGGCGATCTGGTGAAAGAGGGCGATGTGATTGCCTGGATTGGTGAGCATGAAATTAAAGCACCGTTGACGGGGATGGTGCGTGGCTTGTTGAACGACGGACTGGCGGTGGTCGGTGGTTTTAAAATTGGTGATATCGATCCACGTGGTGAAACGGCTGATTTCACCAGCGTTTCTGATAAAGCCCGGGCAATTGGCGGCGGCGTACTTGAGGCGTTAATGATGTTGATGCATCAGGGCGTTAAAGCGACAAAAGAAGTGCTGGAAGTGGCTTAAATGAAAATGGCCGGATGGTATTACCCACCCGGCCTTTAAATTACTGACAAATCACCGTTCCGGTTTTGCCTTCAATCCCTTCTTTCGCTTTGCTCAATACGGTAATCAGTGCTTCGCGTCCAGCGCGAGAGCGAGCAAACGAGGCGGCTGCTTCCACTTTAGGCAGCATAGAACCTTTCGCAAAATGACCTTCTTCGATAAAGCGTTCAGCATCACTTAATGACAGGCGATCGAGCCACTGTTCGTTCTCTTTACCGAAGTTAATGGCCACTTTTTCTACCGCAGTCAGAATGATCAGCATATCGGCATCAATCATTTCTGCTAAACGGGCGCTGGCCCAGTCTTTATCAATAACCGCGCTGGCACCACGCAGATGGTTACCTTCACGAATAACAGGAATACCACCACCGCCAACGGTGATCACTACCTGGCCTGCATCTACCAGAGCTTTAACCGTTTCTTTTTCAATGATATCAACCGGTTTTGGCGAGGCAACAACACGGCGATAGCCGCGACCAGCATCTTCTTTCAGAGTGTAACCCTGTTTTGTCAGTTGCTCTGCTTCCTGCTCGGTAAAGAACGAACCGATCGGCTTGGTCGGGTTGAGGAATGCCGGATCGTTAGCGTCGACTTCGACCTGGGTAACCAGCGTTGCTACAGGTTTATTAATGCCACGAGAAAGCAGTTCTTCTCTTAAGGCGTTTTGTAGATCGTAACCAATATAACCCTGGCTTAAGGCAACACAGACGGACATCGGCAGCATTGGCGAGTGCGCTTCAGTTTTTGCCGCGGCTTCAAAGGCCTGGTTAATCATGCCTACCTGCGGCCCGTTACCATGAGTGACGATGACCTCATGTCCCTGGGCAATTAAATCAACAATTGCCTGAGACGTAATTTTTACCGCTTTCATTTGTCCGGCTAGATCGTCGCCCAGCGCATTCCCGCCCAGGGCGAGAACAATTTTCTTACTCATTTTTCCTCACTCATCATTCTTGATTGTGTATAGATCCCTGGCAGTGGTTAGAGCACGGGAGGGACAAACGGTTTGCGTCGCAGGAAACGACCTCGCCCGGCTTTGCCTGTAAAGGTGCCGTCACAGAAAATCGTTTCACCACGGGATAATGTTCTGACAATCGCGCCCTGACAGGTAAACCCCTCCCAGGGCGAGTAGTCGGCGTTGTCGTGGAGATGGCTATGCTGAATTTGTTGGCTCTGACGTGGGTCGATAATCACCACGTCACCATCGGAACCGGGCGCTAATATCCCTTTTTGCGGCCACAGGCCAAACAGCCTGGCGGGCATTGCACTGGTTAGTTCAACAAAACGTTCCGGTGTTATACGTCCCGTCATCACGCCACTGGAGAACAGCAACTGCATGCGGTTTTCCACACCGGGCAAGCCATTTGGGCAGCGGCTGAAATCGCCTTTAGAAATTTGCAGGCGTTGAGCCATCGAGAAGGTGCAGTGATCGGTCGCCACCACGTCAATCGCACCATCACTAATGCCACACCACAGTTTGTCCTGCTCACGCACGTTACGCAGTGGTGGGCTAAGAATGAACTTCATGCCGTCTTCTGTATCGTAACTGCGTTCGTCCAGCAGGAGATATTGCGGGCAGGTTTCAACCCAGACTGGCTGGTGATTCGCTCGGGCAAGACGCAGATAATCCAGACCTAAGCCGTTAGAGAGGTGGACGATATAGAGCGGGGCGTTACCGGCAATTTGTGCCAGGTTAATCATGCGGGCGATTGCTTCCGCTTCGCATTCCAGAGGGCGACTCAAGGCGTGATAGCGCGGCGCGGTTAACCCTGCGGCAATAAACTCCGCCCGCTTGCTGGCGATAGCCGCGTCATTTTCCGGGTGCACGGTGGTCAGTGCGCCAGACTCATGCAAGCGGCGTAATGCCTGCAACACTTCATCATCGTTGAGTTTATATTGATAGGTTAAATAGAGTTTAAAACTGCTCAGCCCTTCTTCGACCATCATCGGAATTTCGTCGAGGATGGCGTGATTAATGTGCTGGATAACACCGTGAAAGCTGTAGTCAATAACCGCTTTATGGGCGGCATAACCACGATAAACTTCCAGTTGATGGCGTAATCGGCAGCCATTTGGTCCAAATCCCATATGGTCAATAATGGTTGTTGTACCGCCACACGCAGCTGCGCGGGTACCGGTAAAAAAATCATCACAACTGCGCGCGATGCCGACATCAATATTGAAGTGTGTATGGACATCTACGCCGCCAGGGAAAACGTAACAGCCAGTAGCATCAATTTCTTCATACGGGAGCTGCGGCGAAATATCGGTGCCCAACTGGCGAACAATCCCGCTTTCAATCAGCAAATCCTGTTTGGCTTGTCCATCTGCGTTAACGATAGTGCCGTTTTTGATCAATACGCGCATAGCAAACTCCAAAAACCCTCCGGCGAACCGGAGGGGAATAAGTGAAGAATAATTATTCGGTTGCCAGCCAGCTTAACGGGATTGCAGCGTACATAGCGGCACAGGTCACCAGGTGAGATTTCCAGGTTTTTTCGTTAGGTGCGTGCGCTTCAGGTTCTTTACCAGGGCCAAAACCGATCACCGGAATGCCGTGACGACCCATGATGGAGACGCCGTTAGTTGAGAAGGTCCACTTATCAACAACCGGCGCTTTGCCAAACAGCCCTTCGTAGGCGTTTACCAGGGCTTTAACAGTGAAGTGATCTTCTTCCACTTTCCAGGTCGGGAAGTAGCATTCGGTTGGGTAAACCAGGCCAGTCCAGGAAGGACGGTCGTAGTTGTACATAGAAACAACCGCGTTAGCTTTCTGTACCGCAGGCAGGGCGCGGATTTCGTCCAGCGCGCCTTCCCAGGTTTCGCCCCAGGTCAGACGACGGTCAATTGAAACTGCGCAGCTGTCTGCTACAGCGCAACGGCTTGGGGACGTGAAGAAGATTTCAGAAACGGTGAGGGTGCCTTTGCCGAGGAATTCGTCATAGCCCAGGCGCTGGGAGAGTTCCTGTAATTCGCCAAGAATCGGACCCATTTTGAAAATGGCGTTATCACCGCGTTCTGGCGCAGAGCCGTGGCAGCTAACGCCCTGAACATCAATGCGAATTTCCATACGACCGCGTTGACCACGATATACCTGGCAGTCGGTTGGTTCGGTACTGACCACAAATTCCGGGCGAATGCCAGATTGTTCAATAATGTACTGCCAGCACAGACCGTCGCAGTCTTCTTCCTGCACAGTGCCGGTGACCAGCAGGGTGTATTCATCTTCCAGACCGAGGTCTTTAATGATTTTACCGGCATAAACCATAGATGCCATGCCGCCTTCCTGGTCGGAAGTACCACGGCCGCCGATCAGCTCATCAGTTTCCATGCCTTCGTACGGATCGAAGTCCCAGTTTTTGATGTTGCCAATGCCGACGGTGTCGATATGCGCGTCCATCGCCACCAGACGCGGGCCGTGACCGATATAACCGAGCACGTTGCCCATCGGGTCGATTTCAACTTTATCGAAGCCGACTTTTTCCATCTCTTCTTTAATACGATGTACTACGCGTTTTTCGTCGCAGCTTTCGCTGGGGATCGCAACCATGTCGCGCAGGAAGCGAGTCATGTCTGCCTGGTAATCTTTTGCTTTTTCAAGAATCAGTTTGAATGGAATATTCTTAGCCATTATTTTTCTCCAGATTTTTTACTCCCCGTTTTGCGGGAAGCAGTTCCAATAGGGTGATTAAGGTGCTACAGAGTGTTTGCCTTCCCAGACAACTTCGCGGTAGTGCTTCACATCGGTGTCGCCTTCAGTGCTGATAACCAGCACCACGGCATCTTTGTTCAGCGCCAGTTTTTCCATCAGGCTTTGACGTTGCGGGTGATAATGAACCGCTGCGAGAACGCCCAAACCGACAGCGCCGGATTCACCGGAGATGATGCGCGGGTCGTTGCCGTACGGATTACCCAGCACGCGCATACCTAATGCGGCAACGCTGTCCTGGCAGGAGATGAATTGGGTGGCGCAGTTACGAAGGATTTCCCAGCCCAGTGGGTTAGGTTCGCCGCAAGCCAGGCCCGCCATGATAGTGGCCATATCGCCGCCAACGTTGACGATGTCGCCTTTGACACCAGAACGATAGATACAGTCAGCTTTGTCAGGTTCAACAATAATGCTGTGCAGATTTTGCGGGCTGTAGACGTCGACCAGATAACCCAGTACGCCGCCGGCCATCGCGCCGACACCGGCTTGCAGCAGAACGTGAGTTGGGGTTACGCCCATTTCACGCATTTGCTCGACGGCTTCATCTGCCAGAGTGGCATAGCCCTGCATGATCCAGGTTGGGATTTTGGTGTAGCCTTCCCAGGCGGTATCTTGCACCACTTCCCAGCCGTGTTGCTGCGCGTGTTGCATGGTCAGACGAACGGTATCGTCATAGTTCATATCAGTGACGATGCACTCGGCTCCGAGGTTCAGAATGGCGTCAACGCGTTCCTGAGCGGAACCTTTCGGCATGTAAATTACCGCGTTCTGACCGAGTTGCTGTGCTGCCCAGGCAACACCGCGCCCGTGGTTGCCGTCGGTCGTTGTAGCAAATGTCATTTTTTCGCCGATGGCACTTTTCAGATGCTCGAATGACAGTGTTTCGATATCAAGATGATATTTTTCGCACAACAACTGAGCGATGGCATATGCGCCGCCGAGCATTTTGAATGCGTTCAGACCGAATCGTTTTGATTCGTCCTTAACGAGAATTTTTTTTACCCCAAAAAGGTTTGCGAGATCGTCCAGCGCGCAAAGTGGTGTTGGGCGATAGCCAGCAATTTTCTGGTGGAACTGGCGCGCCAGTTTTGCCTGGCTTTGCGAAAAGAGCGGTGATGTTTCGCCGTTGAAAAATTTGTTATCGGCGATATCAATCTTCAATGAGAAAACGGACATATCCTATCCTTTTGGCCTCTGGAAATAGAGAGCCGACCTGTCGATCGGCCCGAGGGGGTTATTTCACGCGTTCTTGCGCTTCTTTCAGCAGTTGTTCGAGCAGTGCGCCTGGTTTGGAATATTTACGGGAAAGAATCATTGCTGCGATGATGTATGGCTTCCAGCTGGCTTCTTTGTAGGTCGCGATACGGTATTTTTCGAATACGCCTTCAGTGACTTCACCTTCTTTGCAGGATACGCCGCTGATATCTGCTGGCAGGCAGTGCATGTACAGGGCTTCGCCATCACGGGTCAGTTCCATCATCTCTTCAGTGCAATGCCAGTCTTTGTGTTGCGCGTTCTGTGCCAGACACTGTTTTTCCAGTGCTTTTAAGCCTTCGTGATCGTTCGCACGCAGCAGTTCAGTACGCTCTTCCATCACTTTGTAAGGTGCCCATGACTTCGGATAAACGATGTCTGCGTCTTTGAAGGCTTCTTCCATGCTGGTGACCTGACGGAAGCTACCGCCAGAGGCTTTAGCATTATTTTTAGCTACTTCAACTACATCCGGGATCAAATCGTAGCCTTCCGGATGGGCCAGGGTGACATCCATACCGAAGCGGGTCATCAGGCCGATAATGCCTTGCGGTACAGAGAGCGGTTTGCCGTAGCTTGGGGAGTATGCCCAGGTCATGGCGATTTTTTTACCTTTCAGGTTTTCGAGCGAACCAAAGTGTTCACGCAACCATGCCAGGTCAGCCATTGACTGAGTCGGATGGTCGATATCGCATTGCAGGTTCACTAAAGCCGGACGCTGTGGAAGCACGCCCTGCTTGTAGCCGTCATCAAGCGCAGCGCCAACTTCACGCATATAGGCGTTACCTGCGCCCAGATACATATCGTCACGAATACCAATAGCGTCGGCGCAGAAGGAGATCATATTGGCGGTTTCACGTACGGTTTCGCCGTGAGCGATTTGTGATTTGCCTTCGTCGAGATCTTGCTGTGCAAGGCCGAGCAGGTTAAGCGCGGAAGCATAAGAGAAGCGGGTACGGGTGGAGTTGTCGCGGAATACGGAAATACCTAATCCACTATTAAAGACTTTGGTTGAGATGTTTTCAGCACGCAGTGCTTTTAATGCTGCGGCAACGTCCAGTACTTGTTTCAGTTCATCAGGCGTCTGTTCCCACGTTAACAAAAAATCTTTCTCGTGAAGGTGAGAGGTCAGCGAATTGATATCCTTAATCAGCTCATTAACAGTTTTCATCATAAAGTCCCGGTAGTGGAATGACAGGCAAAGTGGTTTATTTCACTGTGACTTGCCAAAGTGATTGGTGTTTTCACAGCTATACCAGGGACTAACAATAAGTGTGCCAGAATTATCCACGCGGCTATAAAAGACTAATTTGACGGGTAATGTGTGGTGTAGATCACAAATTGATGCCAGCTTCCGGTTGTGTGTAAAATACGAAAACGTTTGGCTTTTTTTATTGCGTTGTTTATTTGCTGCTAAGTATCAGAAATAAGATAAAGGGGCAGGCTATCCCTCGTCAGTTTGATAAACTCACCGCTGTAATTCTCATATTGATATAGAAATGTGATATCTCTTCCATAATTTCATTAGAAAGTGATAAAAACCTTATGTTTTTATCAAAGCCAATTTCGCCTGAGTTAATATCATGATGATCTGTGAACCATCAACGTCTTCAATGATCGACTTTTAAGTAAGTCTGGAAGGTAAAGCTATGGAGCTTGCTACTACGCAGTCAGTATTGATGCAAATTCAACCGACAATTCAGCGTTTTGCCAGAATGCTTGCCAGCGTTTTGCAGCTTGAGGTTGAGATCGTTGATGAAAACTTGTGTCGCGTCGCCGGAACGGGCGCGTATGGGAAGTTTCTTGGCCGCCAGTTGAGCGGCAACTCACGCCTGCTCCGCCACGTCCTGGAAACGAAAACTGAAAAAGTTGTGACACAGTCTCGCTTCGATCCCCTTTGCGAAGGTTGCGATAATAAAGATAATTGTCGCGAAAAAGCATTTCTGGGTACGCCTGTCATTTTACAGGATCGTTGTGTTGGGGTGATAAGTTTGATTGCAGTTACCCACGAGCAACAAGAACATATCAGTGATAATTTACGCGAGTTTTCTGATTACGTTCGCCATATATCCACCATTTTTGTTTCGAAACTTCTGGAGGATCAGGGACCAGGAGATAACATCAGTAAAATATTCGCGACCATGATCGATAATATGGATCAGGGCGTATTAGTTGTTGATGACGATAATCGGGTTCAGTTTGTTAATCAGACGGCCTTAAAAACACTCGGTGTTGTGCAAAATAATATTATTGGGAAACCTATCCGTTTCAGACCATTAACATTTGAGAGTAATTTTACCCACGGACATATGCAACATATTGTTTCGTGGGACGATAAAAGTGAATTAATCATTGGTCAATTGCATAACATTCAGGGCAGACAATTATTTTTAATGGCGTTTCACCAATCGCATACCAGTTTTTCTGTAGCAAATGCACCTGATGAACCGCATATTGAACAATTGGTTGGCGAGTGCCGTGTTATGCGGCAATTAAAACGACTCATTAGCCGTATTGCGCCCAGCCCATCCAGCGTTATGGTGGTTGGTGAAAGCGGCACGGGTAAAGAAGTCGTCGCGCGTGCAATCCATAAGTTGAGTGGAAGACGAAATAAACCCTTTATTGCTATCAACTGTGCCGCGATTCCTGAACAACTTCTGGAGAGCGAACTATTCGGTTATGTTAAAGGCGCATTTACTGGCGCTTCAGCCAACGGTAAAACAGGGTTGATTCAGGCGGCGAATACGGGCACGCTGTTTCTCGATGAAATTGGTGATATGCCATTAATGTTGCAGGCTAAATTACTGCGCGCTATTGAGGCGCGTGAAATACTGCCGATTGGTGCCAGTAGCCCAATTCAGGTCGACATCCGTATCATTTCTGCAACTAACCAGAATTTGGCCCAGTTCATCGCCGAAGGTAAATTCCGCGAAGATCTCTTCTATCGACTTAATGTTATCCCGATCACTCTTCCACCGCTGCGTGAACGTCAGGAAGATATTGAACTGCTGGTACATTACTTTTTACATCTGCATACCCGTCGTCTGGGATCGGTTTATCCGGGTATTGCTCCCGATGTCGTCGAGATATTGCGTAAGCATCGTTGGCCCGGAAACCTGCGCGAGTTAAGCAATTTAATGGAATATCTGGTTAACGTTGTTCCTTCAGGTGAAGTTATCGACAGCACGCTATTGCCGCCAAATTTGCTGAATAATGGCACAACGGAGCAAAGTGATGTAACAGAGGTCAGCGAGGCGCACTTGGCACTCGATGATGCGGGCGGCACGGCGCTGGAGGAGATGGAAAAGCAAATGATCCGCGAGGCACTTTCACGTCATAACAGCAAGAAGCAAGTTGCTGATGAACTGGGTATCGGCATTGCTACGCTCTATCGCAAGATAAAGAAATATGAGTTGTTAAACGCATAACCTCAGTGAATCCGGCCTGAGTTCAGGCCGGATATCCTTTTACTTCGTTTTCTCGCAATCCAGAACTGTATTTACAATCATCTGATACCCCGTGCAGCGACAAAGATTTCCCGCCAGGCCGCGACGAATCTCCGTAATAGTTAATGGCTTCTCGCGTGGTTTCGCCAGCATTGCCGTGGTAGCCATAATCAGGCCAGGCGTACAAAACCCGCACTGCACCGCGCCGGATTTCGCATAAGCTTGCTGGACATGAGAAAGTTTTCCGCCTTTCGCTTCACCTTCCAGCGTGCGGATTTCTTTGCCTTCAGCCCAGGCGGCAAGGTATAAGCAACTGTCTATCGCAGTACCGTCGACCAGCACCGTACAGGCACCACATTCACCCACGCAGCAACCTTGCTTGACGCTTAGCAGTCCTTGTTCGCGGAGTAATTCCGAGAGCGGCGTGCCTGGCGCGGCGTGAAGCTGAAAAGGTATCCCGTTAATGGTGCATTCGATGGTAATTGTTTCGCTGTGATTCATTGCAATTTTCCCCCCGCCGCGGCGACGGCTTCGCTAATCACTTTTTTGGTCATCGTCTGGATGAGATGCAGACGAAACTCTTTGCTGGCCCGCCATGAAGAACGCGGGGCGACATCCTGCAGGACTGATTCGCTGATGGCTTCCAGCGTTTGCAGGTTTAATGGCGCATTTTGTGCAGTTTGTTCGGCATGTTGGCAGCGAATCGGCGTTGGCGCGGCAACGCCAAATGCCAGGCGTAATTCGCTGAAATTGCCGTTATCCAGTCGGCAATGTGCGGCACAGCCAATCGTTGAAATATCCATCGCATCGCGCATGGCATATTTAAAATGGGCGCTGCCTGCGTGTTCTTTCGGCTGGGGCGGAAAATGAAAGGCGACAAGGATTTCGTCATGCTCAAGGGATACTTTGCCCGGTCCGGTGTGGAAGCCATTAATCGGGACGAAATGAACACCGCGCGGGGAGTGGATCTCCAGCTTCGCATCATAAATTAGCGTTGGCGTGGCAGAATCCGCGCTGGTGGCTCCATTGCAAATATTTCCTCCGTAGGTAGCGACGTTACGGATCTGCGGTCCAGCAATGGACGAGGCCGCAGCACATAACGCCGGGAGATGACGTTGAGTTACAGGATCTTCAATGAGCTGGGTAAATGTCGTTGCTGAGCCGATGCGTAGCGAGTCATCTTCCGCTAGCGTAATTCCACGAAGCTCCGTCAGATTGTGGATATCAACAATATGGCGATAACGGTCATTGTGATGGTGGAGCTGAATCAGTACGTCAGTGCCACCGGCGAGCAGTTTGGCCTGTGGGTTGTCAGCCAGCAGGTTTATTGCATCGGCAAGGGATGCTGCGCGATGGTAAGAAGCAAAATCAAACATGATGTTATCCTCAAATCAATCCTGCCAGATGGAACTCTTCATATAACCGTTTTGGCGTCAGCGGCAGTGTATTGATTGCAACACCGGTAGCCATCTTCACCGCGTTACGAATAGCAGCGGCAACAGGAATTATTGGTGGCTCACCCAGTGACTTATGTCCGTATGCGGATTGCGGCTCATTGATTTCGACGAACGCGCTTTCCAGTTGTGGCAGATCCGGCATGGTGGGCATTTTGTAATCCAGCAGATTGGGGTTACGGACCACGCCGCTTTTCGCATCGATGATCATCTCTTCAAATAGCGCCCAGCCAATGCCCATCCCCATTCCGCCGTGTACCTGACCTTCTGCCAGCAACGGATTAAGAATATGACCCGAATCATGAACGTTGAGGATTCGGTTGATGGTGACTTTGCACAGCGCAATATCGACCGTCAGATCAACAAAGGTACAGCCAAATGCTGGTGGGTTAGTGGTGGTTTTGATGGAGCTTTCGGCAGAGAGCTGCCCGCCGCGTTCAGGGTGGTAGAAGGCGTCCATCGCCAGATCTTTTAACGACAATAACGATTCCTCCGGTCGTTCAACCAGCACGATATGGCCTTTTATTAGGGTCAGATTCATTGCTGACTGATGTAGCATGACAGCGGCGTGAGCGATGATTTTCTCTTTTAATAACAGTGCCGCACTGCGCAACGCAGGCGCGGCAACATAGCTCTGGCGTGAAGCAAATGCGCCGGGATCGAACGGCGTAACGTCGGTATCTTGTGTTGAAATAACGCGAACGTCGCTGACCGGAACCCCTACGGTTTCTGCCACCATTTGCGAGAACACGGTGTCGGCACCCTGGCCGATTTCCGTCGCGCCGCTTTGCACATTGATGGTTCCATCCTGATTCATCAGAAGGCGCGCGCCGGCTATTTCTACGCCGACAGGCCAGGTGTTAGAGGTGTAGCTAAAACAGGCGACGCCAACGCCGCGGCGTAAATTGCCTTGCTGGTTCTGGCATTCTGCACGGCGTTTTTCCCATTCAAAGATTTTCCGGCCTTTTTCAAGACACTCCGGCAACCCTGCGCTGTAAATACGTTTGCCCGTGAGCGGATTAGCATCTCCTTCGCGGGCAGCGTTGCGTAAACGAATTTCAATAGGATCAATATTTAACGCTGTCGCGGCGTCATCAAGCATTGACTCAACGGCAAATACGACTTGTGGCGCGCCATAACCGCGCATCGCTCCAGCCGAGGGGAGGTTGGTATAAAAGGTCTTTGAACTGTAAGCGTAGGCACAACGAGGATAAAGGTAAGCGACTTTATTCCCGCCCGCAGAAGCGATGGAGTGCCCGTGAGATGCATAAGCGCCTGTGTTAGACAGAACATCCAGACTATAGCCTTTCAACGTTCCGTCTCGGTTTACGCCCATTTGCCCGTCAATAGTAAAAGCGTGGCGGGTACGGGTTGCGAGGAAACACTCTTCACGGCTAAGGGAAACTTTCACCGGAATGCCGCCGAGCTTGCTGGTCAGAAAAGCCGCCATGGGCTCTTCCAGCACATCCTGTTTATTACCAAAACCGCCACCGACAAACGGTTTGATAACTCGTACGCATGACCAGGGAATATCCAGCGCCTGACCAACTACGCGGCGAACAATGTGCGGGATCTGGGTGCTGGAAACGATGGTAATTCGAGAGTCATCCTCCATCCATGCCAGCGATGTCACGCTTTCCATATGACAATGTTGAATGACCGGCGTCTGATAGTGCCCCTGGACCTGGTGATCGGCGGCATCAATTGTTTGTTGGACATTGCCCGTCGACATCGTGCTTTGTTTAAGTAAATTACCGCCGTTATGGATTGGTGCTGCATCTTCTGCCAACGCCGCTTCTGGTGTGGTGATAACAGGTAATTCTTGCCACTCAATGCTGACCAATTGCGCCGCTTTTTCTGCAGTAAGTTCATCGCGGGCAACGACGATGGCAACTGCGTCACCATGATGACGAACATGGCGAGTTAGTAGTGCGCGATCGGCGGTATCGCGCTTATTTTCGTCAAGTGTCCAGGCATGCCCCGCTGTAGCGAATGGGATATCAGGCACATCTTCCCAGGTAAAAATCGCCAGTACGCCAGGCAAACTTCTGGCTTGTTCATCATTAATACTTACAGCATAACCATGTGCGATAGGGCAACGTACATATTTCGCGTAACACATGCCCGCCATAACATAATCGTCAGTATATCGTGCCCGCCCAGTGACCTTAGCAATGGCATCGACGCGCATGCATGATTCACCCGTAGCGGTTGCTTCCCGCGCTTCCATAGAAATCCCCTCGATTTGAACATTTGGTTCTTATGGCAAAGATTTAGTCTAAGCAGGCAAGATTTACGCCAGAAACGACGATAAACGTTAGGGGAGGAAGGAAGTGTGATGACGTTAAAAAAATACAGATACGATACGAAACAGGACCCTGAATAGGGACAGTGATACGTATCAATATGAGTGGCGATAAAATCAATGTGATAAATCAGGATTATTACGCATCAGGATGGGAAATAGGGTAAAAGAGTCAGGAACTTCGATACCACCACAGCAAATATTTTGCTTATGATACTTCCCTTTGCCAAATGAAATTAATCTCTTTCTCAATTACCTCGTTTTTCCAGAAGCGAGAGATTGGGTATCCAGAGGCTGGCTGCTATGATATGGCGTCTTGTTTTTTAAGCGAGGAAAGATTTTGAGTGCGGGACGCCTGAATAAAAAATCTCTGGGTATCGTGATGTTGTTATCGGTTGGACTGCTTTTGGCGGGCTGTTCGGGTAGCAAATCATCCGATACAGGAACGTATTCCGGCTCCGTTTACACCGTGAAACGGGGGGATACGCTATATCGTATTTCGCGCACCACGGGAACCAGCGTAAAAGAGCTGGCGCGGCTGAACGGCATTTCCCCCCCTTACACCATTGAAGTTGGTCAGAAACTAAAACTGGGTGGGGCGAAAAGTAGCAGTACACGTAAATCAACCGCCAAATCAACGACCAAAACCGCATCGGTTACACCGTCATCAGCAGTACCAAAATCTTCCTGGCCGCCAGTAGGGCAACGTTGTTGGTTATGGCCAACGACAGGGAAAGTTATCATGCCGTATTCGACAGCTGATGGCGGCAATAAAGGGATTGATATCTCAGCTCCACGGGGTACACCTATTTACGCCGCGGGTGCAGGAAAGGTGGTGTATGTGGGCAACCAGCTGCGTGGCTACGGTAATCTCATCATGATTAAACACAGTGAAGATTACATTACGGCTTACGCCCATAATGACACGATGCTGGTAAATAATGGGCAAAGCGTGAAGGCTGGGCAAAAAATCGCCACTATGGGGAGCACTGATGCGGCATCGGTTCGCTTGCATTTCCAGATTCGTTACCGTGCAACGGCAATTGATCCGCTACGTTACTTGCCGCCTCAGGGCAGCAAGCCAAAATGCTGATGGCGAATTAATCAGCAGTCAGCAGCGCGGCACTTGCTAAGGAGAGCGTAAGGTTTATAATGCCTTACGCATCTCGAAGCGGGCGTAGTTCAATGGTAGAACGAGAGCTTCCCAAGCTCTATACGAGGGTTCGATTCCCTTCGCCCGCTCCAATTTATCTTCACCTCATCAATCTGCCATTTTTGCTGTATCTGATTTTCTATATTATCTTAATTCAATTGCTTCAGACTTTTCGCAATCGCTGTAACACTTCCCCATTTTTTTGTAAATAAAAAGCGTTTACGCAATGCAATCCTTTTGTAACAACCCAGGTAAAATACCTTATTTTCAAGTTGTTAAATAAGTGGTTATCTACGCTTTTAACAAACGATAGATGGAATATTTTATGAAAGGGAAATCTGCATTAACTCTTCTGCTCGCTGGTATATTTTCATGCGGCACATGCCAGGCGACAGGGGCAGAAGTGTCGAGTGAATCTGTATTTAACACTCTTAATTCCACAGGGGCAGCAACTGATAAAAGTTATTTATCGTTAAATCCAGATAAGTATCCTAATTATCGTCTTCTGATTCACTCAGCCAAATTACAAAATGAAATAAAGAGCCACTATACCAAAGACGAAATTCAAGGATTGTTAACATTAACAGAAAATACACGAAAGTTAACGTTGACGGAGAAACCCTGGGGAACATTTATTCTTGCTTCTACTTTCGAAGATGACAAAACAGCGGCAGAAACCCACTATGATGCTGTCTGGCTGAGGGATAGTTTATGGGGCTATATGGCATTAGTATCAGATCAGGGAAATAGTGTAGCCGCAAAAAAGGTTCTGCTCACTCTGTGGGATTATATGTCTACGCCCGACCAGATTAAGCGGATGCAGGACGTCATTAGCAACCCAAAACGACTGGATGGTATTCCTGGGCAAATGAATGCTGTGCATATCCGATTTGACAGCAACTCCCCCGTGATGGCAGATGTGCAGGAAGAAGGCAAGCCGCAGCTGTGGAACCATAAACAAAATGATGCGTTAGGTCTTTATCTTGATCTCCTTATACAAGCAATCGACACTGGTACTATTAACGCTGAAGATTGGCAAAAAGGTGACCGATTAAAATCGGTTGCGCTGCTGATTGCTTATCTGGATAAAGCCAATTTCTATGTTATGGAAGATTCCGGAGCGTGGGAAGAAGATGCCAGATTAAACACATCTTCCGTTGCACTGGTGACCTCTGGACTGGAACGTTTGTCAAACCTACTCTCGAAGAAAGACTCTGTTTTTATCTCTGATTTACTACGCGAAGCTAAAGCTAATGAACTGGATGAACCTCTTTCAACAACGAGGTTGAACCACCTCATAGATAAAGGTTATGAAAGAATAACGTTACAGCTTGATTTAGGGGGAGAATCCCCAGGTTATCTGGAAAAAGATAAACATTACAGAGAAGCCGATGCGGCTTTACTTAATGTTATTTATCCTGCAAATCTTTCAAAGATAAATACCAGAAGAAAAGAGCAAGTTTTAAAAATAGTTAAAAAACTAGCAGGTCCGTATGGTATAAAAAGATACGAGAAGGATAATTATCAGTCGGCAAATTTTTGGTTCAATGATATTAAAACTGATACTGATGAAAATTCACATGCGAAAAGAGAAAAGAGCTTCATTCCATCAACAGAAGCAGAATGGTTTTTTGACTCATGGTATGCAAAATCAGCAGCAATTGTTTATAAAGAATCAAGAAAAGAAGAATATTTGAATGACTCAGTGCAATTTATGAATAGATCATTGGCCCAAATAACAGGCGAGAATATGATTGGTGCAAATGGCAGGAGCGTACCTGAAATGGCACTTCCCGAAAGCTATAACTATATCCACAAGTCGGGAACTTTGCATGAAGCGCCAAGCCCTATCATTCCGCTAAATTGGTCGAAAGCTTCAATGACTCTTATGTTGAAAGAAATGTCCAACCTTATCAATGATGAGGGAAATAAATAGTTTTCATAATGAGGCGGTCCTGGATTAAAAGGACCGCTCAAAGAGAAATCGAAAGGGGAGGTAAAAGTGATCAATAAATTACTGTTAGCTTACCTGATAGGTCTGGTTGTGACATCGACCTTAATATTTATCTTCTCGGAAGAAAAAGTAACATATCGGTTGTTTGCTGCAGTAATTACAGGGTTGACCTGGCCGCTTAGCCTCATTCCATCCATCATAAGTATCATAATTCGTAAATCCGACTAACAAGAAAATTATATGAACGATTAAGAAAAATAGAATCGAAAAAGAGAATAAAATATATGCGGGGAGTAACAAAACACTCGCAGTGCGTTAATGTGTAACTAACAAATATGATTTTTATTGAAAATAGTCACCAAACAAGTGTTATAAGAAATACGGGGTATGTTTAAGTAAAACATATCAACAGTTGCAATTCTGTATATGGACAGGATGACTTACTACTGTAAGTGGCTGATAGCTATTCGCTCATAACAAAATCATTATTTTATAAATAGGAATCATCACTTTTTAATCATGTTTTTATTGCAAGTTTATGGAGAATGAGAATATGGAATAAGGAGATGAAACATGATTGAAGAAGGGCTGTTACTTCCAATGAATGTTTTGCTTCAAGGACAGAAGTTAACCCTACTGGACCCTGAAATGTGGTTCTTACGGGGAAATGAAAACAAGGATGTAACCCTTGTTATTACGATTGGTAATAACCATCAAAAATTAATGGTAGTGGAAGACATATTACTGCTCATTGACCGAAGCCAAATTGAGGTAACTGCAGGGAAAGTAATTTATCATCCACTTCGCATTGATATCCTGAGTAAATTATTAGCTTTTATAGATGAATCAACGGGGAGTGTGGAAAGGGAACACCATGACTTGTTTGCTGATGCCTTGCCCTTTGCATCAGAAGTTGTGCTATTCAGTAAAGTTGCAAGTGAAGCCTGGTTTTTAGCCACTTATCTGAGCAGCGATAATATTAATGAAATTCTGTTTCAGCATCTAAGAAAAACAGAATGCTATAAACTGGTTCGCTATTTATTATCGCAATCGCTCATACAGACTTCACTCTATGATCTTGGTGAGCTTTACGGCGTATCGTATTCACATTTTCGCCGTTTATGTAGTTATGCATTGGGTGGTAAAGTTAAAACGGAATTATGTGGCTGGAGAGTTGCCAGAGCCGTGTTGGAAATCATTGAAGGAAACAGTGATATGACAACTATTGCGCATAAATATGGCTACTCATCCTCATCACACTTTTCAGCCGAAGTAAAAAGCCGGTTAGGAAAAACACCGAGAGAACTATGTAAAAAGTTATGAAAATAAAATTACGTATTACTATTATATTAATTTCAGCCTTATGCATTTTTAATGGATTATTGACTCCTGGTGCATATGCCGCAGCAGCGAATGGATACGTAGCAAATAAAGAAAATCTACGTAGTTTTTTTGAAACGGTTTCATCATATGCGGGTAAGCCTACAATAGTAAGTAAGCTTGCCATGAAGAAACAGATCAGCGGAAATTTTGATTTAACCGAACCCTATGCCTTGATTGACCGCCTGTCGGCGCAGATGGGACTTATTTGGTACGATGATGGCAAAGCTATTTATATCTATGACTCATCAGAGATGCGTAATGCGCTGATTAATCTGAGAAAGGTATCGACGAATGAGTTTAATAATTTTTTAAAAAAATCGGGTCTGTATAACTCTCGTTATGAAATTAAAGGGGGCGGCAATGGTACTTTCTATGTATCTGGGCCACCGGTTTATGTTGACCTGGTCGTTAATGCTGCAAAATTAATGGAGCAAAACAGTGATGGCATTGAGATCGGACGCAATAAAGTAGGTATTATTCACCTGGTCAACACATTCGTTAATGACCGGACTTATGAATTACGTGGCGAAAAGATAGTTATTCCTGGCATGGCAAAAGTACTATCGACGTTGTTAAATAATAACATTAAGCAAAGCACTGGGGTTAACGTACTTTCTGAAATTTCAAGTCGTCAACAACTAAAAAACGTATCACGTATGCCTCCTTTTCCTGGTGCTGAAGAAGATGATGACCTACAAGTAGAGAAAATAATATCGACAGCTGGAGCGCCAGAGACTGACGATATACAAATTATTGCATATCCTGATAACAACAGTTTACTTGTTAAAGGAACAGTATCTCAGGTTGATTTTATCGAGAAGTTAGTAGCTACGCTCGATATTCCAAAGCGACATATTGAATTATCTTTATGGATAATAGATATTGATAAGACTGATCTAGAACAGTTAGGAGCTGACTGGTCGGGCACGATAAAAATTGGATCCAGCCTAAGTGCATCATTTAATAATTCAGGTTCAATTAGTACCCTGGATGGGACACAGTTTATTGCAACAATACAGGCACTTGCGCAAAAAAGAAGAGCCGCCGTTGTTGCTCGTCCTGTCGTTTTAACACAGGAGAATATTCCTGCTATATTTGATAATAACCGTACTTTCTATACTAAATTAGTCGGCGAGCGTACTGCGGAGTTGGATGAAGTAACCTATGGTACGATGATTAGCGTGCTACCACGATTTGCTTCGCGAAATCAAATTGAATTACTCTTGAATATTGAAGATGGCAATGAAATCAATTCCGACAAGACCAATGTTGATGATCTGCCTCAGGTTGGTAGAACGCTTATAAGTACTATTGCGCGCGTGCCTCAAGGGAAAAGTCTTTTGATTGGTGGATATACACGAGATACGAATACCTATGAAAGTCGCAAGATCCCAATATTAGGCAGTATTCCATTTATTGGTAAATTATTTGGATATGAAGGAACAAATGCGAATAACATCGTTCGTGTCTTTCTTATTGAGCCAAGAGAGATCGATGAGCGCATGATGAATAATGCGAATGAGGCTGCGGTTGACGCCAGAGCAATAACACAGCAAATGGCAAAAAATAAAGAAATCAACGATGAATTACTGCAGAAATGGATAAAAACTTACTTGAATCGTGAAGTCGTCGGAGGATAGTGAAATGGCGATTCATGTAGAGCATGTCGGTGTATTAGAAAGAGCCAGAGAAGTTTCTCGCTTAGAGGACATTATCACAGAAGATAATGAAGATATTGAAGCTGAAATGCCTAAAATGGGAGATGATCCCGCCGGTAAAGAAGCTCGATTCTTACAAGCTACTGACGAGATGTCAGCAGCGTTAACGCAGTTTATGAAGAAAAAAATCTACGAAGAACAACTGGCCAACTTTCTGGACGGAGAAGAATATGTCCTGGAAGATCAGCCAATAGAAAAAACCGATAAAGTCATGGAGGCGCTTAAGGCAGCAACTACCCATGACTATGAAGTGTATAGCTTTGCTAAAAAATTATTTCCAGATGAAAGCGATCTGGTGGTTGTATTACGTGCAATTTTACGTAAAAAACAAATATCTGAAAATGTGCGGATAAACGCTGAAGCATTACTTAGAAAAGTTAATCAAGAGACTACTAAAAAATTCATTAATAGTGGCATTAACTCGGCATTAAAAGCAAAGTTATTTGGCCAGGCGTTGTCATTAAATCCAAAATTACTAAGGGCAAGTTATCGACAATTTTTAATGGCAGAAGACGATGCTGTAGATACTTATGTAGAATGGATTGGTAGTTATGGCTATCAAAATAGAATGCTAGTGACAAAATTTATCAAAGAGACGCTTTTCTCAGATATAAATGCACTTGATGCGAGTTGTTCATCATTGGAATTTGGTATGTTTCTCAATAAGTTGTCACAACTATTGTCTCTTCAGTCGGCAGAGGCTTTATTTCTGAAAACTTTAATGAATAACCCAATAATTAAAAAATTTATTAGCGCAGAAGATTACTGGATATTTTTTCTGATATCGTTAATAAAATTCCCTGAGACTGCAGAGGAACTCCTGAAAAATGCACTGGTAACCCTACCCGCAGATGCTAATTATAAAGACAAAACGTTACTCCTGAAGGCGATTTACAGCGGATGTACAAATCTTCCATTTTCACTTTTTATTAATAATGAACAATTATTAGAGATTAGGGAGTGTTGTAAACAGGCAATAAAAGTAACATTTGCAGTAGAGCTCTTTGATACACAAAACAGTAATAAAAAACAAAATAAAAAACCATGGAAGAAGGTAATGTTCAATGTTTAACAAAGTTTTGATAGGGTTAAGGAGTCATCCAGAATTAATAATTCTTGGATTAATGGTGATGATTATCGCCATGCTCATAATTCCATTGCCCACTTACTTAATCGATTTTTTGATTGG
Source organism: Escherichia sp. HH26CH (assembly GCF_009820205.1). Classification (NCBI taxonomy): domain Bacteria; kingdom Pseudomonadati; phylum Pseudomonadota; class Gammaproteobacteria; order Enterobacterales; family Enterobacteriaceae; genus Escherichia; species Escherichia sp. HH26CH. The sequence goes on from NZ_VNXM01000005.1 coordinate 89,767, forward strand.
GCTGAACTTAACATTGGCAATACTTGTGTTTTTAGGATCATTCTATGTTGATAGGATCTTAAGTTTTTCTTCATTCCCATCAATTCTCCTCATCACAACGTTATTTCGTTTGGCGCTGGCGATCAGTACCAGTCGACTTATACTTCTTGAGGCGGACGCCGGAGAAATTATAACGAGTTTTGGTGAATTCGTTATTGGAGATAGCCTGGTAGTTGGTTTTGTTATTTTCTCCATTGTTACTATTGTTCAGTTTATCGTGATTACTAAAGGTTCGGAACGTGTGGCTGAAGTTGCTGCCCGCTTTTCGCTTGACGGTATGCCAGGTAAACAAATGAGTATTGACGCCGATCTACGCGCCGGGATCATTGATGCAGATTTAGCAAAAGAACGTCGTAGCGTATTAGAACGAGAGAGTCAGCTGTATGGTTCCTTTGATGGTGCGATGAAATTTATCAAAGGTGATGCTATTGCAAACATCATTATTATCTTTGTTAATATTATCGGTGGGCTATCAGTAGGAGTAGGCCAAAATGGAATGGATTTCTCGACAGCGTTGACCGTCTACACAATTCTTACCGTCGGTGATGGTCTTGTTTCTCAAATTCCAGCTTTATTAATTGCTATTAGCGCAGGGTTTATCGTAACGCGCGTGAATGGCGATAGTGATAATATGGGGCAAAATATAATGTCCCAGTTATTAAGTAATTCTTTTGTCATTATTGTGACATGTGTCCTCGCGCTGAGTATTGGGTTGCTTCCAGGTTTTCCCCTTCTTGTGTTTTTATGTTTGGCAGTAATCTTAGGAATTTATTTTTACTTTAAATTTAAAAAGAAAGGGGTTGAAGAAACGGTTGTTGAGGGAGATATCACCGTTGGGTTGGAACCCTATAATCAGGATGATGATATTTCATTAGGTATTATTAATAAACTTGATCAGGTTATTACCGAAACGGTACCTTTGGTTTTGATTATGAATAGTGTACAGGCTAAAAAATACACTGAAATCAATCTTGCTGATAGGATTCGTAGTCAGTTTTTTATTGAGTATGGTATCCGTATTCCCGGTATTGTCATTCGCGAGGGGGAAGGCCTTAATGATGAAGATGTCATATTAATGCTAAATGAAGTCAGAGCCTCGCAATTTAAAATTTATCATGATCTTGTCTTGTTGGTTGAATATTCAGATGAAGTGGTTTCGACTTTGATCAAGAAACCTGTCATCGTAAATAGTAATGGTGAACAATATTATTGGGTTACAAAAAGTGATGCCCAAAAATTAACAAAAATTGGCTGTTATACTCGCACGGCCATGGATGAAATGTACAATCATTTATCTGTATGTCTGGCTCATAATATTAATGAGTATTTTGGTATACAAGAAACCAAATATATTCTTGATCAATTAGAGATGAAGTATCCTGATCTATTAAAAGAAATATTAAGATATATAACCGTGCAGCGCATTTCAGAGGTAATTCAGCGTCTGATCCAGGAGCGAATTTCAGTGCGCAATATGCGTTTAGTTATGGAGGCTTTAGCATTATGGAGCCCACGCGAGAAAGATATAATCACACTCGTCGAGCATGTACGAGGTGCATTAGGTCGCTACATTTGCCATAAGTTTTCATATTCTGGAGAAATTAAAGCAATTGTGATTTCGCCTGAAATAGAGGACAGAATCAGAGATGGTGTCAGGCCTACCGCTGGCGGTACTTTTCTTAATCTCGATGCATCCGAAGCTGAGATGATTCTGGATAATTTTAAACTGGCACTTTCTGGAATCAATATTCCAATTAAAGACATTATTTTACTGGGATCTGTGGATATTCGTCGTTTTATCAAAAAACTTATTGAATCTAGTTATCGAGACCTCGAAGTACTTTCGTACGGGGAACTAACGGAAAATGTTCCCGTTAATATTCTGAAAACTATTTAGGATAATGTCTTGCGATATGGAGCATGCTGGTATGAAAAAATTAAAACTATTAAATAAATACAGCTACTTACATAGCATAAACGGCTCGCTGATTGAAGCAGAGCTTGACGACGTTTCAGTGGGCGAAGTATGCGAAATTTATGCGAGCTGGCAAGCAAATGAACGTATAGCCAGGGCTCAGGTCGTTGGCTTTCGCAATGGAAAGACATTATTAAACCTTATAGGCAGCTCTGTGGGGCTTACACGTACTGCAGTATTGAAACCAACGGGAGAGCAGTTAACCATACAGATCAGTGATGCCTTTCTTGGTTCAGTTTTGAATGCTTCTGGTCAAATTATGGAAAGGTTTGTCCCGGTCACTCCAGGGGATAGGGGAAATTTACGCCTGATTGATGAACTGCCACCGTCGTATCAGGAACGTCGAGTTATTAATACACCACTAGAGACACGGATAAGAGTCATTGATGGCGTACTGACATGTGGCATTGGTCAACGTGTTGGGATTTTCGCATCGGCTGGCTGTGGCAAAACGGTTTTAATGCATATGCTTGTAAACAACACTGAAGCTGATGTGTTTGTTATTGGCTTGATTGGCGAACGTGGAAGGGAAGTTACGGAATGCGCGGAATCGCTGAAAAAATCAGTAAATGCAGCAAAATGTGTTTTGGTTTATGCCACCTCTGATTTTTCGTCAGTAGATCGGTGTAATGCCGCCCTGATGGCGACAACCGTGGCAGAGTATTTTAGAGATCGAGGAAAGAGAGTTGTACTTTTTATCGACTCAATGACGCGCTATGCACGAGCACTACGCGATATGAAGCTGGCAGCGGGTGAACCACCTGCCAGACGTGGTTATCCTGCTTCTGTTTTTGACAGCTTACCTCGCTTACTGGAGAGGCCGGGACCAACACTAAAAGGAAGTATTACTGCCTTTTATACCGTATTACTGGAGGGGGAGGATGAATCAGACCCACTGGGGGATGAAATTCGCTCAATCCTTGATGGCCATATCTATCTAAGTCGCAAACTCGCTGGGCAAGGTCATTATCCGGCAATAGATGTTCTAAAAAGTGTGAGTCGAGTATTTGGTCAGGTCACTGATGAAAAACACAGAGATAATGCTGCACGGGTAAGGAAGATCCTCACCACTTTGGAAGATCTACAGGTGTTTATTGATTTAGGGGAATATCGCGCTGGGCAAAATGCTGAAAATGATTTTGCCATGAATGCCCGGCCTAAACTCACAAATTGGTTAAAACAGTCAGTTAATGAAAAAATGCCAATGAGTGAAACGCTAAAAGAGCTTGAACGAATTGTTAAGTAAAGTTAATCGACTTATCAGAAGAACAGCGCAGAGCCTGGCTGCATGTGAAGCATCATTACAAAAGTTAAATGCAGAAAAAGAAAAGTTAGTCGAAAAGGAACGCCTGTATGATATGCAACTTAAAAACCTACAGTCACTGTTAGATATGAAGGAGTTACTCGGCGAAGTAGTATTTCGCCAGGATATATTTTACTCGTTACGTAAAGTTGCAGTCATTCAGCAGCAGATCGCTGAGATAAATCTTGAAAAGCAAAAAATAGCAGAGCGGCGAAAAATACTTAACAAGGAAATAGTTCAACAGCAAGCACAAAGAAAACACTGGTGGCTAAAAGGAGAAAAGTACGATCTACTAAAGAAGCGCATAAAAAAACAACTTTTAAATCAGATGCTTTATCAAGACGAGCTTGAACAGGAGGAGAAATATAATGGACGAAGTCAAGAAAATTGAACATTATAAAAATTTAAACACAGACACATCCGAGAATTCTGCTGCGTATTTAGACAGTTTCGTAAAGAAAAACAAAAAAAATAAAGAAATGAGTGAGATTGTTGCTGGATCCATTCTCCAGTTATTACGTCAGGCTCAGGATAGCCAATTCCCTACTTTTGGGAAAAAGAATGGGCAAATGAAGTCTATTGATAACAAATCGTCTCTCCAGGTTGACAGGAATTCATCTTTTTCTTTGCAAACAAATGGAATAGAGCAACTTTCTACAAAGAAAGTCCTCAATATGACTTCACGAGATCAGGGTCTTAATTCTGAACTATCTGATAAAACGATACAATTTAAGGGGGGAATCCATAATGGTATCCATACAGAAAAAATCACGGTTCAAAACCACAGTAATAATAAAGAGCGTGAAAAAAAATATCGCGATGGAGACAAAAAAAATGGAGAGCAGGCCCATTTATTAGATATTACTAACGAAAGAAGGTTTGCTGATAACAAAACCATGTTTACTCAACATATCGAAAAGCAAAGGAATGTTCATACGCTCAATCAGAATGATATAAATAATTCTGTTAATAGTGCCAATGTACCCGAAAATGAATTGACATATCAGTTTCAGCGTTGGGGACAGAATCATACAGTTCGGATTCTGGAAAGTAGTGAAGGGATACGACTAAAACCATCAGACACGATTGTCTCCGACAGACTCCATGAAGCCCAACACAATGATGTTACAGCACAACGTTGGGTATTGACTGAGCAAGATGAACGACAAGGGCAACGACATCAGCCTCATGATGAGCAAGAAAATGAAGGTAAATTCGAAAACGATCAGAAGGACGAAAGTTAATGTTCGGTCTGAGAAAAGTAAATGGAAACACTCATTCCTTTGAAACCACTTTTCAAAACTGGAAAGAAAATGGTGAAGATGTTGCGTTATTAATTCCCGAATTTAGCGCCAAATGGCTACCGATAGCAGAAGAGAGCGGCAGCTGGTCTGGATGGGTGTTACTTCGAGAAATATTTCCCTTAATTTCTGCCGAGCTCGCTGGGATGGCTTTAATGCCAGAAACGGAAAGGTTAATAGTGGAATGGCTCAGTTTATCTAGTACCCCGTTAAATCTAAAGTATCCTGAACTAAAATATAATCGTTTGTGTGTAGGTAAAGTATTTGATGGAGTATTGAGTCCAGCTCAACCACTAATAAGAATATGGACAGGGGAATTAAATGTTTGGTTAGATAAAGTCACGGTCTGCCAATACGAAAACGCTCTAACGCTAGACAAAAAAACATTATATTGGCCCATTCATTTTGTAATTGGATTTAGTAAAACATGTTATAGAACCATTGTTGATATTGAAGTTGGTGATGTTTTATTAATTTCAGATAATTTTGCTTATGCGGTTATTTATAATACAAAGATTTGTGACTTAATTTATCCAGAGGAGTTAAAAATGGCTGATCATTTTGAGTACGAGGAAGATTTTGAAACAGATGACTTTGATATCAAAAAAAGCGAAATCGAGATTAATGATGAAAATGACTATCAGCAGATTAATAGTTTTGAAGACTTGCCTGTAAAAATTGAGTTTGTTCTTGGAAAGAAAATAATGAATCTATATGAAATAGACGATCTCTGTGCAAAAAGAATTATATCTTTGCTTCCTGAAGCTGAGAAAAATATAGAGATACGTGTAAATGGCGCGCTAACTGGCTATGGCGAACTTGTTGAAGTGGATGATAAATTGGGCGTAGAAATTCATTCTTGGTTATCAGGGAATAATAATGTCAAATAGCATTTCGCTGATAGCGATATTATCATTATTTACACTATTACCGTTTATAATAGCATCCGGGACATGTTTTATTAAATTCTCGATTGTTTTTGTTATTGTCCGAAACGCACTGGGACTTCAGCAAGTGCCATCAAATATGACACTTAATGGGGTAGCTTTGCTATTGTCAATGTTCGTAATGATGCCGGTTGGGAAGGAAATATATAATAACAGTCAGAATGAGAATCTTTCATTCAATAATGTAGCGTCGGTTGTTAATTTTGTTGAGACAGGCATGAGTGGTTATAAATCATATTTGATAAAATATTCTGAACCGGAGTTGGTTAGCTTTTTTGAAAAGATTCAGAAGGTGAATAGTTCTGAAGACAATGAAGAGATAATCGATGATGAGAATATTTCAATTTTCTCGTTACTCCCGGCATATGCATTGAGTGAGATAAAAAGTGCATTTATTATAGGTTTCTATATCTATTTACCCTTTGTTGTAGTTGATCTGGTTATATCCAGCGTTCTGTTAACGTTAGGTATGATGATGATGAGTCCGGTAACCATATCTACACCGATAAAATTAATTCTGTTTGTCGCGATGGACGGTTGGACAATGTTATCGAAAGGACTCATTTTACAATATTTTGACCTATCCATTAATCCCTGAGGAAAAAATATGGACGACATTGTTTTTGCGGGGAATAGGGCGCTGTATCTGATTTTAGTTATGTCTGCAGGACCTATTGCAGTTGCGACATTTGTTGGTTTATTGGTAGGGCTTTTTCAAACGGTAACACAGTTGCAAGAACAGACTTTGCCATTTGGCGTCAAATTATTGTGCGTAAGTATTTGCTTTTTTTTAATGAGCGGATGGTATGGTGAAAAATTATATTCGTTTGGTATCGAAATGCTTAATTTAGCATTCGCGAGAGGATAGCATGGGGGAGGCGATACTCTATCAGTTGCATAGTCTGCTGGCTGCTACAGCGCTCGGTTTTTGCCGATTGGCACCAACTTTCTATTTGTTACCATTTTTCGCCAGTGGGAATATACCAACAGTAGTCCGCCATCCAATAATAATAGTGGTATCATGTGCATTAGTTCAGCATTACCACTATGAATTATCTACCCTAAATGAAATAGATATCGCTTTGTTTGCTGTCAGAGAAATTATTATAGGGTTGTTTATTGCTTGCTTATTAGCATCCCCATTTTGGATTTTCCTTGCTATAGGCAGCTTTATCGATAACCAACGTGGTGCAACGTTAAGTAGTACTTTGGATCCGGCTACAGGTGTCGATACATCGGAATTAGCAAGATTATTTAACCTTTTCTCTGCAGCAGTTTATCTTACTAACGGTGGATTGAACTTTATTCTGGAGACTCTATGGCAAAGTTATAACTTATGGCCTTCAGGAAATTTTAATTTTCCTAAATTAGAGCCTTTATTCTCATATATTAATAATATAATGACTCATACTATCGTTTACGCAAGCCCCGTGATTGCGGTTATGCTGGGCGGTGAAGCTGTCCTGGGATTGCTGGCACGCTATGCTTCACAACTAAATGCTTTTGCCATCTCACTGACTGTCAAAAGTGCGCTGGCATTTTTAATATTAATTATTTATTTTGGCCCAATACTGGCTGAACGAGTTATGCCGTTATCCTTTTTCCCAGAACAATTGCAATTATACATTGATAAATAGAGTGTTTCATGGCAAATAAAACTGAAAAGCCAACACAAAAGAAACTCCAGGATGCTTCTAAAAAAGGGCAAATTCTAAAAAGTAGAGACTTAACAGTCTCTGTAATAATGCTTGTGGGTACTTTATATCTCGGATATGTATTTGATGTGCATCATATTATGTCGATTCTTGAATACATCCTTGATCATAACGCTAAACCGGATATTTGGGACTATTTTAAAGCTATGGGGATAGGTTGGTTGAAAACGATCATTCCTTTTTTGCTGGTTTGCATGTTTACAACAATACTTGTCTCATGGTTTCAAAGTAAAATGCAATTAGCAACTGAAGCTATTAAGTTTAAGTTTGATTCATTAAATCCAGTAAATGGCTTAAAACGTATATTTGGCTTAAAAACCGTAAAAGAATTTGTCAAAGCAATACTTTATATTATTTTTTTTGCATTGGCGATCAAAGTATTTTGGAGTAACCATAAATCACTGCTTTTTAAAACTCTTGATGGAGATATCATATCTTTATTATCAGATTGGGGAGAGATGCTATTCCTTCTCATACTATATTGTCTCGGCAGTATGATAATTGTTCTAATATTTGATTTTATCGCTGAGTATTTTTTATTTATGAAAGATATGAAAATGGATAAACAAGAAGTTAAAAGAGAATACAAGGAACAAGAAGGAAATCCAGAAATTAAGTCTAAACGCAGAGAACGCCATCAAGAAATTCTGTCAGAGCAATTGAAATCTGATGTCAGTAATAGCCGTCTGATGATTGCCAACCCTACGCACATTGCCATAGGGATATACTTTAAGCCACATCTGTCACCTATACCTTTGATTTCTGTAAGAGAAACTAATGAGGTCGCATTGGCCGTAAGGAAATATGCAAAAGAAATCGGAATACCAATTATTACAGATAAAAAATTAGCACGAAAAATTTATGCTACCCATCGTCGCTACGATTATGTTAGCTTCGAAAATATAGATGAGATCTTGCGTCTTCTGCTGTGGCTTGAAGATGTGGAGAATGCTGGACAACCTATTCCAGATGAACTGCTCCCCTCAGAAGATAAATTCAAAGAAGGTGAAGACACAAAAAGTGAGAATAAAGACAATAATTAAAAAAATTAATCATCTATCATAGTCGGAAATTTATAAGAATCTACACGCAAAAAGCGTGTAGATTCTTATTTAATGTGTTAAACGATCTTGCGAAATGACAAGCAATTGATACATACTCATCTCTTTATAAGCTGGAACAGTCGTAACCTGTGCAAATTCGCGATATAGTTTCTGCTCTAGTTCTGCTGATGATATATATTCCGGGTGTTCGCTAAAGAACTGTCTTGCATCTACTATCGCTTGAGATTCGCCACTTCTTTTATTCTGAGTATCCTTTAATGAATTTTCTCTGGTGCATGCAGAGAGCAACGATATCAGTGCGACAGTTATTATGATTTTACTATTATATCTTACTAATGACATATCAACTTTCTCTTATGCAAGATTGGAGTTTAAAATAATGTTTATCCCATTCACAGAGTGCTATAAACAACTCAACAGTACCTTTTATGTTAAGTTTATTTAGGGCTCTTATTTTGTGATATGATACTGTTTTATAATCAATTCCTTTGATAATGGCTATTTGTTTTAACGAATAAGAAACACATAACCGCAGGATATCTATCTCATCATGGGTAAGTGGTTCTTGAGTGGAATACACATTTTGTGTATGAAGATTCGAAACCAGGAAATGCGTTAAATCAGATAATGTAATATTCTTATTGATCCTGATGAAATTGTTGCTCAAAAGGGTGTTTACAGGTTCTGTATTTGGTTTGAGATTTCGATGTTGGTGCTCATCAATAACAACGAACGAATGTCCAAGATCAACCAACGCAACCAAATCGCTGTAATATTCCTTTTGGGATGCTAATAATGCATTAGTGCCTACAGTGAAGTAGACATCACTGGAAAAGACTTGCATATGCCAACCTGCACTCTAAAATCATTTAGGGTAAATATTACGTGTAAAATTTAAAATAATGGTAATTGTTATATTTTCATATCAATGAGGGAATAGGGTGAATACCTTAAATTGCAAATAAAGTTATGTATGTAGGCATTTAAAATGGTTCTCGAAAATTATAATCTTTTTATTGTGTGTCATCATAATTTGGTCATGAAATTTCCGTCTTGTTACACTACTCTAAACTAGAGCTTATGGAATTAGCGGGTGGTATTCATGGGAAATAATGATAAATTCTTATCACAAGACTTATTGGAATCTTATGCCATTCGTTTATTGAGCGGACCATTGAATGGATGCGAGTATGAAATACTTAATAGGCGTGTACTCGTTATCGTTGGTAATGATGTTTCGTTAGGAAGAAGTGATTCTTTTTCTGAGTTACCAGAGAATACGATAGTCATTCCTTATGGAGAGCTTACAGGCAGTTTTGAGGTAATAATCACTACCGACCCTGATCTGGTTGTAACAATCAGAGAATTAACAGCACAAGAACCTGAAGATAGAACGTTAACATTGAATCAGCAAATAGAAGTTTTAGGCCTCAAATTTGCTGTAAAAGGAAAAAATGAAGTTTGGCAGTATTCAATACCAGGTATTGTTGAAAATAACATTACTTCAACAAGACAACATTTCTTTAGTAGTACGCTGTTTAAATATGTAACGCTATTTTTTCTTTTTGCTATCATTTTTATAGCTTTTTATATTGTTAATGCCAGTAATGATCCGCAGCTGAGACATATCGATAAAATTCTTGTAAACAAAAATAGAAATTATGAAATTTTATATGGTAGGGATCATGTCATCTATATCAATACCAATAGTTTGGATGAAGCTGTCTGGGTCAAACAAGCACTGGAAAAAAATCAACCAGGAAAGCCAGTACGGGTGATAAATCCTGATGATGAATCGATACGAATTTTTTCATGGCTTGCTGATAATTTCCCAGATCTACAATATTTTAAACTACAGCTATTAGATGCCAGTAATCCAAGACTGACAGTGAGTAAGCAACGGAATGCTATCACACAGCAACTAATCGATAATCTTATTAAAGGATTACTGCAAACTATGCCATATGCCAGCAATATAAGTATTGCGGTATTAGATGATAATGTATTGGAAAGTCAGGCAATTGAAACATTGTCGGCAATAGGTCTTTCTTATGAAAAATATAAAACAGCTAACAATGTATATTTCAATATCATTGGTACGTTAAGCGACAGTGAATTAAATAAAATTAATAATTATGTTGACGAATATTATAAACAATGGGGTAAACAATATGTAAGATTTAATGTGAATTTGAAAAATCAGGACACAAATAATAGTTCATTTAGCTACGGAGATAACCGATTCGAGAAGTCTCAAGGTAGCAAGTGGACATTTCAGGAATAATTGAGGAGGACTTATGGCAGATTGGAATGGTTATATTATGGATATCAGCAAACAATTTGATCAGGGCGTTGATGATCTTAACCAACAAGTTGAAAAGGCGTTGGAGGATTTAGCAACCAATCCTTCCGACCCGAAATTCCTTGCCGAATATCAGAGTGCATTAGCTGAGTATACATTATATCGAAATGCGCAATCTAACGTTGTAAAAGCGTATAAAGATCTTGATTCGGCAATCATACAAAACTTCCGCTAAACTGGATAAGGATTTTATTATGTCAGTAAGCAATATGCCACCTATTGATAGAGCTGAGCAATCAACTGCTCATGAAATACAGCAAGCGAAAGTTATTGATTTAAATGACCGGGTTCTCAATCTTGATAACCCGGATGATAAAATGATCTCCGCTTTTGCTAACTATGCGGTACAAACTGAAAATTGGCAGCAAAATGCGTTACAAGCATTAAGGTCTGATAAAAAGGGGTTAACTCCTGAAAAATTATTAGTCTTGCAGGATCATGTGCTTAATTATAATGTCGAGGTTTCATTGGTGGGAACATTAGCAAGAAAAATTGTCGCTGCAGTTGAGACGTTGACTCGCTCATGAAATATATATCATTATTCTTGTTTATCCTGCTGTTGTGCGGTTGCAAGCAGCAGGAATTACTGAACCATCTTGATCAACAGCAAGCTAATGATGTCCTTGCTGTTTTACAAAGACATAATATTAATGCAGAGAAGAAGGATCAAGGCAAAACTGGATTTTCAATCTATGTAGAACCAACGGATTTTGCTTCTGCGGTGGATTGGCTAAAAATCTACAATCTCCCGGGTAAGCCTGATATTCAAATATCGCAGATGTTCCCTGCAGATGCACTCGTTTCCTCTCCACGAGCGGAAAAAGCAAGATTGTATTCTGCTATTGAACAGCGTTTAGAGCAATCTCTCAAAATTATGGATGGCATTGTTTCTTCAAGAGTACATGTTAGTTACGATGTTGATACAGGTGATAGTGGCAAAACTGCTTTACCAATTCATATTTCTGTACTTGCTGTATATGAAAAAGATATCAATCCAGAAATAAAAATAAATGACATTAAGAGATTTATTGTTAATAGCTTTGCAAGCGTACAATATGAGAATATTTCAGTCGTATTGTCAAAACGAAGAGATATTATTGAACAAGCACCAACATATGAAATTAACGAACCTGTTTTTGCTTATGATAAGACTATGCCGGTTTCTATCTTACTTGCATTAATGTCCATTGCGACTTTCTGGCTGTTATGGAAGTACAGGGCTATTCTAACTAATTTAATCAGGTTAAAAAATAAGTAGACATATGAGAACGTTATGAACCTTGCCCTGAGAAAGATTATATATGATCCAATTAGTTATATTCATCCTCAACGAGTAAGTTTGAATAATGCACGTATTAGCAATCCGGTACTTAGATCTATTACCAATGAAATGATACTCCTACAGTACAATCTTTCAGTTGAGCATTTCAGTCTGAATAGTTCACTTATTTACTACATAAACAATTGGAAATTATTTCCATTGATCTGTTTACTCAGTGGTTGTCACTTTTATCGAGAAAGGTTTGCAGAACGGGGATTTTTTTACAAGGTTCCTGATGTGCTAAGGAATTATTTATCAGCGATACCGGTGGAAATAAATGAAAAGGCACGATATAAACCTGGCATCGTTAACTATCAGAATATCATCACATGTGGTTTTTCAACGTTGTTGCCCTATGTAAGGCAACAACCGTTGGCAATGCAGCAACGATTTAATTTATTATTTCCTGATTTTGTTGACCACATACAATTGCCGTTACCACTTGCGGCTACTCTTTTGGAGAGAATTACATTTTATGCGAAAAAAAATAGAGATGAGCTTGATAAACTCTCCTGCAAATGGTGTTGTGATTAAAAGAATAATTTCTGATGGATTGAAAGAAATAGTCTCTCTAAAAGAACAGATCCTTCTTGAAACCACCGCAAAAATTCAGAGTATTGAGGAAAAGAGAGAAGAAAAAGTTATTCAAGGTTATTATGATGGCTATGCGAAAGGCATTATTGATGTGATGGATAATTTTATACCCTTGATAAGTTTGCTGAGCTCAGAATTAGAAAAAAACAGAATAAACATGATAAACGATCTGAAGAGCATATTGTTAAAATCTTCAGAGGAAGTTGAAGTTTTTATCAAACTTTTTGAAAGTTGGGTAACAAAATTACCGTCAATATCAGGCCCTTTAAATCTCTATATACCTACCAGTTTCAAAGATAAGTCTATTGAAGTAGAGTCATATTTTGTCGACAAGTCAATATGGAATGTCCATATTTCATATCATGATGACAAACGTTTTATTTTTTTTACAGATCAATTTATTGCTGAATTTAGTCCGCAGGAATTTGTGGATAATTGTGAGCAATATTTAATTAGCAATCACTGTTTTTCCCCTGATAAGGTTAATGAAATCTGTGAACATGCCAGACATTATTTAGTTGAAAGAATGTGTGAAATAGATTCTTTGGCTATGAATAACTCTGATTTGACGAACCCAGAGGACTTATAGATCACTGTCTCCGGTTTAATGACTTGAATATAATCTAATTCTAATATTTTAAACGCCTAATGATTTTTCAACACTGGTCTTATTTTGCTTACACAAAAATTTTATTTTTAATTATATTTCATTATTATTTCATCAATGTATTCTTTGGATTTTGCTTATAATAATAATGGAAGGGATGATTATAAATGAATGCGTTATAGCATTTACACTCAGGATGAATATATGGGAAAGATTAAAATTGTAGTTTCAGATCAGCAGCCGTTTATGATTGATGGGATAATTGGATTTCTCGGACATTATCCCGATTTATATGAGGTTGTTGGGGGCTATAAAGATCTGAAGAAAGCTATAGCGGAGTGTAACAAATCTGCAGCCCAAATATTTATTTTAGGAGAATTTGCAGGTGGAATGATGGGGTCCGAACTCATAAAATGGGTTAAATCGCATAAAATAGATGCTCATATTATTACATTTGTAGCAAAAATGCCGTATATTGATTCAATAAAATTGCTTGAAGCCGGTGCGAAAGGATGCGTATGGAAAACCAGTCACCCGGCGAAACTAAATCGCGCTATTGATTCGATTAGTAATGGTTACACTTATTTTGATAGTGTACATATGGATTGTGAAAAAATATCTTCAAGATATTCCTCTGATAATCAACTTACAAATCGTGAGTCAGAAATACTACAACTCATAGCTGATGGAAAAACAAACAAAGAAATCGCTAATTTCTTGCAGTTAAGCAGGAAAACAGTCGAAACTCATAGACTCAATATCATGAAGAAATTAGATGTTCACAGTGGTATCGAGTTGATCAAAACAGCTTTACGTATGGGTGTTTGCACTATATAAAAAAAGAGGCTTTAGGCTCATTTTGCTAAAGCCTTACGCTTGTCTATTTCATTAAGTCTGGTATATACAACATATATTTTTTTTGCATATTGCAGCCTCTTTTTTTGGTTTTCCATTGCAAAACCCGCGTTATAAGTCCCCAGACATTGCCACGTTACCCCACAACGTGAAAAATGATTATATAAAATCTCGGTCCCTATTTTAATGTTCAGACAGGGGTTATCTAACAAATCTCGTTCATCTTTTATTATTCCACGTTTTTTTAACATGGGAATGTGCATCTGGTTTATCTGCATTAAACCATAATCAAAACTCTTTATATTGTTTTTCTTATCCCTGTTCTTGCCGATGCTATCATTTTTTAAATTACTTTCAACAAGAGCGATAGCTTTGATCAAATTTGGTTCGATTCTGAAAATTGATCCTGCTTCATTAAAGCAAGCGCTACTGGCGAAAGACATTTTTGTAATTAATATAGAAAATATGAAGATGGATAAGATTTTAACTTTGGGTAAGCGCATATATTTTTATGTGTAGGATTGAAGGAAAGGAACGAGATACTTATATAATCAGTATCTCGTTAAACATTTAAGTGGTCAATTGTCTACCATTCCAGTTCATAGTAAGGAGAGATAGGATTATCTTTCGAATACATATCATTTTGAAAAGATGCCATCCATGTTGAAACTATAAATGCTTGTATTTGATCTGTATCAGTAGCACTGGTGGTGATGTGTTTATCTAATGAAACTACTTCATCACCCGTTGCAGTTGCTATATTTAAACTTTGAGAAAAATTATTCATATTGATTGGATTAGTCATAAAGTTCCCTTTTTATTTGTCCAGGCCAATAGCCTATATACAATACTTTTTAATCTAGAGTATTTGATATATATTGCAATAAGGCAAATATCTTAGATATTTTCATCTCTGTTGTTTAAATAACTAGTTGCATACATCTAAACAATAAAATTGCGACAATAAAGATTTATCGCATACAAATTCTCGTCAGTTGCTTTAGTTTCAAAATGTTGTCAATTATAACTCGATGGCTTTCACTCGAAGTTTCTTTATAGTAGAGTTTCATTTTGCTTTTGAGCGGGTTAGGCACATACATATCTACACACTCTTTTATCACAACTGCTTTTCGTCTTCTGGGTTCGAGTTGTAGTGATTTGTCTATACAAATCCTTGCCTCTTCAATTCTTTCATTATGAAAGTTGACAAGTGCTCTATAGTAGTAGAGAGAGGCTATATCAGTTGTGTGTATCTTAGCCTGTTCAAATAAGATATGAGATACTTTTGCTTGTCCAGACAGGCCAGTTATCAGTCCCATAATAGCTAAAATTTTTCCATCGACATTGGTTATTTCTGATACATAATGTAAAAGCTCTAATGCTTTTTGAGCAGCAAGTTCAAGTTCATATTTTCCATGAAGTGCCAAAGACATATGGCATTCCGCTAGCAGACAATAACATTCTGTTTTTAGCGTCTGTATATCACGTTTATTTTGTAATCCATCAAATATAGTCATAGCCCTGTAAATGCTTTCAGGAGTAAACTCGTAAAGTTCTTTCTTACCAGCCAACAGTTCATCTGATAAATAATGATTCTTGTAACCTTGATCCGGTTTAGCTAATCTTACAGAACGCTCTGGATTATGTACCGTTTGAAGGATATTATCTATAATAAATTGTGATGTGTTATGTAGTTCATCAACAGGAAGATGATTACTGGCGATGAGGAAAAGATTTTTAGCGTCGATCAGTTCAATGTATAAAGTTTTCACCGCGTTATTCTGGTTTATTCTTCCTGTAACGAAATAATCTGGCTTGAATCTTCTCAAAAATGAATTTTGCGATATGTGATCATTACAAAAATTTGTCGCAGCCATCGGATAGGTATAAAGGCCCTCGATTTTTTTATTTGAAATGTTTTGCACTAATTCCTGATTAAGTATTAATGGATCCAGGGTATTCAATGAAGTGGTGAAAGGAAATATAGCTATGGAATAGTCTGAAGTGTTATCTTCATTTATTCTAGTTTTGAAAACCTGTCCACTGAAACGATAACCTTTCCGGTAGATTGTTTCTATGCAACGATCATAGCCAATTTTTTCAAAAATGCAGCGCAAAGAATAGATACATCTTGTCAGGGACTCGTCACTTACAATAATATTTTTCCATACTGATTCGATGATCATATCTTTCAGGACAACATGACCAGCGGATTCAAGTAATACGATCAATACTCCTAACTCTTTCGGTGGAATATAAATTTGCTCATTTCCTTGAGTAAGAATTCCATCTTCCGTGAGCGTTAATCCCTCAAGAAAATGATATGAGAATTTATTTTCTAAGTCCATTAGTTAACCTCTATGAAAAAATTGGTTTCTTGCATCCTGCATAAGCAATAGAAATAGTGGCTATTCATATTTATGTGTCATTAATGCTATAGGAGTTTACATTCGACATATCTATGGTTGTGTTCACTAATTTATCTTAGGAATTCAGTGATGTAATCTGAAATAGCCTTATTCAATTTTGATAAAATAGATTGTTCTCTAACGCGTTGAAAAATAATAATTTATAGTGTGTTCTTAACTGTTTTAAGATGTTGATTTAAGAAAACATAAGAGAAGCTGGTCATAGTGGTTAACTGCACTATAACCAGCAATTTTAACCAAAAGATTGTAATGCTTAGCCATTATCTTCTGAATTATCAGTTAAGAGTTCAATATATGCCTGCGCTTTGCTCTTAACACTTTCATCCTCACAATTGTTAATAATATGATAGAAACATTGCATTGCGTTATCGATATTTTTAGCCCCAATTTGACATTGACCCATACGATAAATAACTGAATAGTCATCATACGGGGAGTAATTGTAACTTAGTTTGTAAAGGTCATATGCTTGTTGATATTTCTTTTTTGACTGGCACACTGATGCAAAACCTTTTAGATATTCATGATTTTCGAACGCATAAATGCACAGAAATTTATAATAAATTTCTGCGTCCGTTATATTACCTTTTTCATGGTAGTCGAATGCATATGCATATATTCTATCAAGGATATCAGGAGTCAATCCATGTAGTAATGCCAGATTTTCTCCTTGTGATAATGCGTGTTTTAGTTGACTTGCCCATTCATCACTGTTATTGAATATTTCAAGTGTATCTGTGCTCATAATATTCCTCTGTGATGTGTTTCGTGATGCTAAATTATTATTTATTGACTCATTAATTTTTATGTATTTATCTTTTTTGAATTATGAGTTTTAAGCTTGCATTGCTTATGGGTATATTGGTTCATTATTAGTAAAAATACTGACCACTATAAACCAATAATGTCATTAGTTGTTTTGCTAATATTCACCTTATTAGTTATCTTATTTACGATATTTCATAAATGCCTTAATATGCATGACCTTGATTCATATTATCAATTTCCATTTTTTCGATGAAAATTAAAAAGGGGATTTTTGCGAAGGGTAGTAAGTCGTCTGGTTTTTTTTCTTTATTATGTCTGATGACGAGGGGGGATAGTACGTCGGTGCATATAGTAGAGAATTTATTCAGGTCTAAATTATTCTCTATTTTGGCCAGTTTTATGAGTTCATTTGTAGCCATACTCATTAAATCATCTGTTATCGGAAATTTATATATGCTCATAGCAGATAATATTGCTTGCTGAATTATTTCTTCAGAAATATCCGCTATCTTTATTGACAAATCATGTGATAGATATTTTCCTCCAAGAGATTCTTGTTCAATATAATTTAAACCAGACCTCATCGTAATTTTAACTGGATTCACGAATTTCTCTTCATTTTTCTTATTTTTGTTCTCCTGATCAGGAACTAATGGTTGCAGTGGTAGGCTATTATTAATATTTCGTGGCTTCATTTTACATTTCTCTCATTTGATTAGAGCAAAATCCGAATTCGCAGCTTCTGATAATGTCAAATATCACCTTTTCTAATGCTTTATTCTATCAAAAATCGCTCATTTTTACTTTTTTTACCATAATGTTACTTAGTAGCATCGGCAATTTACATAACTTACATGTTGTTTTTTATATCCTGAAAAAACAGATAGATAGTGTGCGCACTCGAAATGATATTGGTAACATAAATAGCTTTATTCGTGACAAACATCTCAAAAGATTTCCTTTTATTATTTTTGAAATTCATTTGATCAAGGTTATCACCTTATGGAGACGTTACGTAGAATGACTATATTTGTTATCGGCACATTAGGGGTATTAAATTTAGTATTGATGGAAGGTGATTATTGAAAAGTAACATCGAGTCACGGTAAAAGTGTGAGGTATATAATGGACATTGAGTTTTCGCAGATTCATGAAATGGTCTATATGCATGATATTGTAAATTCGGACTCGAAAAAGAAACCAAGGATTCCGTTAAAAAAATTCCTTAATGCTGAGAAGGTTCTCACGCAAACAACATCATGGGCACTAAATTCAAGATATGTGAATGTTAATTCTGTCAGTAAAGTCAACGTAAAGAGTAAAGTTAAAAACAGTTATATCTCACGATCTGTCAATGATGAGTTTAGTTTAACAGATGATGAAATCAATTCTTTTAAAGAAACGTTAGTCCTTTCCTCTATTGATTCACTAAGTAAACTGGTTCTTAATAATCCTCTTTCTGTATTGTTTACATCGACTGTACGAAGGAATAATAATAGAGCTAAGATGAATGTTGAGTTCGACTCATGGATTTGCACCAGATGTTGTTGATACATGATATTTTACATTGCAAGGTGATGTCTAAAATGAAAGATGTTGATCAAAACTTTGATGCTTTATACTGGCATATACTACAAGCATATTTAATTTTATTGTTTTATGATTAACGAGGTTCCATCTTTTTGTTATCTATTTAAGTTTACCTTGCACAATGCATGATAGCTCTGTTACCAATACTCAAAATAAAAGCATGCTTACCTTGCTTTATTATATTATAGCTTACACTTTTTTCTGGAAAGACATAAAAATCAGGAATAAGTTCTGCAAGTCTATCATCATCGACTTGATCCATGATCTCAAATTTATTAACTTTCTTTGATGTTAAATGGGCAGTGTCATAGTTTTCAATCCATGTGTATTCAATATTTCGCCGTATTGATTTACTTTCTCTGTTACCTTGTTGCCAGGTTCCGCTCAACGCAACAGTTCCTGTTTTATTTTTTTGGTTATACATAAAGTCGATGGTAAGATTTGCTCGCCCCTTGTCATTAAAAATTACCCAATTTGCAGTGCATGTTTCATTATATATCATTTTTTCTGCAGTATAAGAGTAAACAATGAAGAGAATAAACCCACTGATAAAAACTAAAATAAATAATAAGCTTTTTTTATAATCAATCACGATTAACCTCACGGTAAGACAGGGTTAAACAGCCTGCCACTTCATGTTGGTTATAGTTTTTATTGCATGCCATAACAATCATCCTTGGTGAGGATTTTGCAAGAGGGAAGTATAACCACGGATATTTTTTACAGTTAATCCCCGAATCCAGTATCCGTGTCTTATATTTATCGAACTCTTTCAACCCATCAATTGTATCTTCTGTCACATTAAAATGGCAGCCATTAATTTCCGCAACAGTCTTGTAATCCTTGAAGAATGGCTTCGGTTGATTATTATTCCATAGCCAATGTGCAGAATATACGCCTATAGCAAATATGCTCAACATAATTAGATAACTTTTTATATGTTTGAGGATTTTGTTATTGAAATTGTTTGCGCTACCAATGCTCTCTTTGTACCCCGCATTACCTTTTACGGCAGGTGGGGTATTGTGTGTATGTGCGTCTGTTGAAGAGTTTATTGCATGATTTTGTATGTTAATGTCATTATGAATCTTGAATCCTCTTCTCGGCACGGTTGCAATAAGCGAGTGGGTGGTATCACCAACAGCGCGAAATCCGCGTCTGATAATGGATATGTTCTGATATAACGTGTTAGTTGGCACACGCATACCTTCTTCTTCCCAGACTCTGGTGAAAAAATCTTGTTGTGCAACCACATCAGGAAAAGCTTCAAGTAGAAGTGATAAACAACGACTGGCTGGCGTTGTCAGAACGACGTTAAGATCGGCGTTATGTACCGATATTAATTTTCGGTGCTCAGGCCAGAACTCGATATTATCGTTAATAATCCAGTACATACGTCAATAGACACTAAATCAATCGAAATGGAAATCACATAGTTTGCTAAGTATATTGGTATTTACGGCATAAATATATATTAATTTTATATTTATCATAATGATTGAAATGAGGCTTTAATGTCGCAACGTAAAACTTTACGTAAATTAACATGATTAACATTTACGCCACTATTGTTTGTAAATTCATATTTCGTAATGCTTCTGAATTTTTCGTGTGATGGTTTTAAATACCATGTTGTTTACTCTTGGGGTTACTGCTTATTTATAAAATACGGGCATTTCAATAGATGCCCGTATAAGCAGAGTATGATTCTGGCAGATTGTTGAGTATCAATGTTGGACCGAATGTGAACGAATAAATAACTCGTTTATTTTACCACCCATTCTCTTTTCGATTCGTTGCTTGTACGCGTAGATGCTACGGATATCCATATCCAGAACTTCAGCAATCTGATATGGATTATAACCAGAAACCATATACCCCATTATGGTGAATTCCATCTGAGTTAATGTGTTCCCTCTGGTAAATGATAAATAACGACCAATAAATAGTTGTCTGATCTTTTCATTGGCAACATCAAGACCATCATCATTATATATGACAGCAGATATTGCAGAGTTGTGTTTTCGCCAGTAGTTAGCTAACGATTGCATATTGCGGTCGCTGACTAATACAATCCCCATGTCAGTACTTGCAAGATAGTCAATCCAGTCTTTTTCAAGGAATAGACGTAAAAAACTTACTGAAAAATCGACAAAAATATATCCGCTTAATCTCGCATTGTGGTTTTTTGTTAAGATACCTTCCACCACACCACGATTAAAATATGAACTTTCTTCGGGCCACATACAAAAACACGAGTTTGCGCAATACTGCAAACGCGGTGACTCTTCTGGCATTATTTGGCAATGCATTGAGCAACTATTGCATGTAAGACTTTTATAACGACTACCAAGCCCCATGTTAAGAACCTCCCTATCCGTATATAATTGCATAATTTCATTGGTTATTGATGATGTCAATACACCATGATTTTGTAATTTTGCTGGGAAAAATTGCGATTAATCTGTATTTGCTATAATTCTGAGTAAGGCATTTAAAAATGCATTTCTCGTTATCAAATATGATTATGTTTCACTGATTTAATCTTGCATGGTTGAGAACGGTTCAGATAACTATCTCATGGTATAAGAATATCTATATCGCAAATTGTTTTTGAATGACCAGAAGATATCTTGCGAATCTAAGTTATGCATCTTAAATAGTCTTATTTAAGATGTTCAGATCTCTTTGTGTGTTTAACTAACTGATAATACTAGGATATGACGAGAGAAGTGATAGAGCGGAATAATAACAAATGAACATTATGAAAACTGGAATGGTTCAAAATTGTAGCAATTTTGAACCATTCACAACAGATATTAGCTAAAGAACATTACCGATACGCACAGGATACCCACGATCAGCGTAATCAGATTTCCGATGGAACGCCAGGGTTTAAGCGCCGGGATGAGATATGTTGACAGCGTAGGCATGATGAAAAGTATCATGGCAATGAGCGGGCCGCTGATCGCGTAAATCATCGAAATCGCGTTCGGGTTAATGCAACAAACAAAGAAGGTAATGAGCGATACCAACATAATTGATAGTGCGCGGTTAAATGCACGACTTTTCTTTACACCAACCTGCTGTAGTGTTGTTTTGACGACCTCCGTGGCACCTTCAATAACGCCAAAGTACGTACCCAGGAATGATTTCGACATCGCAACTACTGCGACAATAATCCCGGAAATTGACAACCATGCTGGGGCGTTCGGCAGCATAGAAAGCGCCGATAAAATGGTAACCCCTTCTTCTTTAGCCGCTTCAATATACGAAGGTGGAATAGAAAGCAGGCAGCTAAAGACAAAGAACAGTACACTTATGCAGATGATGAGATAAGCGACTTTCATAATTCTTTTGCATTTATCCATAGCGTGTTCGCCATATTTTTCACGTCTGTCTATGGCAAACGTAGAAATAATGGGCGTATGGCTAAAGGCGAAAACCATCACGGGAATCGATATCCATATCTGGTGAAGGGTATTCTGATTGAACTCTACCTGGGTAGTTAATAGATCAGGTTGCCAACTACCGACCAGGTAAATAGATAGAAATAAGAAATAGGCAATCAATGGGAATACCAAAAATCCCATTACCCGAATAGTGGCATGGCGTCCCATCAGAAAAATGAGATTCAGAATTAATACAACACCCAGACTCACCAACATACGGATGCGAAGATCAATAACCATATGCTTTGCCAGCTGTTCCGTAAGTGAGTTGGTAATTGCCACGGCATATATCAACACGACGACAAAAAAGGCGATGAAGTACAGCGTGGTAATCAGATTACCAATCTTCTTGCCATAGTAGTGTGTTACCGCGCCCGTTATCCCTTCACCTGCTGATGTTTTTGATGAGAGGATGAATTGGCATAAGGCTTTATGTGGCCAATATGTTAAAGGCCAGGCGACCAGAGCAGTAATAAACAGGACCACAGCCCCTGCCGAACCTAACTGAATAGGAAGGAAGAGCGTGCCTGCACCAACGGCTGTGCCGTAGAGCGCGAAACTCCACAGAGTTTCTTCTTTTGACCAAATATTAGACATTATCTGAACGTATCATCTACAAATTAAACAAAATGGAGGGCAATTTACCATAAACCAGGTTAAGTATGGGAGATTAACGCCCTTTCTACCTCTCTATTGGTGGGTTAGTGGTTGCAAACCTTACGTGCCAGTTATGTCTCTGAGTGCTGGTCAGGCGTATTTCCTTTGTGATAAAAATCACTTTTTTTAAACAATTAAGATAACTGTAATTAACAATCATTTACTATTGCACTGTTAATTGGTGCGAGGTTGTGATGAAAGACGTTGTGATTGTCGGGGCGTTACGGACACCTATCGGCTGTTTTCGTGGTGCGTTAGCGGGTCATTCCGCCGTGGAACTTGGCAGCCTGGTCGTGAAAGCGTTAATAGAACGTACTGGTGTTTCTGCATATGCGGTGGATGAAGTGATTCTTGGTCAGGTGTTGACTGCAGGGGCAGGGCAGAATCCGGCAAGGCAATCGGCTATTAAAGGTGGTCTTCCTAACAGCGTTTCTGCAATCACTATTAATGACGTTTGCGGTTCCGGGCTTAAAGCACTGCATCTGGCTACTCAGGCGATCCAGTGTGGCGAGGCGGATATTGTCATCGCCGGTGGCCAGGAAAACATGAGCCGCGCACCACACGTTCTTACAGATAGCCGCACCGGTGCACAGCTTGGCAATAGCCAGTTGGTTGATAGTCTGGTGCATGACGGCTTGTGGGATGCCTTCAATGATTATCATATTGGTGTCACCGCCGAAAATCTGGCTCGCGAATATGGCATCAGCCGTCAGTTGCAGGATGCTTACGCGCTTAGCTCGCAACAAAAAGCGCGAGCGGCGATTGACGCCGGACGATTTAAAGATGAAATCGTCCCAGTAATGACCCAAAGTAACGGTCAGACGTTGGTTGTTGATACCGATGAACAGCCACGCACTGACGCCAGTGCAGAAGGCTTGGCCCGTTTAAATCCTTCATTTGATAGTCTCGGTTCTGTGACAGCGGGTAATGCATCATCCATAAACGATGGCGCAGCTGCGGTAATGATGATGAGCGAAGCCAAAGCGCGAGCGTTGAATTTACCCGTGCTTGCCCGCATTCGCGCATTTGCCAGCGTTGGTGTAGATCCGGCATTAATGGGAATTGCGCCGGTGTATGCGACACGCCGTTGCCTGGAACGTGTCGGCTGGCAGTTGGCTGATGTCGATCTTATTGAGGCTAATGAAGCGTTTGCTGCTCAGGCGCTTTCGGTTGGCAAGATGCTTGAATGGGATGAGCGTCGGGTCAATGTTAATGGTGGCGCGATCGCGCTCGGTCACCCAATAGGCGCGTCCGGTTGCCGAATCCTGGTTTCTCTGGTTCATGAAATGGTGAAACGTAATGCCCGCAAAGGACTGGCTACGCTTTGTATCGGCGGGGGCCAGGGCGTGGCATTGACCATTGAACGTGACGAATAGCTCTGCATTTCCTCCTTACCGATAAATATCAGCCGTCATTAATCTGTTGAATAATGGTGGCTGGCGAGTCGACATACATTTTCAGGGCTCCCTGATTTTTCCATTCTCATGACATATTCGTGATCGACACTGCACTTTTTTCAGTCCTTGCCTTAAAAATGAAACATTGTTTTATTTTTAATTGAAAACCCTATCCCGTGGGCATATCATCCCCTTATAGAGAAAACGAAACAGCGTTTCACTATCGTTTTCTATTTTCACGCTTCACTGATTATCGGAGGTTGATGTGGACGTAAGACAGAGCATCCACAGTGCGCATGCAAAAACGCTGGATACCCAGGGGTTGCGCAATGAATTTTTGGTTGAAAAGGTATTTGTCGCCGATGAGTACACCATGGTTTACAGCCACATTGACCGTATTATTGTTGGCGGCATTATGCCGGTAACTAAAACGGTTTCCGTTGGCGGGGAAGTTGGTAAACAACTCGGGGTAAGCTATTTCCTGGAACGTCGCGAGTTAGGTGTTATCAATATTGGCGGTGCCGGTACGATTACCGTCGATGGTCAATGCTATGAAATCGGTCACCGCGAAGCCCTGTATGTTGGTAAAGGCGCAAAAGAAGTTGTCTTTGCCAGTATTGATACCGCTACTCCGGCGAAGTTTTATTACAATTGCGCACCTGCGCATACGACGTATCCCACCAAAAAAGTCACACCGGACGAAGTATCTCCAGTCACGTTAGGCGATAACCTCACCAGCAACCGTCGCACGATTAACAAATATTTTGTTCCGGATGTGCTGGAAACCTGCCAATTGAGTATGGGGCTGACAGAGCTGGCTCCGGGTAACTTGTGGAACACCATGCCGTGTCACACCCACGAGCGCCGGATGGAAGTTTATTTCTATTTCAATATGGATGATGACGCCTGCGTTTTCCACATGATGGGGCAGCCGCAAGAAACGCGTCATATTGTGATGCATAACGAGCAGGCGGTGATCTCCCCGAGCTGGTCGATCCATTCCGGTGTCGGAACCAAAGCTTATACCTTTATCTGGGGCATGGTCGGTGAAAACCAGGTCTTTGATGATATGGACCATGTGGCCGTTAAAGATTTGCGCTAGTTGTGGGCATAAACGAATAAGGTATTGTTATGATTTTAAGTGCATTTTCTCTCGAAGGTAAAGTTGCGGTCGTCACTGGTTGTGATACTGGACTGGGTCAGGGGATGGCGTTGGGGCTGGCGCAAGCGGGCTGTGACATTGTTGGCATTAACATCGTTGAACCGACTGAAACCATCAAGCAGGTCACGGCGCTGGGGCGTCGTTTTTTAAGCCTGACCGCCGATCTGCGAAAGATTGATGATATTCCTGGACTGCTGGATCGCGCGGTAGCTGAGTTTGGTCATATTGATATCCTGGTGAATAACGCCGGATTGATTCGGCGCGAAGATGCTCTCGAGTTCAGCGAAAAAGACTGGGACGATGTCATGAACCTGAATATCAAGAGCGTATTCTTCATGTCTCAGGCAGCGGCGAAACACTTTATCGCACAAGGCAATGGCGGCAAGATTATCAATATTGCGTCAATGCTCTCCTTCCAGGGCGGGATCCGTGTGCCTTCTTATACCGCATCAAAAAGCGGCGTGATGGGCGTGACGCGATTGATGGCGAATGAATGGGCTAAACACAACATTAATGTTAATGCGATAGCTCCGGGTTACATGGCGACCAACAATACTCAACAACTACGGGCAGATGAACAACGTAGCGCGGAAATTCTCGACCGCATTCCAGCTGGCCGTTGGGGACTGCCGAGTGACCTGATGGGGCCGGTAGTGTTTCTTGCCTCCAGTGCTTCAGATTATGTGAATGGTTATACCATTGCCGTGGATGGCGGTTGGCTGGCTCGTTAATCCATTCTTCTTACTTTTATGACCCTGCCGCATGGCAGGGTTTTTTATACCTGTAGATCATCATAATCCATATCATGGTTATGAAATAATCCATATCAATTATCAATTAGTGAACTTTATGAATTTTATCTGCTTTAAAATTAGTTGGTTAATAATAATCTCAATAATTCAACTTAATTTGAAAATTGGAATATCCATCACATAACGACATGTCGCAGCAATTTAATCCATATTTATGCTATTTCCGACCTGACACCTGTTTGAATTGTTCACGTATTTTTTCACTATGTCTTACTCTCTGCTGGCAGGAAAAAATGGTTACTATCAATACGGAATCTGCTTTAACGCCACGTTCTTTGCGGGATACGCGGCGTATGAATATGTTTGTTTCGGTAGCTGCTGCGGTCGCAGGATTGTTATTTGGTCTTGATATCGGCGTAATCGCCGGAGCCTTGCCGTTCATTACCGATCACTTTGTGCTGACCAGCCGTTTGCAGGAATGGGTGGTCAGTAGCATGATGCTCGGCGCAGCAATTGGTGCGCTGTTTAATGGGTGGCTGTCGTTCCGCCTGGGGCGTAAATACAGCCTGATGGCGGGGGCTATCCTTTTTGTGCTCGGTTCGATAGGGTCCGCTTTTGCGACCAGCGTAGAGATGTTAATCGCCGCTCGTGTGGTGCTGGGCATTGCTGTCGGGATCGCGTCTTACACCGCTCCTCTGTATCTTTCTGAAATGGCAAGTGAAAACGTTCGCGGTAAGATGATCAGTATGTACCAGTTGATGGTCACACTCGGCATCGTGCTGGCGTTTTTATCCGATACAGCGTTCAGTTATAGCGGTAACTGGCGCGCAATGTTGGGGGTTCTTGCTTTACCAGCAGTCCTGCTGATTATTCTGGTGGTCTTCCTGCCAAATAGCCCGCGCTGGCTGGCGGAAAAGGGGCGTCATATTGAGGCGGAAGAAGTGTTGCGTATGCTGCGCGATACGTCGGAAAAAGCGCGAGAAGAACTCAACGAAATTCGTGAAAGCCTGAAGTTAAAACAGGGCGGTTGGGCACTGTTTAAGATCAACCGTAACGTCCGTCGTGCTGTGTTTCTCGGTATGTTGTTGCAGGCGATGCAGCAGTTTACCGGTATGAACATCATCATGTACTACGCGCCGCGTATCTTCAAAATGGCGGGCTTTACGACCACAGAACAACAGATGATTGCGACTCTGGTCGTAGGGCTGACCTTTATGTTCGCCACCTTCATTGCGGTCTTTACGGTAGATAAAGCAGGGCGTAAACCGGCTCTGAAAATTGGTTTCAGCGTGATGGCGTTAGGCACTCTGGTGCTGGGCTATTGCCTGATGCAGTTTGATAACGGTACGGCTTCCAGTGGCTTGTCCTGGCTCTCTGTTGGCATGACGATGATGTGTATTGCCGGTTATGCGATGAGCGCCGCGCCAGTGGTGTGGATCTTGTGCTCTGAAATTCAGCCGCTGAAATGCCGCGATTTTGGCATCACCTGCTCAACGACGACAAACTGGGTGTCGAATATGATTATCGGCGCGACCTTCCTGACACTGCTTGATAGCATTGGCGCTGCCGGTACGTTCTGGCTCTACACTGCGCTGAACATTGCGTTTGTGGGCATCACTTTCTGGCTCATTCCGGAAACCAAAAATGTCACGCTGGAACATATCGAACGCAAACTGATGGCAGGCGAAAAGTTGAGAAATATCGGCGTCTGATTTCACGGGCCGGATGTGCTGTACATCCGGCCCTTTTTTCGTTAATAGAGATTGGGCACCTGGCCGTTGAGGCGTTTGTCTCGTTCCTTATTCAGCCTTGTTGCGGTAACACACATCAGGAGAGAGGAATGAAAACAATTGGTTTGCTGGGAGGAATGAGTTGGGAATCCACTATTCCTTATTATCGTCTGATTAATGAAGGTATTAAACAGCGGCTTGGTGGGCTTCACTCTGCGCAAGTGCTGCTACATAGCGTCGATTTTCATGAAATAGAAGAGTGCCAGCGTCGCGGCGAGTGGGACAAAACCGGGGATATTCTGGCTGAGGCGGCGCTTGGCTTACAGCGGGCGGGCGCAGAAGGCATTGTGTTATGTACCAATACGATGCACAAAGTGGCGGATGCCATTGAGTCTCGTTGCTCTCTGCCTTTCTTACATATAGCGGATGCCACTGGACGTGCAATTATCCGGGCTGGGATGACTCGTGTGGCGCTGCTGGGTACGCGTTACACCATGGAACAGGATTTTTATCGCGGGCGGCTGACGGAACAATTTTCCATCAACTGTCTCATTCCTGAAGCGGATGAACGGGCGAAAATTAATCAGATTATTTTTGAAGAACTGTGTCTGGGGCAATTTACCGAAGCGTCACGCACTTATTATGCGCAAGTGATTGCTCGCCTTGCAGAACAGGGCGCACAGGGTGTCATTTTTGGCTGTACGGAAATTGGTTTACTGGTGCCAGACGAGCGCAGTGTTCTGCCTGTGTTTGATACCGCGGCGATCCATGCCGAGGATGCTGTCGCTTTTATGCTGTCGTAGCTGACGACAAAATAGCGTCAAGAGAAGTGACCAGTTTCGGTAATCCCGCTTGTAAATGCTCACTAAACGTCTGAACCAGCGCTGATGACGGGCGGTGCAGGGGGCGGATCAGGCTGACGGTGAACGGAACCGCAATACTGAACCGCCGCACTACTAAACCGCTTGCCGCATAATCCAGTGCGGTGAGGGGGTTAACTACCGAAATACCTACCCCCGCCCGTACCATTGCGCAGACTGACGCGGCGCTGTGGGTTTCAACGATCATGCGTCGTTTTATCTGATGTTCAGTAAATAGCTGATCCAGCAACTGGCGATAGCTGTCAGTACGGGAAAGGCTGATGTAGTTCTCACCCTGAAAATCATCCGGCGTTAATACCTTTTTTACCGCCAGCGGATGACCCGGAGGTAACACACACACTTCATCTAAAGAGAGTAATTCGGTACGTTCTGTTCCCGCAGGCGTATGGAGCGTTTCAGTGAGTCCTAAATCATGACGCTGGGCCGAGAGCCACTCTTCAAGTAGCGGTGATTCCTGGGGCACGATGTTTAAGCTGACATCGGGATAACGTGCCAGAAAGGGTTGCAGGAGCTGCGGTAAAAAAGATTGCGAAAAGACCGGCAGGCAGGCAATAGACAGTTCTCCCTGGCGAAACTCGCGCAGACTTTCTGCGGCACTGACTATGCGATCCAGTCCGTACCAGGATCGTTGCACTTCTTCAAACAGACGCAGTCCTTGCACAGTAGGATGTAATCGTCCACGTACGCGCTCAAACAATTTCAGCCCGATCACCTTCTCAAAGCGCGCCAGTTCGCGGCTGACGGTTGGCTGTGAGGTGTGTAGCAGGTGTGCCGCCTCAGTCAGGCTTCCGGCGGTCATTACCGCATGAAAAATTTCAATATGACGTAAGTTAACGGCGGCCATTAGCGCTCTCTCGCAATCCGGTAATCCATATCATTTTTGCATAGACTCGACATAAATCGATATTTTTTATTCTTTTTATGATGTGGCGTAATCATAAAAAAGCACTTATCTGGAGTTTGTTATGCCACATTCACTGTTCAGCACCGATACCGACCTCACCGCCGAAAATCTGCTGCGTTTGCCCGCAGAATTTGGCTGCCCGGTGTGGGTCTACGATGCGCAAATTATTCGTCGGCAGATTGCAGCGCTGAAACAGTTTGATGTGGTGCGCTTTGCACAGAAAGCCTGTTCCAATATTCATATTTTGCGCTTAATGCGTGAGCAGGGCGTAAAAGTGGATTCCGTCTCGTTAGGCGAAATAGAGCGTGCACTGGTGGCGGGTTACAATCCGCAAACGCACCCCGATGATATTGTTTTTACGGCAGATGTTATCGATCAGGCGACGCTTGAACGCGTCAGTGAATTGCAAATTCCGGTGAATGCGGGTTCTGTTGATATGCTCGACCAACTGGGTCAGGTTTCGCCAGGGCATCGGGTATGGCTGCGTGTTAATCCGGGGTTTGGTCACGGGCATAGCCAAAAAACCAATACCGGTGGCGAAAACAGCAAGCACGGTATCTGGTACACCGATCTGCCCGCCGCACTGGACGTGATACAACGTCATCATCTACAGCTGGTCGGCATTCACATGCACATTGGTTCTGGCGTTGATTATGCCCATCTGGAACAGGTATGTGGTGCTATGGTGCGTCAGGTCCTCGAATTCGGTCAGGATTTACAGGCTATTTCTGCGGGCGGTGGGCTTTCTATTCCTTATCAACAGGGTGAAGAGGCGGTTGATACCGAACATTATTATGGTCTGTGGAATGCCGCGCGTGAGCAAATCGCCCGCCATTTGGGCCATCCTGTGAAACTGGAAATTGAACCGGGTCGCTTTCTGGTAGCGCAGGCTGGCGTATTAATTACTCAAGTGCGGAGCGTCAAACAAATGGGTAGCCGCCACTTTGTGCTGGTTGATGCCGGGTTCAACGATCTGATGCGCCCGGCAATGTACGGTAGTTACCACCATATCAGTGCCCTGGCATCTGATGGTCGTTCTCTGGAACACGCACCAACGGTGGAAACCGTCGTCGCCGGGCCGTTATGTGAATCGGGCGATGTCTTTACCCAGCAGGAAGGGGGAAATGTTGAAACCCGCGCCTTGCCGGAAGTGAAGGCGGGTGATTATCTGGTACTGCATGATACGGGGGCATATGGCGCATCAATGTCATCCAACTACAACAGCCGTCCGCTGTTACCAGAAGTTCTGTTTGATAATGGTCAGGCGCGGTTGATTCGCCGTCGCCAGACCATTGAAGAATTACTGGCGCTGGAATTGCTTTAACTGCGGTTAGTCGCTGGTTGCATGATGACTTGCCTCCAGCGATGGCGTTGACACTGAATGGCGACGTACCAGCGTCGGACTAAAGACATTAGTGATTTCCGGTAGCGGGCGATTATCCGCCAGTGCTAAAGCCAGTTCGGCAGCCTGGGTCGCCATCGTCACGATTGGGTAACGCACGGTGGTCAGACGCGGGCGCACATAGCGTGACACCAGCACATCATCAAAGCCAATTAACGAAATCTCACCCGGTACTTCAATACCATTATCATTGAGAACGCCCATCGCACCCGCCGCCATTGAATCGTTATAACAGGCTACCGCAGTGAAATTCCTTCCGCGTCCCAAAAGCTCGGTCATTGCCTGTTCGCCGCCGCTTTCGTCCGGTTCGCCAAACGTCACCAGCCGATCATTGGCCGGAATACCACTTTCAGCGAGGGCATCGTAATAACCCTGCAGACGATCTTCGGCGTCAGAAATAGAGTGGTTAGAGCACAAATAACCAATGCGGGTATGACCTTGTTGAATTAGATGACGCGTTGCAAGCCAGGCACCGTAACGGTCGTCCAGAGCAATACAACGGTTTTCAAAGCCAGGCAGGATGCGATTGATCAGCACCATACCGGGCATTTGTTTCATTAATGAGGCTAAGTCGGCATCCGGGATCATTTTGGCATGGACGACCAGCGCAGCGCAGCGATGGCGGATCAGTTGCTCAATGGCCTGACGCTCTTTTTGCTCGTTGTGGTAACCGTTGCCAATCAATAAAAAATTACCAGTGTGATAAGCCACCTGTTCGACCGCTTTCACCATTGCACCGAAAAACGGATCGGAAACATCACCAACGACCAGACCGATCGTTTCAGTGGTCTGCTGCGCCAGCGCACGGGCGTTGGCGTTCGGGTGATAACTAAGAGACTCCATTGCACTATGCACAGCCAGCCGGGAGGCTTCGCTGGCTTTGGGTGAATTATTAATGACGCGGGAAACGGTGGCGACTGAAACGCCTGCCAGTCGGGCTACATCCTTTATGGTCGCCATGAAAATACCTTAGTGGGTAAACGCTTACATTCTGTCAGTGTTACGGAAAATACCTGTTGGTTCAAGTGGCGACGTGTTTTCATCGTGGGAATGTGAGCCAAACGCAAATAAATAAGACAAAAAAAGAGATTGCAAACCTTTGGTTACACTTTGCGAAACGCTGTTGCGATTGACCGCTGGTGGCGTTTGGCTTCAGGTTGCTAAAGTGGTGATCCCAGAGGTATTGATAGGTGAAGTCAACTTCGGGTTGAGCACATGAATTACACCAGCCTGCGCAGATGCGCAGGTTTTTTTTTGCCGGTCATCAATCTGTAACAGTAACCGACAATTTACACACCTCGTTGCATTTCCCTTCATTCCTTTGCGTTTTCTCGCTGGCGAAGAGTCGTCGTGCAGACCACAATCAAGATCCCAGAGGTATTGATTGGTGAGATTATTCGGTACGCTCTTCGTACCCTGTCTCTTGCACCAACCTGCGCGGATGCGCAGGTTTTTTTTCGCACCTAATTTACTGTCGCTCGCGTTCTTTATCTCGTGTAATCTCCCTCCATTCGCTTTTACTGAATCAGAGCAAAGGGAGTTGGAATGCTTTTTAGCTTTTTTCGAAATTTGTGCCGTGTTTTGTATCGCGTTCGCGTTACGGGTGACACCAAGGCACTGAAGGGCGAGCGCGTTCTAATTACGCCTAATCACGTTTCTTTTATTGATGGCATACTGCTGGCATTGTTTTTACCCGTACGTCCGGTATTTGCCGTTTACACCTCAATAAGCCAACAGTGGTATATGCGTTGGCTGAAATCATTTATCGACTTTGTTCCTCTCGACCCGACGCAACCTATGGCGATTAAACATCTGGTACGTCTGGTGGAACAGGGCCGACCAGTGGTGATTTTCCCTGAAGGACGCATCACCACCACTGGCTCGCTGATGAAAATCTACGATGGCGCGGGATTTGTCGCGGCGAAGTCTGGTGCAACGGTTATTCCTGTGCGTATTGAAGGGGCGGAACTTACGCACTTCAGCCGCCTGAAAGGTCTGGTTAAACGTCGCTTGTTTCCGCAAATTACTCTGCATATTTTGCCACCAACGCAGGTGGAGATGCCGGATGCGCCGCGTGCCCGTGACCGTCGCAAAATCGCTGGCGAAATGCTGCATCAAATAATGATGGAAGCGCGTATGGCGGTGCGCCCGCGTGAAACGCTGTACGAATCTTTACTGAGCGCAATGTATCGCTTCGGAGCCGGGAAGAAATGTGTCGAAGACGTCAACTTTACCCCGGACTCCTATCGCAAATTGCTTACGAAAACGCTGTTTGTTGGACGCATCCTTGAAAAATACAGTGTTGAAGGCGAACGCATCGGCTTAATGCTGCCCAATGCAGGCATCAGTGCGGCAGTGATTTTTGGGGCCATCGCCCGTCGCCGCATTCCCGCAATGATGAACTACACCGCCGGGGTAAAAGGGCTGACCAGCGCTATTACGGCGGCTGAAATCAAAACCATCTTCACTTCCCGCCAGTTTCTCGATAAAGGCAAACTCTGGCATCTGCCGGAGCAACTTACTCAGGTGCGCTGGGTCTATCTGGAAGATTTAAAAGCAGATGTCACCACTGCTGACAAAATATGGATCTTTGCCCATCTGTTGATGCCGCGTCTGGCACAGGTAAAACAGCAGCCGGAAGAAGAGGCGCTGATCCTCTTTACCTCCGGTTCT
Organism: Escherichia sp. HH26CH; assembly: GCF_009820205.1. Taxonomy (NCBI): domain Bacteria; kingdom Pseudomonadati; phylum Pseudomonadota; class Gammaproteobacteria; order Enterobacterales; family Enterobacteriaceae; genus Escherichia; species Escherichia sp. HH26CH. The sequence continues at coordinate 123,647 of NZ_VNXM01000005.1, forward strand.
GAAGGCCATCCGAAAGGCGTCGTCCATAGCCATAAAAGCATTCTGGCGAACGTCGAGCAAATTAAAACGATTGCCGACTTCACCACCAACGATCGCTTTATGTCGGCGTTACCGCTGTTTCACTCCTTTGGTTTGACAGTAGGCCTGTTTACGCCACTGCTCACAGGCGCAGAAGTGTTTCTTTATCCAAGCCCGCTGCATTACCGCATTGTGCCGGAGCTGGTGTATGACCGCAGTTGCACCGTATTGTTCGGCACCTCGACTTTCCTCGGTCATTACGCGCGTTTCGCCAACCCATATGACTTCTATCGTCTACGCTATGTGGTGGCAGGCGCAGAGAAATTGCAAGAAAGTACCAAACAGCTTTGGCAGGATAAATTTGGCCTGCGCATCCTTGAAGGCTACGGTGTGACCGAATGCGCGCCTGTCGTTTCTATCAACGTACCGATGGCGGCGAAACCCGGTACGGTAGGGCGTATTCTACCAGGAATGGATGCGCGCCTGTTGTCGGTTCCTGGTATCGAAGAGGGCGGACGCCTGCAACTGAAAGGGCCGAACATAATGAACGGCTATCTGCGGGTGGAGAAGCCTGGTGTACTGGAAGTGCCCACCGCCGAGAATGTTCGCGGCGAAATTGAGCGCGGCTGGTATGACACTGGCGATATTGTGCGTTTTGACGAGCAGGGCTTTGTGCAGATTCAGGGCCGCGCAAAACGCTTTGCCAAAATTGCAGGCGAAATGGTGTCGCTGGAAATGGTGGAACAACTGGCACTTGGTGTTTCGCCAGATAAAGTCCATGCCACTGCGATTAAGAGCGATGCCAGCAAAGGCGAGGCACTGGTGCTTTTCACCACAGATAACGAACTGACGCGCGATAAGTTACAACAGTATGCCCGCGAGCACGGCGTGCCGGAGCTTGCTGTACCGCGCGATATTCGCTATCTGAAACAGATGCCATTACTTGGCAGCGGCAAACCTGACTTTGTCACGTTGAAAAGCTGGGTAGACGAAGCGGAACAACACGATGAGTGAGTCAGTGCACACTAACACTTCGTTGTGGTCGAAGGGGATGAAAGCGGTTATCGTGGCGCAGTTTCTCTCTGCGTTTGGCGATAATGCGCTACTGTTTGCCACTCTGGCGTTACTGAAAGCGCAGTTCTATCCGGAGTGGAGCCAGCCCATCCTGCAAATGGTGTTTGTAGGTGCTTACATTCTGTTTGCGCCGTTTGTCGGGCAGGTGGCGGATAGCTTCGCCAAAGGCCGGGTGATGATGTTTGCCAACGGCCTGAAGCTACTGGGCGCAGCCAGTATCTGCTTTGGTATCAATCCGTTTCTCGGCTATACGCTGGTGGGTGTTGGTGCTGCAGCCTATTCACCGGCGAAATACGGTATTCTCGGCGAATTAACCACGGGTAGTAAGTTAGTAAAAGCTAACGGTTTAATGGAAGCGTCTACCATAGCGGCGATTTTGCTCGGTTCCGTAGCTGGTGGTGTTCTGGCTGACTGGCATGTCCTGGTCGCCCTGGCCGCATGCGCACTGGCCTACGGTGGTGCGGTCGTTGCCAATATCTACATTCCTAAACTGGCGGTGGCGCGTCCGGGGCAGTCCTGGAATCTCATCAGCATGACCCGCAGTTTCCTGAATGCCTGCACATCGCTATGGCGCAATGGTGAAACGCGTTTTTCGCTGGTGGGTACCAGTTTATTCTGGGGAGCGGGTGTCACGCTGCGTTTCCTGTTGGTGCTGTGGGTACCGGTGGCGCTGGGTATTACCGATAACGCTACGCCCACCTATCTCAACGCGATGGTAGCGATTGGTATCGTGGTTGGTGCAGGTGCGGCAGCGAAGTTAGTTACGCTGGAAACCGTGTCACGCTGTATGCCAGCCGGGATTTTGATTGGCGTGGTGGTACTGATTTTCTCCCTGCAACACGAGCTGCTGCCAGCCTATGCCTTGTTGATGCTGATTGGCGTGCTGGGAGGCTTTTTTGTCGTTCCGCTCAATGCGTTGCTACAGGAGCGGGGTAAAAAAAGCGTCGGGGCGGGGAATGCGATTGCAGTACAAAACCTTGGCGAAAACAGCGCCATGTTGTTGATGCTGGGCATTTACTCGCTGGCGGTAATGGTAGGCATCCCGGTCGTGCCCATTGGCATTGGCTTCGGTGCGCTATTTGCGCTGGCAATAACGGCGCTGTGGATCTGGCAGCGCCGTCATTAAGCTTTCACCAGATGGCATATTCAGCCATCTGGTGAAGATCACATTCCCGAAGGGTGCATACCTTTCGGATACTTCACGCTGTATGAGAATGGCAGACTCACGTTCTCTTTGCCTGACAGTTTCAGCGTCCAGGACAGTTCACCCGTTTTCGCATCAAACTGTGCCTGGCCATATTGCATTTTTTCCACCGTAATATCACTGTTAGCACTGACTGGGATCTGGTCGAGTAGAGTGATATCCACCGCTTCGCCGTAGCTGTTCTTTACATTGAGGGTGTAACTGAAGTTGCGTACCGCGCTGTCGTTAAAGATAGATAACGCATTCTCTTTTTTGAGTACGGCTTTACGCTGAATAATCAGCTTAGGATCGCGGTTAAGCTGAATATCCAGCGACTTACCATCTTCTGGCGGCTGCAAATAGCCCACGCCGGTACGGTTGTTACCAAAGAAGATCTGACTTTCGCCGGGGATTAAATTTAACTGTTCCCACTCTTTAATTTGCACCTGGAGATACGCGTCATTACTGATCTTCGGAATAGCAAAGAAGCGATATTTACCGCTGACCGACTCTTCCTTAATGACCACCGTGCGCGCGGTATTATCGCTGTCGATTTGCCACGGCAGCGAAAGCGCATAGCGGACATTTTGCGCAGTGAAACTTTCTGGTCGCGCCGAAGCTGGCACTGCCTGTTCGGCATACTTGCGCCCGGCTTGTCGCCCCCTTGTTTTTTGCATCTCTGCCTTCAGGGTTTTCTGCAATTCTGAGGCATCCTGGTTAGACGAATATTCCGAACGCTGTTCCATCACGGGTGATGCTGAAAGCGAGCCGCTTACACCACCATACTCCGGAACATCCACATACAGGGTTTCCAGGTGTGGCAACGTAAGATGAGTATCAGGTTCACTGGTCGAGAGCACGAGATTAACGCCTTTCCAGGGCAACCCCGTATACTGGCGAATATTAGCCTTGTAAACCAGACGCAGCGGCTGGTTTATGGCAGTGGCGTGAATATCATAGATCGGCGTCCAGGTAGCATCAGGGGTCATATAACGTACCACCGCTTTCGCTGTGACGGCTTTTGGGGCATAGACCTTAGCGATAATAACCTGCGGATCATCGGCTGCCTCTGAATCACCGTTACTCATACTCTCTCGTTGCTCCAACTTTTCAATTTCAAGCTGGTTATCAGCAAGTTTCTGCGTCAACTCATTGTCGGCTCGTAATAACTCACCATTTTTCTCTTTCACCATTTGCAGATACTTGCCAACTTCGGCGGCACTTTTATTTGTTAATGTGCTATTTGCCTCTAATACCTTAATTTGAGCCGCGATATTGTTTTTCTCGGCGGTCAGTTTTGCCTGTTCCACCTTTGCTGCTTTTAACTGTTGCTGAATATCTGACGGCAGTGCATTCGGCTGTATTTCCATTAGCGCGATACGTGAGGAAAGCACCGTCACTCCGTTATCGATAGAAATGGCGATGCTGTCGTCGGTTACTGAATTGGCGATATTAGTAAAGATAATTTCGCTTTCACCTGCCGGTAAGTTGAGTATCTCTTCACCTTGCAGGCTGGCACCATGCAGATAAACAGTGACGTCTTTAAGTGTTAACGGTTGGGTTACCTGCGCCCCCCAGGCGGAGGACAGACACCCGGTAAGCAACATGGCGAGGGGAATAGGTTTGAAAATCAACATGGTTATCCTTAACAATGGGCACAGACATTGAAACGCGCGCTGGCGTTGACCAAAAGAGTCTATTGCGCTTTGTCAGGAAAGATGCGGCGAAAAGTAGTGAATATATTCTGAAAAGTGGGGAAAAGAGACGCCTGGTGCAAAACACCAGGCGAAAGGATCACGGTGCCGGATAAGTATAAACCTGATGCACCGCTTCAATTTCAGCTAATACGTCTTCGCTTAACTCCAGATGCAAACTTTCGACGTTAGTTTTCAGCTGCTCCATCGTGGTTGCGCCCAGCAGAGTGCTGGCAACAAACGGTTGACGGCGTACAAAAGCGAGCGCCATCTGAGCAGGATCCAGGCCATGACGTCTGGCGATATCGACATACGCCGCGACGGCTTTTTGCGTTTGCTCACCGCTATAGCGAGTGAAGCGGCTAAAGAGCGTATTACGTGCGCCAGCAGGTTTTGCACCGTTGAGGTATTTCCCGGTCAGCGTGCCGAAACCCAGACACGAATAGGCCAGCAGCTCGACCCCTTCATACTGGCTGACTTCTGCCAGACCCACTTCAAAACTGCGGTTTAACAGACTGTAGGGGTTCTGAATGGTGACAATACGCGGCAGATCGTGTTTGTCCGCCAGATGCAGGTAGCGCATTACGCCAAATGCAGTTTCGTTCGACATGCCGATATAACGAATTTTTCCCGCGCGTTGGTACTCTGCCAGTGCGTCCAGCGTATCCAGCAGCGAAACCGCAGGGGCAGAATCTGTCCAGCTATAACCGAGTTTGCCGAAGCAGTTGGTTGGGCGCTGCGGCCAGTGCACCTGATAAAGATCGAGGTAATCAGTCTGCAGGCGCTTGAGGCTGTCATGCAGAGCTTCGCGGATATTCTTCCGATCCAGCGCCTGATCCGGGCGGATGCCCTTGTCATTATTGCGCGACGGTCCGCTCACTTTGGAAGCGATAATTAACTTTTCGCGGCTGCCATGTTTTGCCAGCCAGTTACCGACGTAGGTTTCGGTTAACCCTTGCGTTTCGGGGCGCGGCGGCACTGGGTACATTTCGGCAACGTCGATAAGGTTAATGCCCTGAGCGACGGCATAGTCGAGTTGTGCGTGGGCGTCGGCTTCGCTGTTCTGTTCACCAAACGTCATCGTGCCAAGCCCCAGCGTGCTGACTTCCAGCGAACTGTGGGGTATACGGTGATATTGCATAGCCGTTTCCTTTTTATAATCACGACATAAGGAATATAAAAATGGCAGAGGGAAGGGAAAAGGGAAAGCGAAAAATCTTAAGGCCAGCCGGATGCTGACCTTATTTTTTAACGTTCAATAATTTGCGAAACATCATCACGGTTAATTTGCATCGCGTTACCTTGCTGATCGTGATAACTCACCAGCCCGGTATCATCATCAATTTCAGGTTTTCCATCGGTCAAAATCATACGGCCATCTTTGGTCGCCATGACGTAATCACTGGAACACCCGGATACAGCAAACGCCAGTCCGACTGCAGAAATTATTACTGCCCATTTTTTCATCCGGTTATCCTCATTTGGCCCACCTATGATAATAGTCTTTTTATAAACCGACGTTATATATCTTGAAAGCAGGAAAATCTTAAACTGTGAGGGTAACAGGAGTGAGTACGCTCTCCTGCAGGAGAGCGTACGGATATCAAAGTGGATTTTTTTTGTTGCGAATCAGGTTGAGGCTTTCAACCGCAATAGAGAAGAACATCGCGAAGTAGATGTAACCTTTCGGTACGTGGATGTCGAAACTTTCCAGAATCAGGGTAAAGCCCACCAGAATCAGGAAAGAGAGTGCCAGCATTTTTACCGAAGGGTGGCGTTCGACAAAATCACCAATCGAGCGTGCAGCGAACATCATCACGCCTACGGCAATCACCACGGCTGCCATCATAATAAACAGGTGATCTGACAGACCCACAGCGGTAATCACCGAGTCGAGGCTGAAGATGATATCCAGCAGCATAATCTGCACGATAGCGCCGAGGAATGATGAAACGCGTGTTTTCAGCCCTTCTTCTTCACCTTCAATGGATTCGTGGATTTCCTTGCTGGCTTTCCAGATAAGGAACAGACCTCCCAGCAGCAGAATCAAATCACGGGCGGAAATTTCCTGACTGAATATTGTAAAAAGTGGATTCGTCAGGCGCGTTACCCAGGCGATTGATGCCAGCAGCGCCAGACGCATAACCATGGCTCCCGCCAACCCCAGACGGCGCGCATGAGCACGTTGTGCTGTGGGGAGCTTTGCCACCACCAGAGAAAGAAAAATAATATTGTCGATCCCAAGAACGATCTCCAGCAGCGTCAGCGTACCGAGCGCAAGCCAGGCGTTAGGATCGGTTATCCATGCAAATAACATCTAAAAAGCCCTGCCAAAAAAATGAAGCGGTAATTATATGCCCGGAAAGCGGCAGGTCAAAGCGATGGCTACTGGATCAGAAAATGACGGGCCAGCAGCGCACTGGTGAAATTCTTCTTCAAATAAAAGCCACGCGGCAGCGTCAGAATCCGTTCGCCCCGGGCACCAATGGCTTCGGTAAGCGCTTTCGCATTCGCTGCTTTCGGGCGTATCTGTAAATACTCCCCGTGACGAGCGGTGATCCGCTCAACCTGACCGAGAACAATCATATCCATTAATTCTTCCCAGTCTTCGCGCAGTTGCCGGTCTTCCTCTTCATTCGGGCTCCATAGCAATGGTGATCCTACGCGGCGCTGCGCCAGCGGGATGCTACGTTCGCCTTCAACCGGTATCCACAGCACGCGTTTGAGCTTGTGGCGCACGTGGCTGGTTTCCCAGGTCACTCCACTATTGCCCGTTAATGGGGCAACACAAACGAATGTTGTTTCCAGCGGACGCCCAAGACTATCCACAGGAATAGTTTTAAGTTCCACACCCAGAGCAGCAAAATCTTGTTCTGGTTTACTCCCTGCACTGGCACCTAGCCAGATCTCCAGCAACACGCCGATCCAGCCCTTATCGCGTTTTAAATTCTCCGGCGTCACCAGCCCAGCAAGTGCCGCCAGTTCACCCAGTGTATAACCGGAAAGTTGCTGTGCTTGCGCTAACAACTGTGCTTCTGTTTCGGGAGGAGAAAGCAGTGGGCGAGGTTGGGACATGTCATGATACCTTGGTTAAAAAACAAACAGCTGTTCTTTGCCGAATATTCGCAGTGTAACTTTTTCCACATGCGTTATTCAATTCTATGATTTATATTGCTTTTTAGATTGTCGGTAATCGAGTTGCGCAACACTGCAACGGGTTTTCCAAATCTGGTCACTGAAAATAAACAGGATCTTACACCATGTTATCCACAGAAAGCTGGGATAACTGTGAAAAACCTCCACTACTGTTTCCATTTACAGCCTTGACGTGCGACGAAACTCCAGTTTTTAGTGGTTCAGTGCTTAACTTAGTGGCACATTCTGTGGATAAATACGGCGTTGGTTGATCTTTCGCCAACCTGTAAATGAGAGGTGTGACCTGGGTCACGAATTACTCCTTTTTATTACTTAAATTACATGTAATGCATTGACTAATAATGATTATTTTAAAGTGTCGATATCAGGCTTATTCAGAATGCTCCGGGTTTTCCCGTAGTAATTCCGTAGTTCTTCACAACTCTATCCACAGAAAAGGTGAATAAAAACGGCTATCCACCCCTTCCTCTGTTTATAACTCTGCACATAACTGTGAGTTATTCAATTGTTATTAGTGTGTAATGCCCTGCAGAGAGTGGTTTACCGTCTTCATGGAGTATGAAACAATCATTCGTATATAAAGCTTTATTTTGAGGTAGTCCGGTGATTGATGACGATGGCTACCGCCCAAACGTAGGTATCGTGATTTGTAATCGCCAGGGGCAGGTAATGTGGGCCCGGCGATTTGGTCAGCACTCCTGGCAATTTCCGCAAGGCGGAATCAACCCCGGAGAATCCGCAGAGCAGGCGATGTACCGTGAATTGTTTGAAGAAGTAGGATTAAGCCGCAAAGACGTTCGAATCCTTGCTTCAACGCGTAACTGGTTGCGCTACAAATTACCGAAACGTTTGGTGCGTTGGGACACGAAGCCGGTTTGTATCGGCCAAAAACAAAAATGGTTTCTCTTGCAGCTGGTGAGCGGCGATGCAGAAATCAATATGCAAACCAGCAGTACACCAGAGTTTGATGGCTGGAGATGGGTAAGTTACTGGTATCCGGTCAGACAGGTGGTGTCATTTAAACGTGATGTCTACCGTAGGGTAATGAAAGAGTTCGCGAGTGTTGTGATGGCGCTGCAGGATAATACGCCAAAACCACAAAACGCATCTGCTTATCGACGTAAAAGAGGTTAAGTCACGCCAATTATGCTCACTCGCCTGCGCGAAATAGTCGAAAAGGTAGCCAGCGCACCACGCCTGAATGAGGCGTTAAATATTCTGGTTACCGACATCTGTCTTGCGATGGATACCGAGGTCTGTTCGGTCTACCTGGCCGATCATGACCGACGTTGTTACTACCTGATGGCGACCCGGGGGCTGAAAAAACCACGCGGTCGCACTGTAACGCTTGCGTTTGATGAAGGGATCGTCGGCCTGGTTGGCAGGCTGGCGGAACCGATAAACCTTGCGGACGCGCAAAAGCACCCCAGCTTCAAATACATCCCCTCCGTAAAAGAAGAACGTTTCCGCGCGTTTTTAGGCGTACCAATTATTCAACGTCGCCAGTTGCTTGGTGTACTGGTGGTACAGCAACGAGAGTTGCGCCAGTATGACGAAAGTGAAGAATCCTTCCTGGTGACGCTTGCCACCCAGATGGCAGCGATTCTTTCTCAGTCGCAGTTGACTGCCTTGTTTGGGCAATATCGCCAGACGCGAATCCGTGCATTACCGGCAGCGCCTGGTGTGGCGATTGCCGAAGGCTGGCAGGATGCCACGTTACCTTTAATGGAACAGGTGTATCAGGCATCAACGCTGGATCCGGCTCTGGAACGCGAACGACTGACCGGGGCGCTGGAAGAAGCGGCAAACGAGTTTCGCCGCTACAGCAAACGCTTTGCCGCCGGTGCACAAAAAGAAACGGCGGCTATTTTCGATCTTTACTCGCACCTGCTTTCGGACACCCGGCTGCGTCGCGAATTGTTTGCCGAGGTTGATAAAGGCTCGGTGGCAGAGTGGGCGGTAAAAACGGTCATTGAAAAATTTGCCGAACAGTTTGCCGCGCTAAGCGATAACTATCTCAAAGAGCGGGCTGGCGATTTACGTGCGCTGGGTCAGCGATTGCTGTTTCATCTTGATGACGCTAATCAAGGGCCGAACGCCTGGCCGGAACGTTTTATTCTGGTGGCAGATGAACTGTCAGCGACAACGCTTGCTGAGCTGCCCCAGGATCGCTTAGTCGGTGTTGTCGTGCGAGATGGCGCAGCCAACTCCCATGCTGCGATCATGGTACGTGCGCTGGGGATCCCTACCGTAATGGGCGCGGATATTCAGCCTTCGGTACTGCATCGTCGGACGCTGATCGTCGATGGTTATCGCGGTGAATTGCTGGTCGATCCGGAGCCGGTACTGCTGCAAGAATATCAGCGGCTAATTAGTGAAGAGATCGAGCTTAGCCGTCTGGCGGAAGATGACGTCAATTTACCCGCCCAGTTAAAAAGTGGCGAACGCATTAAAGTCATGCTCAATGCCGGTTTAAGCCCGGAACATGAACAAAAACTGGGCAGCCGTATTGATGGCATAGGACTTTATCGCACTGAAATCCCATTCATGCTGCAAAGTGGTTTTCCATCGGAAGAAGAACAGGTGGCGCAGTATCAGGGGATGCTGCAAATGTTTAATGATAAACCCGTCACCTTGCGTACGCTGGATGTCGGAGCAGATAAGCAGCTGCCTTACATGCCGATCAGCGAAGAGAATCCATGCCTGGGTTGGCGTGGGATTCGCATTACGCTCGATCAGCCGGAGATCTTCTTGATTCAGGTGCGGGCGATGCTGCGTGCTAATGCCGCTACGGGCAACCTGAATATTCTGTTGCCGATGGTCACCAGCCTCGATGAAGTTGACGAAGCACGCCGCCTGATTGAACGTGCCGGACGTGAAGTCGAGGAGATGATCGGTTACGAAATTCCCAAACCACGTATCGGCATCATGCTTGAAGTGCCGTCAATGGTATTTATGCTGCCGCATCTGGCAAAGCGGGTCGATTTTATCTCTGTTGGCACCAACGATCTGACTCAATACATCCTGGCCGTTGATCGCAACAATACCCGGGTGGCGAACATTTATGACAGTCTTCATCCTGCAATGTTACGAGCTCTGGCGATGATCGCTCGGGAAGCGGAAATACATGGTATCGATCTCCGTTTGTGCGGTGAAATGGCGGGCGATCCCATGTGCGTGGCAATCCTCATTGGGCTTGGGTATCGCCATCTGTCTATGAACGGACGTTCTGTAGCGCGCGTAAAATACCTGCTGCGGCGCATTGATTATGCCGAAGCAGAAAACCTTGCGCAGCGTAGTCTGGAAGCGCAACTGGCGACCGAAGTTCGCCATCAGGTTGCAGCCTTTATGGAGCGTCGCGGCATGGGCGGGTTGATTCGCGGAGGGTTATAGCGCGGATCATATACATATCTTTTAACGGTATCCGGCAACCAGCCAGGTCCCCTTGTGCTATTATTCGCACCTTTGGAGCGCCTGAAACCTGCGGCGCGCATTTCAATCGCTGTTCTCTTTCAGCGAAATAACAAGAACTTGTGGTGACAGATGACCAGTAGCTATCTGCATTTTCCGGAGTTTGATCCGGTCATTTTCTCAATAGGACCCGTAGCGCTTCACTGGTACGGCCTGATGTATCTGGTGGGTTTCATTTTTGCAATGTGGCTGGCAACACGTCGGGCGAATCGTCCGGGCAGCGGCTGGACCAAAAATGAAGTTGAAAACTTACTCTATGCGGGCTTCCTCGGCGTCTTCCTCGGTGGACGTATTGGTTATGTTCTGTTCTACAACTTCCCGCAGTTTATGGCCGATCCGCTGTATCTTTTCCGTGTCTGGGACGGCGGCATGTCCTTCCACGGCGGCCTGATTGGCGTTATCGTGGTGATGATTATCTTCGCCCGCCGTACTAAACGTTCCTTCTTCCAGGTTTCTGATTTTATCGCACCACTCATTCCGTTTGGTCTTGGTGCCGGGCGTCTGGGCAACTTTATTAACGGTGAATTGTGGGGCCGCGTTGACCCGAACTTCCCGTTTGCCATGCTGTTCCCCGGCTCTCGTACAGAAGATATTTTGCTGCTGCAAACCAACCCGCAGTGGCAATCCATTTTCGACACTTACGGTGTGCTGCCGCGCCACCCATCACAGCTTTACGAGCTGCTGCTGGAAGGTGTGGTGCTGTTTATTATCCTCAACCTGTATATTCGTAAACCGCGCCCAATGGGAGCTGTCTCAGGTTTGTTCCTGATTGGCTACGGCGCGTTTCGCATCATTGTTGAGTTTTTCCGCCAGCCCGACGCGCAGTTTACCGGTGCCTGGGTGCAGTACATCAGCATGGGACAAATTCTTTCCATCCCGATGATTGTCGCGGGTGTGATCATGATGGTCTGGGCATATCGTCGCAGCCCACAGCAACACGTTTCCTGAGGAACCATGAAACAGTATTTAGAACTGATGCAAAAAGTGCTCGACGAAGGCACACAGAAAAACGACCGTACCGGAACCGGAACGCTTTCCATTTTTGGTCATCAGATGCGTTTTAACCTGCAGGATGGATTCCCGCTGGTGACAACCAAACGTTGCCACCTGCGTTCCATCATCCACGAACTGCTGTGGTTCCTGCAGGGCGATACTAACATTGCTTATCTACACGAAAACAATGTCACCATCTGGGACGAATGGGCCGATGAAAACGGCGACCTCGGTCCGGTGTATGGTAAACAGTGGCGTGCCTGGCCAACGCCAGATGGTCGTCATATTGACCAGATCACTACGGTACTGAACCAGCTGAAAAACGACCCGGATTCCCGCCGCATTATTGTTTCAGCGTGGAACGTTGGTGAACTGGATAAAATGGCGCTGGCACCGTGCCATGCATTCTTCCAGTTCTATGTGGCAGACGGCAAACTCTCTTGCCAGCTTTATCAGCGCTCCTGTGACGTCTTCCTCGGCCTGCCGTTCAACATTGCCAGCTACGCGTTACTGGTGCATATGATGGCGCAGCAGTGCGATCTGGAAGTGGGTGATTTTGTCTGGACCGGTGGCGACACGCACCTGTACAGCAACCATATGGATCAAACCCATTTGCAATTAAGCCGTGAACCGCGCCCGCTGCCGAAGCTGATTATCAAACGTAAACCTGAATCCATCTTCGACTACCGTTTCGAAGACTTTGAGATTGAAGGCTACGATCCGCATCCGGGCATTAAAGCGCCGGTGGCTATCTAATTACGAAACATCCTGCCAGAGCCGACGCCAGTGTGCGTCGGTTTTTTTTACCCTCCGTTAAATTCTTCGCGACGCCTTCCCGAAATTTTGCAACCTCCTGCAACGGCGTAAATAGTCCGGAAGATGCGCCGAAGAAATAGAAACTGGCCCTCGTCTTTTTTTCTCCTCGCTCCATACTGCCGGCATGAAAACACAACGTGGTTATACGCTGATTGAAACGCTGGTCGCGATGCTGATTCTGGTCATGCTAAGCGCAAGTGGACTCTATGGCTGGCAATACTGGCAGCAGTCGCAACGGCTATGGCAAACCGCCAGCCAGGCGCGGGACTATTTGCTCTATTTACGTGAAGATGCCAACTGGCATAACCGCGACCACAGTATCAGCGTTATCAGGGAGGGGGCGTTATGGTGCCTTGTGAGTTCCGCGGCTGGGGCCAATACCTGTCATGGCAGTTCACCATTGGTCTTTGTGCCACGCTGGCCCGAAGTCGAAATGAGCGACCTGACACCTTCGCTTGCTTTCTTTGGCCTGCGCAATACCGCATGGGCCGGGCATATTCGCTTTAAAAACTCAACGGGCGAGTGGTGGCTGGTGGTTTCGCCGTGGGGAAGACTCCGGCTTTGTCAGCAAGGAGAAACAGAAGCATGCCTGTAAAAGAGCTAGGTTTTTCTCTTCTGGAAGTGTTGATTGCTATGGCGATCAGTAGCGTATTGTTGCTGGGGGCAGCACGCTTTCTGCCTGCGTTACAGCGTGAAAGTTTAACGAGCACCCGTAAGCTGGCGCTGGAAGATGAAATCTGGCTGCGGGTCTTTACCGTCGCGAAGCATCTCCAGAGGGCGGGTTATTGTCATGGCAGCTGTACCGGCGAAGGGCTGGAAATTGTCGGACAGGGGGACTGTATCATTGTGCAGTGGGATGCGAACAGTAACGGTATCTGGGATCGCGAACCGGTAAAAGAGTCCGACCAGATTGGATTTCGTCTGAAGGAGCATGTGCTGGAAACGCTACGCGGTGCGACATCCTGTGAAGGTAAGGGCTGGGATAAAGTCACTAATCCGGATGCCATCATTATCGACACTTTTCAGGTTACCCGACAGGATGTCAGCGGTTTCTCGCCGGTGTTGACGGTTAATATGCATGCTGCCAGTAAGTCTGAACCGCAAACCGTGGTGGATGCCAGCTATAGCGTGACAGGATTCAACCTGTGAACCGCGAAAAGGGTGTTTCGTCACTGGCTCTGGTCCTTATGCTGCTGATTTTGGGTAGCTTGCTATTGCAAGGAATGAGTCAGCAGGATCGCAGTTTTGCCTCTCGCGTGAGCATGGAAAGTCAGTCATTGCGCCGCCAGGCCATCGTTCAGTCGACGCTGGAGTGGGGAAAAATGCACTCCTGGCAGACGCAGCCCGCAGTTCAGTGCTTACTGTACGCAGCCACCGGTGCCCGGGTTTGTCTGCGTTTATTGGCAGATAATGAAGCCTTATTGATTGCCGGTTATGAAGGCGTTTCGTTGTGGCGAACAGGCGAAGTCATCGATGGAAACATTGTTTTTTCGCCACGCGGCTGGAGCGATTTTTGTCCGCTGAAAGAGAGGGCGTTATGTCAACTTCCCTGAAGAATCAACAAGGCTTTAGCCTGCCGGAGGTAATGTTGGCGATGGTGTTGATGGTGATGATTGTCACTGCGTTATCGGGTTTCAAGCGAACATTAATGAACAGTCTTGCCAGCAGAAACCAGTACCAACAGCTCTGGCGGCATGGCTGGCAGCAAACGCAACTGCGTGCGATTTCGCCACCTGCCAACTGGCAGGTCAACCGAATGCAGACATCGCAGGCGGGATGTGTCAGCATCAGCGTTACGCTAGTTTCACCCGGGGGCAGAGAAGGCGAGATGACCCGCCTGCATTGCCCGAATCGTCAGTAGTCAGGAGCCGCTATGTTAAGGGTCTACCATTCCAATCGTCTGGACGTGCTGGAAGCGTTGATGGAGTTTATTGTCGAACGCGAACGGCTGGACGATCCTTTCGAACCAGAGATGATTCTGGTGCAAAGTACCGGTATGGCGCAGTGGCTGCAAATGACCCTGTCGCAAAAGTTTGGTATTGCGGCAAACATTGATTTTCCGCTGCCAGCGAGCTTTATCTGGGATATGTTCGTCCGGGTGTTACCGGAGATCCCCAAAGAGAGCGCCTTTAACAAACAGAGCATGAGCTGGAAACTGATGACTCTGCTGCCGCAACTGTTGGAGCGCGAAGACTTTACCCTGTTGCGGCATTATCTGACTGACGATAGTGACAAGCGAAAACTGTTCCAGCTTTCTTCAAAAGCGGCGGACCTGTTTGACCAGTATCTGGTCTATCGTCCGGACTGGCTGGCACAGTGGGAAATAGGACATTTGGTTGAAGGGCTGGGAGAAGCACAGGCCTGGCAAGCGCCGTTGTGGAAGGCGTTGGTGGAATATACCCATCAACTCGGGCAACCGCGCTGGCACCGCGCCAATCTCTATCAGCGCTTTATCGAAACGCTGGAGTCCGCGACGACCTGCCCGCCGGGGTTACCTTCGCGCGTCTTTATATGCGGTATTTCCGCGTTACCGCCTGTTTATCTCCAGGCGCTACAGGCGCTGGGTAAACATATTGAAATCCATCTCCTGTTTACCAACCCTTGCCGTTATTACTGGGGCGACATTAAAGATCCTGCTTATCTGGCGAAACTGCTGACTCGCCAGCGCCGACACAGTTTTGAAGATCGCGAATTACCGCTATTTCGCGACAGCGAAAATGCCGGGCAGCTCTTTAACAGCGATGGTGAACAGGATGTCGGCAACCCGCTGCTGGCCTCATGGGGCAAGCTTGGGCGCGACTACATTTATCTCCTTTCTGATCTGGAGAGCAGCCAGGAGCTGGACGCTTTTGTCGATGTGACGCCAGATAACCTGCTGCATAACATTCAGTCTGACATTCTGGAACTGGAGAACCGCGCCGTTGCGGGTGTGAACATCGAAGAGTTTTCCCGTAGCGATAACAAACGCCCTCTTGATCCACTGGATAGCAGTATCACCTTCCACGTTTGCCATAGCCCGCAGCGTGAAGTTGAAGTTTTACACGATCGCTTGCTGGCGATGCTGGAGGAAGACCCGACACTTACTCCGCGCGACATCATCGTGATGGTGGCCGACATCGACAGCTACAGTCCGTTTATTCAGGCTGTGTTTGGTAGCGCACCTGCGGATCGTTACCTGCCTTACGCCATTTCCGACCGTCGGGCGCGGCAGTCGCATCCGGTACTTGAAGCGTTTATCAGCCTGTTATCGTTGCCAGACAGCCGATTTGTGTCGGAAGACGTGCTGGCATTACTGGATGTGCCGGTGCTGGCGGCGCGGTTTGACATCACCGAAGAAGGGCTGCGTTATTTACGTCAGTGGGTCAACGAGTCCGGAATTCGTTGGGGGATAGATGACGATAACGTTCGCGAGCTGGAACTCCCCGCCACCGGTCAACACACCTGGCGGTTTGGCCTGACGCGCATGTTGCTGGGCTACGCGATGGAAAGCGCGCAGGGCGAGTGGCAATCGGTTCTACCTTATGATGAATCGAGCGGCTTAATTGCAGAACTGGTGGGGCATCTGGCTTCACTGCTAATGCAGCTAAACATCTGGCGTCGCGGGCTGGCGCAGGAGCGTCCGCTGGAAGAGTGGTTGCCGGTTTGTCGCGATATGCTCAACGCCTTCTTCCTGCCGGATGCGGAAACCGAAGCGGCGATGACGCTGATCGAACAACAATGGCAGGCGATTATCGCCGAAGGTTTAGGTGCGCAGTATGGCGACGCGGTGCCGTTGTCACTATTGCGTGATGAACTGGCACAACGTCTGGATCAGGAACGTATCAGCCAGCGTTTTCTCGCCGGGCCGGTTAACATTTGTACTCTGATGCCAATGCGTTCCATCCCATTCAGAGTGGTGTGCCTGCTGGGAATGAACGACGGCGTTTACCCACGCCAGCTTGCGCCATTGGGCTTTGACCTGATGAGTCAGAAACCGAAGCGTGGCGACCGTAGCCGTCGCGATGACGACCGCTATCTGTTCCTGGAAGCGTTAATTTCCGCGCAGCAAAAACTCTATATCAGCTATATCGGGCGTTCCATTCAGGATAACAGTGAACGTTTCCCGTCGGTACTGGTGCAGGAACTGATCGACTACATCGGGCAAAGCCATTATCTACCGGGCGATGAAGCGCTCAACTGTGATGAAAGCGAGGCAAGGGTAAAAGCGCATCTTACTTGCCTCCATACCCGAATGCCGTTTGATCCGCAAAACTACCAGCCAGGCGAACGACAAAGTTATGCTCGTGAATGGCTACCTGCGGCCAGCCAGGCTGGTAAAGCACATTCTGAATTTGTTCAGCCGCTGCCGTTTACCTTACCGGAAACCGTGCCGCTGGAAACGCTACAACGATTCTGGGCACATCCGGTGCGGGCATTTTTCCAGATGCGTTTGCAGGTGAACTTCCGTACCGAAGACAGCGAAATCCCCGACACCGAGCCATTTATTCTTGAAGGGCTTAGTCGTTATCAAATCAACCAGCAGTTATTGAATGCTCTGGTCGAGCAAGATGATGCCGATCGCTTGTTCCGTCGCTTCCGGGCGGCAGGGGATTTACCGTATGGCGCTTTTGGTGAAATTTTCTGGGAAACACAGTGTCAGGAGATGCAGCAGCTTGCCGACAGAGTCATTGCCTGTCGCCAACCGGGGCAAAGTATGGAAATTGATCTCGCCTGCAACGGTGTGCAAATAACGGGTTGGTTGCCGCAGGTGCAGCCGGATGGCCTGTTACGCTGGCGTCCCTCTTTATTAAGTGTGGCGCAGGGAATGCAACTTTGGCTGGAACACCTTGTCTACTGTGCCAGCGGTGGTAATGGTGAAAGTCGCCTTTTTCTACGCAAAGACGGCGAGTGGCGTTTTCCGCCGCTTGCAGCCGAACAGGCTTTACATTACCTCTCAGAACTGATTGAGGGGTATCGTGAAGGGATGTCCACGCCGCTGCTGGTGTTACCTGAAAGTGGCGGCGCGTGGCTAAAAACCTGTTATGACGCGCAAAACGATGCCATGCTGGATGACGATTCCACGTTGCAGAAAGCCCGTACGAAATTCCTTCAGGCTTACGAAGGCAACATGATGGTGCGTGGAGAAGGTGATGATATCTGGTATCAACGGCTCTGGCGGCAATTAACACCAGAGACAATGGAAGCCATCGTTGAACAGTCGCAACGTTTCCTGTTACCGCTGTTTCGCTTTAATCAGTCATGAGTGCTGTATAAAAATTGCGCAATTCATCTGCTTACTTTATGATGCGCACCAGTCACGGACTGATGGTTATATAGACATAGGCTGACTCGTGCAGCACAAGATTAAATTCTGCCGGATAATTTTCGTTAACGTATTGAATCTGGTTAGAAAATAAAGTTGATAATGAGGTCCGTGAATGCCCCGCAGCACCTGGTTCAAAGCATTATTGTTGTTTGTTGCCCTTTGGGCACCCTTAAGTCAGGCAGAAACGGGATGGCAGCCGATTCAGGAAACCATCCGTAAAAGTGATAAAGATAACCGCCAGTATCAGGCTATACGTCTGGATAACGGTATGGTGGTTTTGCTGGTTTCTGACCCGCAGGCGGTTAAATCGCTCTCGGCGCTGGTGGTGCCCGTTGGGTCGCTGGAAGATCCCGAGGCGTACCAGGGGCTGGCACATTACCTTGAACATATGAGTCTGATGGGGTCGAAAAAGTACCCGCAGGCTGACAGTCTGGCCGAATATCTCAAAATGCACGGCGGCAGTCACAATGCCAGCACGGCACCGTATCGCACGGCTTTCTATCTGGAAGTTGAGAACGACGCCTTGCCCGGTGCGGTAGACCGCCTGGCGGACGCTATTGCAGAACCCTTGCTCGACAAGAAATACGCCGAACGTGAACGTAATGCAGTGAATGCCGAATTAACCATGGCGCGTACGCGTGACGGGATGCGCATGGCACAGGTCAGCGCAGAAACCATTAACCCGGCACACCCCGGTTCAAAGTTTTCTGGTGGTAACCTCGAAACTTTAAGCGACAAACCCGGCAATCCGGTGCAGCAGGCGCTGAAAGATTTTCACGAGAAATATTACTCTGCCAATCTGATGAAGGCGGTTATTTACAGCAATAAACCGTTGTCGGAGTTGGCAAAAATGGCGGCGGACACTTTTGGTCGCGTGCCGAACAAAGAGAGCAAAAAACCGGAAATCACCGTGCCGGTAGTCACCGACGCGCAAAAGGGCATTATCATTCATTACGTCCCGGCGCTGCCGCGTAAAGTTCTGCGCGTTGAGTTTCGCATCGATAACAATTCAGCGAAGTTCCGTAGTAAAACGGATGAATTGATTACCTATCTGATTGGTAATCGCAGCCCAGGTACACTTTCTGACTGGCTGCAAAAGCAGGGATTAGTTGAGGGCATTAGCGCCAATTCCGATCCTATCGTCAACGGCAACAGCGGCGTATTAGCGATCTCTGCGTCTTTAACCGATAAAGGTCTGGCGAATCGCGATCAGGTTGTGGCGGCCATTTTTAGCTACCTCAATCTGTTACGCGAAAAAGGGATTGATAAACAATACTTCGATGAACTGGCGAATGTGCTGGATATCGACTTTCGTTATCCGTCAATCACCCGTGATATGGATTACGTCGAATGGCTGGCAGATACCATGATTCGCGTTCCTGTTGAGCATACGCTGGACGCGGTAAATATTGCCGATCGGTACGACGCTAAAGCGGTAAAAGAACGTCTGGCGATGATGACGCCGCAGAATGCGCGTATCTGGTATATCAGCCCGAAAGAGCCGCATAACAAAACGGCTTATTTTGTCGATGCTCCGTATCAGGTCGATAAAATCAGCCCACAAACTTTCGCTGACTGGCAGAAAAAAGCCGCCAATATTGCGCTCTCCTTACCGGAGCTTAACCCTTATATTCCTGACGATTTCTCGCTGATGAAGTCAGAGAAGAAATACGACCATCCAGAGCTGATTGTTGATGAGTCGAATCTGCGCGTGGTGTATGCGCCAAGCCGTTATTTTGCCAGCGAACCCAAAGCTGATGTTAGCCTGATTTTGCGTAACCCGAAAGCCATGGACAGCGCCCGCAATCAGGTGATGTTTGCGCTCAATGATTATCTTGCCGGACTGGCGCTTGATCAGTTAAGCAACCAGGCGTCGGTTGGTGGCATAAGTTTTTCCACCAATGCTAACAACGGCCTTATGGTTAATGCCAATGGTTACACCCAGCGCCTGCCGCAGCTGTTCCAGGCTTTGCTGGAGGGCTACTTTAGCTATACCGCTACGGAAGATCAGCTTGAGCAGGCGAAGTCCTGGTATAACCAGATGATGGATTCCGCAGAAAAGGGCAAAGCGTTCGAGCAGGCGATTATGCCCGCGCAGATGCTCTCGCAAGTGCCGTACTTCTCGCGAGATGAACGGCGCAAAATTTTGCCTTCAATCACTTTGAAAGAGGTGCTGGCCTATCGCGACGTCTTAAAATCAGGGGCTCGACCAGAGTTTATGGTTATTGGCAACATGACCGAAGCCCAGGCAACAACGCTGGCACGCGATGTGCAAAAACAGTTGGGCGCTGATGGTTCGGAGTGGTGTCGTAACAAAGATGTCGTGGTCGATAAAAAACAATCCGTCATCTTTGAAAAAGCCGGTAACAGCACCGACTCCGCACTGGCAGCGGTATTTGTACCGACTGGCTACGATGAATACACCAGCTCAGCCTATAGCTCTCTGCTGGGGCAGATCGTACAGCCGTGGTTCTACAATCAGTTGCGTACCGAAGAACAGTTGGGCTATGCCGTGTTTGCGTTTCCAATGAGCGTGGGACGTCAGTGGGGCATGGGCTTCCTGTTGCAAAGCAATGATAAACAGCCTTCATTCTTGTGGGAGCGTTACAAGGCGTTTTTCCCAACCGCAGAGGCAAAATTGCGGACGATGAAGCCAGAAGAGTTTGCGCAAATCCAGCAGGCGGTAATAACCCAGATGCTGCAGGCACCGCAAACGCTCGGCGAAGAAGCATCGAAGTTAAGTAAAGATTTCGATCGCGGCAATATGCGCTTCGATTCGCGTGATAAAATCGTGGCCCAGATAAAACTGCTGACGCCGCAAAAACTTGCTGATTTCTTCCATCAGGCGGTGGTCGAGCCGCAAGGCATGGCTATTCTGTCGCAGATTTCCGGCAGCCAGAACGGGAAAGCCGAATATGTGCATCCTGAAGGTTGGAAAGTGTGGGAGAACGTCAGCGCGTTGCAGCAAACAATGCCCCTGATGAGTGAAAAGAATGAGTGATGTCGCCGAGACACTAGATCCTTTGCGCTTGCCCTTACAGGGCGAGCGCCTGATTGAAGCCTCTGCCGGCACAGGCAAAACCTTTACGATTGCGGCGCTCTATTTGCGCCTGTTACTTGGACTAGGCGGTTCTGCCGCCTTTCCCCGCCCGCTGACCGTTGAAGAACTGCTGGTGGTGACCTTTACCGAGGCTGCCACGGCAGAATTGCGCGGTCGTATCCGTAGCAATATCCACGAGTTGCGCATCGCCTGTCTGCGTGAAACCACCGACAATCCACTGTACGAACGCCTGCTGGAAGAGATCGACGATAAAGCGCAAGCCGCGCAGTGGTTGTTGTTAGCCGAACGGCAGATGGATGAAGCGGCAGTCTTTACTATTCACGGTTTTTGCCAGCGCATGCTCAACTTGAATGCCTTTGAATCCGGCATGCTGTTTGAGCAGCAGCTGATTGAAGATGAGTCTCTGCTACGCTACCAGGCCTGCGCCGATTTCTGGCGTCGCCACTGCTACCCGCTGCCGCGTGAAATTGCCCAGGTGGTCTTTGAAACCTGGAAAGGGCCGCAGGCGTTGCTGCGCGATATTAATCGTTATCTGCAAGGCGAAGCTCCAGTTATCAAAGCACCGCCGCCCGATGATGAAACGCTGGCTTCCCGCCACGCGCAAATTGTGGCGCGTATTGATACGGTAAAACAGCAGTGGCGCGACGCAGTGGGTGAACTGGATGCGCTGATCGAATCTTCTGGTATTGATCGACGCAAGTTTAACCGTAGCAATCAGGCTAAATGGATCGAGAAGATCAGTGCCTGGGCAGAAGAAGAGACCAACAGTTATCAGTTACCGGAGTCGCTGGAAAAATTCTCTCAGCGTTTCTTAGAAGATCGCACGAAAGCCGGGGGGGAAACCCCGCGACATCCACTGTTTGAGGCGATCGATCAACTGCTTGCAGAACCATTGTCGATTCGTGATCTGGTGATCACCCGCGCATTGGCTGAGATCCGCGAAACAGTAACGCGAGAAAAACGCCGCCGTGGCGAATTGGGTTTTGATGACATGTTAAGTCGGCTCGATTCCGCGCTGCGTAGCGAAAGCGGCGAGGTGTTGGCAGCGGCGATCCGTACGCGATTCCCGGTGGCAATGATTGATGAATTTCAGGATACCGACCCCCAGCAGTACCGAATTTTTCGCCGTATCTGGCACTATCAGCCGGAAACCGCTTTGTTGCTGATTGGCGACCCGAAACAGGCCATATATGCATTCCGGGGTGCGGATATCTTCACTTATATGAAGGCGCGTAGCGAAGTTCACGCCCACTACACCTTAGATACCAACTGGCGCTCCGCACCAGGAATGGTGAACAGCGTGAATAAGCTTTTCAGTCAGACTGATGACGCGTTCATGTTTCGCGAAATACCGTTTATTCCAGTGAAATCAGCCGGGAAAAATCAGGCGTTACGTTTTGTGTTTAAAGGTGAAACGCAGCCTGCGATGAAAATGTGGCTGATGGAAGGCGAAAGCTGCGGCGTTGGCGACTATCAAAGTACCATGGCGCAGGTATGTGCTGCGCAAATCCGCGACTGGCTACAAGCCGGACAGCGGGGCGAAGCGTTGCTGATGAACGGCGACGACGCGCGTCCGGTGCGTGCTTCGGACATCAGTGTGCTGGTGCGCAGCCGCCAGGAGGCCGCTCAGGTGCGCGATGCCTTAACGCTGCTGGAAATCCCTTCCGTTTACCTTTCGAACCGCGACAGTGTTTTTGAAACTCTGGAAGCGCAGGAGATGCTTTGGCTGTTGCAGGCGGTGATGACACCAGAACGTGAGAACACCCTGCGCAGTGCGCTGGCAACGTCAATGATGGGGCTGAATGCGCTGGATATTGAAACGCTGAATAATGACGAACATGCGTGGGATGCGGTAGTCGAAGAGTTCGATGGTTATCGGCAAATCTGGCGCAAACGTGGCGTTATGCCGATGCTGCGGGCGCTGATGTCGGCGCGTAACATTGCAGAAAACTTGCTGGCAACAGCAGGCGGTGAGCGGCGTCTTACCGATATCTTGCATATCAGCGAATTGCTACAAGAAGCCGGAACGCAGCTGGAAAGTGAACATGCGCTGGTACGCTGGTTATCGCAACATATCCTCGAGCCAGACAGTAATGCCTCCAGCCAACAAATGCGTCTCGAAAGTGATAAACATCTGGTGCAGATTGTCACGATCCACAAATCGAAAGGGCTGGAATATCCATTGGTCTGGCTGCCGTTTATCACCAATTTCCGCGTCCAGGATCAGGCGTTTTATCACGATCGCCACTCGTTTGAGGCTGTTCTGGATCTTAATGCTGCGCCAGAAAGCGTCGACCTCGCGGAGGCCGAACGTCTGGCGGAAGATCTGCGTTTGCTTTACGTGGCGCTGACGCGTTCGGTTTGGCATTGCAGTCTCGGCGTCGCACCGCTGGTGCGCCGTCGTGGCGATAAAAAAGGTGACACCGACGTCCACCAAAGTGCGCTCGGGCGTTTGCTGCAAAAAGGGGAACCGCAAGATGCGGCAGGGCTTCGCACCTGTATTGAAGCGTTGTGCGATGAGGATATTGCCTGGCAAACGGCACAAACGGGTGATAACCAGCCCTGGCAGTTTAATGATGTTTTTACAGCAGAACTGAATGCGAGGACGCTACAACGATTGCCCGGCGATAACTGGCGTGTCACCAGCTACTCCGGTTTGCAGCAGCGTGATCACGGTATCGCTCAGGATCTGATGCCACGGCTGGATGTTGATGCCGCAGGCGTGGTCAGCGTCGTTGAAGAACCGACGTTAACACCGCATCAGTTCCCGCGCGGTGCGTCACCAGGGACATTCTTGCACAGTTTGTTTGAAGACCTCGATTTTACCCAGCCGGTTGACCCGAACTGGGTACAGGAAAAACTGGAACTCGGCGGCTTTGAATCGCAGTGGGAACCAGTGTTGACCGAGTGGATCACGGCTGTCCTCCAGGCACCTCTCAATGAAACGGGTGTTAGCCTGAATCAGCTTTCCGACCGCGATAAACAGGTGGAGATGGAGTTTTACCTGCCGATTAGTGAACCGCTCATCGCCAGCCAGCTTGATGCACTAATTCGCCAGTTTGATCCGCTATCCGCTGGCTGCCCGCCGCTGGAGTTCATGCAGGTACGCGGCATGTTAAAAGGCTTTATCGACCTGGTATTCCGCCATGAAGGGCGTTATTATCTGCTCGACTATAAATCCAACTGGCTGGGTGAAGACAGTTCGGCTTATACCCAACAGGCTATGGCAGCGGCGATGCAGGCACACCGCTATGATCTGCAATATCAGCTTTATACCCTGGCGCTGCATCGTTATCTGCGCCATCGCATTGCTGATTACGACTATGATCGTCACTTTGGCGGCGTTATCTATCTTTTCCTGCGTGGCGTTGATAAAGAACATCCGCAACAAGGGATTTACACAACCCGACCCAACGCCGGGTTGATTGACCTGATGGATGAGATGTTTGCCGGTATGACCCTGGAGGAGGCGTAATGAAATTGCAAAAGCAATTACTGGAAGCTGTGGAGCACAAACAGCTACGCCCGCTGGATGTGCAATTTGCCCTGACCGTGGCGGGAGATGAACATCCTGCCGTCACCCTCGCGGCAGCCCTGTTAAGCCACGACGCCGGGGAAGGGCATGTCTGTTTACCGCTCTCACGACTGGAAAATAACGAGGAGTCACATCCGCTGTTAGCAACCTGCGTCAGCGAAATTGGTGAGTTACAAAATTGGGAAGAATGCTTGCTGGCTTCACAAGCGGTCAGCCGGGGAGATGAACCAACGCCGATGATCCTCTGTGGTGATCGTCTTTATTTGAATCGCATGTGGTGTAACGAGCGCACAGTGGCACGCTTTTTCAACGAAGTGAATCATGCCATTGAGGTTGATGAAGCTCTACTGGCGCAAACCCTGGACAAACTTTTTCCAGTAAGCGATGAAATTAACTGGCAAAAAGTGGCGGCGGCAGTGGCGCTGACGCGGCGGATCTCGGTGATTTCCGGCGGCCCTGGCACCGGTAAAACGACCACCGTAGCGAAGTTGCTGGCAGCGTTAATTCAAATGGCAGACGGCGAACGCTGCCGTATCCGTCTGGCTGCACCAACGGGTAAAGCTGCCGCGCGCTTAACCGAATCTCTCGGCAAGGCTTTGCGCCAGTTACCGCTGACCGATGAACAAAAGAAACGCATTCCGGAAGATGCCAGCACTTTGCACCGATTGCTGGGTGCGCAGCCGGGTAGCCAGCGTTTACGTCATCATGCCGGTAACCCGCTGCATCTTGATGTGCTGGTGGTAGATGAAGCGTCAATGATCGATCTGCCTATGATGTCGAGACTGATCGACGCCTTGCCCGATCATGCCAGAGTGATCTTTCTCGGCGATCGTGATCAACTGGCCTCGGTTGAGGCTGGGGCTGTGCTGGGCGATATCTGCGCTTATGCCAACGCGGGCTTTACCGCCGAGCGTGCCGGGCAGTTGAGCCGCCTGACGGGAACTCACGTTCCGTCAGGAACTGGCACAGAAGCGGCATCTTTGCGCGACAGTCTCTGCCTGCTGCAAAAAAGCTATCGTTTCGGCAGCGATTCTGGCATTGGTCAGTTAGCTGCGGCGATCAACCGTGGTGATAAAACGGCAGTGAAAACCGTTTTTCAGCAGGATTTTACTGATATCGAAAAACGGCTTTTACAGAGCGGCGAAGACTATATTGCGATGCTTGAGGAGGCTCTTGCGGGTTACGGGCGTTATCTGGATCTGCTGCAAGCGCGTGCCGAGCCGGATTTAATCATTCAGGCGTTCAATGAATACCAGCTTTTGTGCGCCCTGCGGGAAGGACCGTTTGGCGTGGCTGGATTGAATGAGCGAATTGAGCAGTTTATGCAACAGAAGCGCAAAATTCATCGTCATCCGCACTCACGCTGGTACGAAGGCCGGCCGGTAATGATTGCCCGCAATGACAGCGCGCTTGGGTTGTTTAATGGTGATATCGGCATTGCGCTGGATCGTGGGCAGGGGACGCGCGTCTGGTTTGCGATGCCGGATGGCAATATTAAGTCTGTGCAACCGAGCCGCCTGCCAGAACACGAAACCACGTGGGCGATGACGGTACATAAATCGCAGGGATCGGAGTTTGACCATGCGGCGTTGATTTTACCGAGCCAACGCACGCCAGTTGTAACGCGAGAGCTGGTTTACACTGCGGTGACCCGCGCGCGTCGCCGTCTGTCGTTGTATGCCGATGAGCGCATATTAAGTGCGGCAATCGCCACTCGTACTGAGCGGCGCAGTGGTCTGGCGGCGTTGTTTAGTTCGCGGGAATAAACGTGATTGCCTGATGCGACGCATGCGCGTCCTGTCATGCCTCCGGGCATTGCGCATATGCGCATCTGGCGATTTCCGTCGCTTACCCTAAATCCGCCATCAACACCTTTGATTTGATGTAGGTCGGATAAGGCGTTCACGCCGCATCCGACGATGAGCGTCAATACCTGATGCGATGCTAGCGTGTTTATCATGCCTCCAGGCATTGCGCATGTCGCATCTGGCGATTTCCACCACTTACCCCAAATCCGCCATCAACACTTTGGATTTACGCTGGTAGTTGTACAACTGCTTTTTGCTCTCGGGCAGTAAATCAATATCCACCGGGGTAAATCCACGTTCCTGGAACCAGTGAATACTGCGCGTGGTCAGTACAAACAATTTGCTTAATCCGCTTTGCTTCGCCTGAGCGGCAATGCGCTCCAGCAAAACCTCGCCCCTTGATGAGCTGCGGTAATCCGGGTGAACGGCCACACAGGCCATTTCCCCAATCTTCTCTTCCGGGAACGGATAGAGTGCTGCGCAGGCAATAGTCGTGTTATCGCGCTGAATAATAGTGAATTTGTCGATTTCCATCTCCAGTTGCTCGCGAGAACGGCGTACCAGAATACCTTGCTGCTCCAGTGGGCGAATCAACTCCAGAATGCCGCCAATATCGTTGATGGTTGCGCGACGAATTTGCTCGGCGCTTTCCATCACAATCTGCGTACCGATACCGTCACGTGAGAACAACTCTTGCAACAGCGCGCCATCTTCCTGGTAACTAATTAAATGACAGCGACGTACGCCGCTGCGGCAGGCTTTCACCGCACCACGCAAAAAGCGCACCGTACCGGAGTTGTAATCGCCTTTCTCTTCCTGAGCTTCTACCCGCGCTTGTGCTTCGTTAGGGAAAAGCTCGGAGACAATATCGCCGTCGTCATTAGTGACGCCCTGTGAAGAGCAAAAACCAATCATCTTTTCAGCTTTCAGTTTGATGGCCAGTTGAGTGGCGATCTCTTCCGAGGTCAGATTAAAGCTCTCGCCAGTGACTGAAACCGCGACCGGCCCCAGCAGCACTATCGCACCGCTGTCCAGTTGACGATGAATCGCATCTTCGTCAATCCGCCGGATACGCCCGCTATGGCAGTAATCCACACCGTCATCCACGCCCAGCGGCTGGGCAATAATAAAATTGCCACTGACGACGTTGATATGCGCGCCCTGCAGCGGCGTGTTATTGAGACTCATCGACAGGCGAGCAGTAATGTCCAGTTGCAATGTTCCCGCAGCCTGCTTCACCAGTTCTAGTGTTTTGGCGTCGGTCACGCGTATATTTTTGTGATATAGCGGTTCGTGGTGATGCGCTGCCAGATTCGCATCGATCTGCGGGCGCGCTCCATAGACCACGACCAGACGGATGCCGAGGCTGTGCAGCAACCCGATATCATTAACGATACTGGAGAAATTCTCATGCTCAATGGCTTCACCGCCGAGCATGATGACAAACGTTTTTCCCCGGTGGGTATTGATATAAGGAACCGAATGGCGGAATCCCTCGACCAACTCGGTTTTACGTTCCTTCACCACGGCACACCTCTTTGCATGATTATTCGTAATTATTGTATTTTTATTCTGTTTTTTCACTGGGTGCAAGTGCAAATTTTACGCATGAGCAACTTTTTTATCAGTAATGCCGTGAATATAAAAAGAATGTTTACCGTTTATTAGATGACAGATTATGCGTCTTTCGCTAAAGTTTCCGGTCAAATTAGTCGTTTATTTGTTACACAGCTTAGATTTTTTTGCTCGGGAGATGCATGTCGGGATCCAACACAGCAATCAGCCGTCGTCGTTTACTGCAAGGCGCGGGTGCCATGTGGCTATTGAGCGTAAGTCAGGTCAGTCTGGCTGCGGTCAGCCAGGTCGTGGCGGTGCGCGTCTGGCCTGCGTCCAGCTACACCCGTGTGACGGTAGAATCTAATCGTCAGCTGAAATATAAGCAGTTCGCGTTGAGTAACCCTGAACGCGTGGTGGTGGATATCGAAGATGTAAACCTGAACTCAGTGCTCAAGGGGATGGCGGCACAAATTCGTGCTGATGACCCGTTCATCAAGTCGGCGCGCGTCGGGCAGTTTGACCCGCAAACCGTGCGGATGGTTTTTGAGTTAAAGCAAAACGTAAAACCGCAGCTGTTTGCCCTTGCTCCGGTCGCCGGGTTTAAAGAGCGTCTGGTGATGGATCTCTATCCTGCCAATGCTCAGGACATGCAGGACCCGCTGCTGGCGCTGCTGGAGGATTACAATAAAGGCGATCTCGAAAAGCAGGTGCCGCCTGCGCAGAGTGGCCCGCAGCCAGGCAAAGCAGGGCGCGATCGTCCGATTGTCATTATGCTTGACCCTGGCCATGGCGGCGAAGACTCCGGTGCGGTGGGGAAATACAAAACGCGTGAAAAAGACGTGGTATTGCAAATTGCCCGCCGTTTGCGCTCTCTGATTGAGAAAGAGGGCAATATGAAAGTTTACATGACCCGTAATGAAGACATCTTCATTCCGTTGCAAGTGCGCGTAGCAAAAGCACAGAAACAGCGTGCTGACTTGTTTGTCTCTATTCATGCCGATGCCTTTACCAGTCGCCAGCCGAGCGGTTCCTCTGTGTTTGCGCTCTCTACCAAAGGTGCAACCAGTACCGCGGCAAAATATCTGGCGCAAACTCAGAACGCCTCGGACTTGATTGGTGGCGTGAGTAAGAGCGGCGACCGTTATGTCGACCATACTATGTTCGATATGGTGCAGTCGCTGACCATTGCCGACAGTCTGAAGTTTGGTAAAGCTGTGTTGAATAAGCTCGGTAAAATCAACAAGCTGCATAAAAATCAGGTTGAACAAGCCGGGTTTGCCGTGCTGAAAGCGCCTGATATACCCTCCATTTTGGTCGAAACGGCGTTTATCAGTAACGTTGAGGAAGAACGTAAACTGAAAACGGCAACCTTCCAGCAGGAAGTTGCGGAATCAATCCTCGCAGGGATAAAAGCGTATTTTGCCGATGGGGCGACGCTGGCGAGAAGGGGATAATGTTTTTATTTATTCAATGAATTTATATTTCGTTGAATAGATAATATTTACCTGAATATTAGACGTTGGTTTTGTGACTGATGTCGAATATTTGAATGTCGGCTTGAAAAATAAGCCGGCCATCTCTTTAATTAAGCACAATTCCGTGTAATGTATATGCATTAGTTAATCATCTTGTAACTGTTAAATCAGGCAAGGCAATGTTTGAAGTAATTATTACTTCTGACGTGCCTTGCCTTTTTTTTTGGAGCTATGGAATGATCATCGAAAAAGTCATGAACAATAATTGTGTACAGGCATCGATGAATGGACAGGAGGTTATCATTTCTGGGCCTGGCGTCGGTTACAACAAAAAATATGGAATGTCGGTCCCTGAGCATCCGGCTAACCGGATTTTTTATGTCAGAAATGAACAAAAAAATAAACTCTACAAATTGATTGAGCATGTGGATATTGAGTATGTTTTTGTTGCCGAAAAAATAGTGCAATATGCGGAGAACAATCTCGAAAAAAATCTCAATCCATCGCTACTATTGATTCTTGCTGATCATATTTCGAATGCAATATCCCGAGTCGCTTCAGGCATACAAATTAATAATGTTTTCCTTGATGAAATCAAAGCGTTGTACAAAGCAGAGTATGCGATAAGTCGCGATGCATTAACTATCATTAATGAGCAATTCAGCGTTCAACTTCCTGATGATGAGATTGGTTTTATAGCATTGCATATTTTAAATAATTATGAGAATTCAGTTGATTATGAATCAGTACGGATTATTGAGTTGTCGCAAATAATCACGGGGCTTATTGAAGTTGTTTATAACAGAAAGGTGGACAGAAGTTCATTTAATTATTCCAGGTTCATGATACACCTTAAATATTTTTCAAGTCGCGTATTATGCAATGAAAAAATAAAACAGAAAGATATTGGTGATCTCTATGAACAGTTTCTTGAGAAAGACATTCTGTTACAGCGCGCAATTCATGAAATTGAAAGGTATTTGTACGCCACTTTTAAATATGAATTGATTTTGGAAGAAAAACTATATCTCTCTATTCGCACCAAAGTATTAATGGACTGATTATATATAACATTTATATGAGATAACCCGCATGAAACAAAAGAAAGCCTGGAGTTTTTTTCAGAGCCTGGGAAAGGCATTTATGTATCCCATCGCTCTGCTAAGTGTATGTGGCATGATGTTAGGGCTAGGAAGTGGTTTAGCCAGCGATGATATGGCAAAATTAATTCCACTACTGGCTATTCCCGTAATTAAAACCATTCTTGATTTTATTGTTAGCCTTGGTTTGTTTGCCTTTGTCAATTTACCTGTATTGTTTGCGATAGCTATACCTCTGGGGTTATTAAAAGAGAAAGAGGATAAAGCCTATGGCGCTTTTTCTGGCTTAATTGGTTTCATGGCGATGCATCTGGGAACGAACTTTTATCTTAAACAACATGACTTATTGGTCGCTGCTGATCAAATGTCGACACATGGGCAAACCATTATTCTGGGAATCCAGTCCTACAATACCAGTGTGTTGGGTGGGATTATAGCAGGATTATTAGTCGCCAGTATGTATAAAAAGATCGTTAACTTACGTATTCCTGAATCATTAGGATTTTATAGTGGCCCACGCCTGGTGCCTATTATTACACTGATTGTGATGAGTGGATTTGGTCTGATCATCCCTTTTATCTGGCCACCATTTTTCAATCTTTTCATGCTCATTGGCCACTGGATTTCAACTTCCGGTCCTGTTGGCTATTTTTTCTATGCAGTCGCCGAACGCGTGACAATACCTTTTGGTTTAAATCACCTGGTGACGTCAGTTTTCCGCTTTACCCCCATCGGCGGATCGGCAGTGATCGGCGGCGAAGAGTATTATGGCACCCTGAACATGTTTATGGCGTACGTCAAAGAGAATGCGGTCATTCCGCTGGATTTGGCGGGGAAAATGGAACAGGGCAAACTGATGATTCAGTATGGTCTGGCTGGTGCCGCGCTGGCGATGTATCGCACTGCTCATGCTCAAAACAGAAAAGCTATCAAAGCATTGCTTATTTCCGGGGTGCTTACAGTCATTATTGGCGGCGTCAGCGAACCGATTGAGTTTCTGTTCTTATTTGTCAGTCCACTGCTATTTGTCTTCCATGCTTTTATGAATGGATTCGCCAACATGGTCTTGCCATATATGGGCGTGAAGATGGGATTTACTGGCGATCTGATTCAATTTATTAGCTTTGGCGTATTGCGTGGCACAAGAACAGGTTGGCCAATAGCGGTGTGTGTCGAAGTGGCCTATTTCTTTATTTATTACTTTGTGTTCCGTTGGACTATTCTCAAATTTAACCTGATGACGGTAGGCCGTGAAGAGTCCAGTCCTGTCACGCTGAATGCTCATGAGGATACGGCTATAGCGGATATCCCAACGCTTGATAAATCAGAGCTGCAAGCAGCGGAGCAGATGGTTAAGGCACTTGGTGGTAAAGAGAATATTAAATCCCTGGATAATTGCGTAACTCGTTTACGTTTAACAATCGCAGATATGGGATTGATTGACGAGGCAGCAATAAAAAGAGCTGGCGGAATTGCGGTTGTTAAACTTGATCAAAATACCCTACAAGTCATTATCGGTACTAAAGTCATCGCCTTGCGTCGGGATATGGATAACTACATGGGGATATGCTGATGGATGTTTTTAATACTCCTATTTCCCGCAAAGGAACATATTGTACCCAATGGGACTTTTGCGAGGACAGATTTGGTGTAAAAGATGTATTACCATTCTCTATTTCAGATATGGATCTTCCGATACCGGAAGCTATCATCAGGGCATTAAGAAAACGTCTGGAACACCCGATTTTAGGGTACAGCCGTTGGCAGCATGATGACTATCTGAATGCGATAGTCAATTGGTATCATCAACAATATAAAACTGAAATCAAACCAGAATGGATCACCTATAGCCCAAGCGTGATGTACTCCATTGCTAAAGCAATAGAGTTATTGACATCGCATGGTGATAATATTCTCGTTTTTACACCTGTCTATAATGCATTTTTTGATATAATTAAACATAGCGAGAGAAATATTCTGACAGCCTCTTTGATTATAAAAAATGAGGGGGGCTACGCTATCAATTGGCAAGATTTTGATCTTAAGATTCAAAGCGCAAAGATGGTGTTATTATGTAATCCTCATAACCCGACAGGAACCGTCTGGTCGGAAGAAGATCTGCATAAAATCGCTGCAAGCTGTGCAAGACATAATGTCTGGTTATGTTCAGATGAAATTCACAGTGATTTTGTTTTTAATCGTAGCTTTACATCTGCGCTTAAAATAAAAAAAGAAAAAGTAGTGGTGTTTAATTCGATATCGAAGACATTTAATGTTCCTGCGCTAACAGGATCGTATATGATTTCAACTGACGATAATTTTAATCATAAGTTCAGAACGATATCAAGATATCGCGATTTTGTAAACTCCCCATCCGTACTGAATATAATTGCAACTATTATTGCCTATAACGAATGTGAGGGATGGTTAAAGTCATTAAAGGCACATATTGCCTCTAACATTCAATTCACCCAGCAGTATCTGAACGAAAATACTCCAGAATTGATCGTAAGGCCTGCTGATGGTTGCTATTTTTCGTGGATAGATTGCTCTGCTATTGGTTATCCCTTTGATGAATTCTACAGTCGATTAATTCATGAAGGCAAAGTGGGCATTATGGCGGGGAATGTCTATGGAACGGAGGGGGAGGGCTACCTTCGTCTGAACCTGGCCTGCGGTCGAGAAAAATTATATATGGGGCTTACGCGTCTTGCGAGTGTAATTAAAAATATTAATCAAGGAAAATAAAAATGAACAGCACGGATCTTATCCATCTCATTAAACATTTTATGCGTAACGAACATAAAGCAGTTGAAGAAGTTATTGATTCCCCCCTTTCGGAGGTCGCAAATTTAATTAAAGTATTACAGTCTTGTCAGGGGAAAGTTGTTTTTATTGGTGTCGGTAAGTCCGGTATTATTGCCCGAAAACTCGCCGCAACATTTGCCAGCACTGGAACTCCCTCGTTTTTTGTTCACGGTACTGAAGCCGTACACGGCGATCTTGGGATGGTGGCGAAAGATGATGTTGTTATTCTTATTTCAAACAGTGGTGAGACGACAGAAATCCTGGCAACACTACCTAGTCTGAAAAAAATGGGTAATTATTTGATCTCCTTTACCCGCAGTCATCGCTCATCGCTTGCGATAAGTTGTGATTTATCCGTTGAAATTCCCGTAAAAAGTGAGGCGGATAATTTAGGTTTAGCACCGTCATGCTCATCAACAGTCGTTCTGGTTGTTGGTGATGCGGTGGCGCTTGCGCTCTCCGAATTGAAAAAGTTTACTCGTGCTGATTTCGGCTTATATCATCCAGGAGGTGCGCTCGGTATTAAAGCAAACTCATAATTTTAGAATATAAAACAGTAACCGGTCACGCCATCTCTTGGGGTGGCGTTCATTGATGTGAGTGTCAGCTATGAAAAACGTTCTGGTCACCGTTCCCAGCTTTTCAGCGCGTTGTGTTTCTGCCAGCAAGCTGCTAAGAGAAAATCATTTTAACCTTATTATCAAGAATAATGTGGAGCATCTGGTTAAATCAGAATCCACAGTATTACGAGAATCTATTTGCGCAGTCATTGCCGGAAAAGATTGTTATCAAGCGGATACGTTATCGCGACTACCAGGAGTGAAAATAATATCGAGATTCGGGACAGGGATTGATAATATTGATCTTCATACGGCTCGACAATCAGGTATTGTGGTCAATAATGCTGTTGGGATTAATTCAAATGCAGTCGCGGAATTTATCATCGGTCTTATTTTTGCGAGCATGAGAAATATCCCCGGTAGCTATCATGCGATGCAAAATGGTTATTGGGGCGAGTCGCATGGGTGCGAGTTACAAGGTAAACGTATTGGCCTGCTTGGCTACGGCAATATTGGCAAAACACTGGCGAAAAGGTTATCTGGTTTT
The DNA here is from genome assembly GCF_009820205.1 of Escherichia sp. HH26CH. Taxonomy (NCBI): domain Bacteria; kingdom Pseudomonadati; phylum Pseudomonadota; class Gammaproteobacteria; order Enterobacterales; family Enterobacteriaceae; genus Escherichia; species Escherichia sp. HH26CH. The sequence continues at coordinate 157,808 of NZ_VNXM01000005.1, forward strand.
GATGTTGAGCTTTTAGCTTTTGATAAACAACCCGATTTCCAGGCCGCAGGCAAAGATGGAGTTCAGTTCGTATCAATTGAAGATATCTTTATGCAGTCTCATGTCATCATCGTTCTTTTGCCATTTTCTCCGGAGCTGGAGAACTTCATTAGTCATAAATATTTGTCGATGATGCGCAATGGTGCTCTTATCATCAACGCCGCAAGGGGAAAGTTGCTGGATGAGGGGGCTTTACTTCAGGTAATTGAAGAACGAAATGTTTTTGCAGCACTGGATGTGTTTAGCTCTGAACCGCTAGCGCAATTTAGCCCATTGCTACATGCCAGGAATATCATTACAACGCCGCATATTGCGGCCGCTACCGTTGAGTCATACCAGCAAACCGGGATATACGTTGCCAGGTCGATAATAGATTTCTTTGCAGGAAGGGAGATAAAAAACGTGCTGTGAGTTCAGCTAAGGAAGATTTCAGGTACAAAAAAACCGCAATCTGTGAAACACATTGCGGTTTATCAGCATCATAAGTGTTGGTTGCGGGGGCCGGATTTGAACCGACGACCTTCGGGTTATGAGCCCGACGAGCTACCAGGCTGCTCCACCCCGC